>JBDHZF010000142.1:0-5879 GCA_039811765.1 Thermoleophilia bacterium | reverse complement strand
CATCGCCGGCAACGGTCGACCCGACCTGCTCGGCGAGGCGCTGCGCTCGTTCGGCGCCGCGTCGCCCGACGCCGCCAACGCGCAGCTGCGCGACGTGATGCTCCAGTTCGGCGCCGGCGTCCTCGTGGAATCGTCGCTCACGAACCTCGACATCCTCGGCAACACAGTCGGCCTCGGCGCTGGTGGCGAGCTCGTGTCCGGCGCGAGCGGCGTCGACCAGTTCAGCTCCGCGTCCGGCATCGTGATCGCGCCGGCGTCCGGCCAGACCGTGACCGACGTGACGATCGGCGGGGACGCCGCGTCCGCGAACACGATCACCGGCAACGTCTTCGGCGCGATGGTCATGGAAGGCCCGGGCGCCACGGTCAGCGGCGTGAACGTGCTGGGCAACTACATCGGCGTCAAGCCCGACAAGTCCGCGAGCGATTTCGTCGTGGGCAACATCTACGGCGTTGTCATCGCGGGCGGCGCAAACGCCGTGCACGTTGGCAGCGTCGCGCAGCCGAACCTGATCCAAGGCAACGTCGCGGCGCTGCTCGCGATCGGCCCACGCCCAACCGGCTTGGAGATTCGCGGCAACAAGATCGGCGCCGGCGACGCGATAGTCGACTGGGCCGAGAAGCTCTCGGAATCCGGCAAGGCTCGCTTGAGCAAGCTCAACCTCTTCGGTCTGTGGCTCGTCAACACCGAGGGCGCGGTGGTCGATTCCAACACGATCACCGGCAACTTCATGGGTCTCACCACCAGCGGCAACCTCGTCGCCGGCAACACCTACGCCAACAACACGATCGGCGGCGACATCCCCGCGGACTCCCCGTTCGGTCGCGACATGAAGATCGAGAAGCTGGGCGGCATCATCGGCATGACGATGCTCGCCACCGGGCCCGACAAGGTCGACGGCAACACGCTGCGCGGCAACGCCATCGGCACGATCGCGCTGCACGCGAACGGCGCCACGTGGACCAACAACGACTTCGACTACAACGTCGTCGGACTGCTCTGCGGCTCGTGCCACAAGGTGACGATCGGCGGCGAAGGCGCGAGCGGCAACCGCATCACGCGCAACATCATCGGAGCGATGTTCGCGCACCACGAGCTGAACGCCGAGGAACTCGAAGCGGCGCGCGCCAACTTCCGCGAGCTCGAGCGCCAACAGCGCGACGCGGCGCTCAACTCCGACGACGCCGATCCGATCGCCAAGCTGCTCGTCGCGTTCAGCGGCCAAGACCTCACCACGTCGATCAGCGACCAGCAGTTCGACGAGCTCAACAAGTCCGACAAGCACGTGATCGAGGGCAACTACATTGGCGCGAAGAGCGGCGACACGTCCACGCCGCTCGGCGGTCGCCAGTGGGCGAACGAGATCGGCGTGTGGGTGGTGGGCGACGTCACCGACACCACGATCGGCAAGACCGATTCCGAGGGGCTTCCCGCCAAGGGCGCGAATGTGTTCGCGCACAATCGCCAGGCCGGGTTGTGGCTCGGCCCTGGCACGCAGGGGCATTGGCCCAGGCGCGTGAAGATCCGCTCCAACCGCTTCATGGACAACGGCTGGAACCAGCTGTTCCCGGGCGCGCCGGGCATGGGCATCGACATCCTCGACTCGCGCGTGAAGCTCACCGAGGACGCGTTCGGCCCGACCGCGAACGACGAGCGCGACGCCGACGACGGCCCGAACGGGTTCCAGAACACGCCGGAGCTTGCGGGTGGCGCGCCCGTGAAGAAGGGCACGCGCATCGTCGGCTTGCTCGATTCCACCCCGAACACGAATTACAAGGTGGAGTTCTTCGCGAGCGGTCGCTGCAACAAGTTCGGCTACGGCGACGGCGAGCGGGTGCTCGGCTACAAGTTCGTGAAGACGGACGGCACCGGCAAGGCGATCTACTCGGTGGAGGTTCCCGAAGCGGTGAAGGTGGGCGAGTACCTCACCGCCACCGCCACGGAGGAGACCGAGGCGCTGAACGGGCTGGGCACGTCCGAGTTCTCGCACTGCGCGACGGTGACGGCGACCGCGCCGAAGGTGATCACCGGAACTGGCAAGGCCGACACGATCACCGGCACGAAGGGCAATGACATCATCGACGGCGGCGCCGGAAACGACAACATCGACGGCGCGGGCGGCAACGACATCATCTCCGGCGGCGCGGGCAACGACGTGCTCGCGGGCGGCGACGGCGTGGACGTGATCATCGGCGGCGCCGGCAACGACACGGTCACGGCTGACACGGTTCGCCAGATCGCGTCGAAGATCAAGACGATGGCGAAGCAGATCGCGCAGACGATCAAGGACAGCAACGGCGCGATCGGCGGCAAGTCTTTGCGCGCCAAGAAGAGCAAGAAGAAGTACGCGGACGACATCGTGCGCGGCGGCACGGGCAACGACCTGATCGTGTCGCTCGGCGGCAACGACGTGCTCGACGGCGGCGCCGGCAACGACATCGTCTCCGCCGGGACGGGCGCCGATCGCGTGCTGCTCGGCGCCGGCAACGACACGGCGCTCGCCGGCGCGGGCAACGACGTGGTGTTCGGCGGCGCGGGCAAGGACCTGATCGTCGGCGGCGCGGGCAAGGACACGCTGCGCGGCGAGGCGGGCAACGACCGGTTCATGGCGTTCGACAAGGTCAAGGACATCGTCGACGGCGGCGCCGGCAAGGACATCGTTCGCGCAGACCGCGGCAAGGACACGCTGACCGGCGTGGAAACCAAGAAGTACAAGTAAGGATCGTTCATGAGGATCTCCACGTTCACGCTCGTCCCCGTGCTCGCCGTCGCGGCGTTCGCATCGCTTGCCACCGGCGCCGCCGCCGCGACCAGCCGCGTCGACTTCGGGTTCGCGCCGCTCGAGATGAACAATGGCGGCGACGTGGTCGGCACGCGCTATGCCGCGCCGAACTTCGCGGGTGTTGTCCTGCGCGGCGGTGTCGAGCAGGCGCTCGCGTTCCCCAACCAGTCGGCGTCGGTGCGCTCGATCAACTCGTCGGGGCAGCTCGTCGGCAGCTACGATCCGGGTGAGGACTACGTCGGCGACGACGCCGTCATGCTGTGGTCGGCGGGTTCGACCTCCGGCAGCGACGTGGGAGCGATCCAGCGCGGCGTGCAGGTGGTGGGCGACGGGCTCGACGACTCCGGGCGATGGCTGAAGGTCCAGTCGTCGGCGCCGACGTGCGGCACGTCCGGCGAGATCGCGTCGGTCCGCAGCGACGGCGCGTCGCTGGCATTGAGCAACGTCCAGTCGGGGTCCACGAGCAGCGCGATCGCGCCCGACGGCTCGTTCTTCTTCACCGGCAGCGTCTGCGGCAGTGGCACGTACCTGCTGGCCGGCACGACGCGCTGGATCTCCGGCGACGGCACGGCGAGCGCGACGATGAGCGAGACGAGCGTCACCGACATCGCGTCGGACGGCGTGATGGTCGGCGTCACGGCGCTGCCGGACACCACTGCCACGCGCACGCCGGTGCTGCTGCGCTACGACTCCAAGACCCGTTCGGTGACGTCCACGCCGATCCCGATTCCCGGCCTCGCGCAGGGCGCGACGATCACGCCGTTCGTCGGATCGGCGAACAAGGTCTTCGCAAACGTGCAGCAGGGCGACGGCGTCTCGATGTGGAGCCTGGCCAAGGGAACGTGGACCGACGTCACCGCCGAGTTCAAGGCCCCGGACATGACCCAGAGCGGCTTCTTCGTCTCCAAGATCGTCGACGTGAACGCGCTCGGCGACGTGCTCGTGTGGCACGACCGCAGCGGCGCCGTCAACGACACCGGCTCGATCTTCAAGTCGCGCGCTGCGCTCACCGGCCAGCTGGGCGTCGGCGTTCCCGCGAGCGGTCGCGCGGTCGCCACGGTGACGGTGGTCGGTCCGATGGGCACGATCAGCGCCAAGACCGCCGCCAACGGCAAGTTCTCCGTCGACGTTCCGCTGGGCGTGACGGTGCAGGTGATCGCCCCGGCCGGATCGTGCCTGGTCGCGAAGAACGGTTGCTGGCAACAGGCGAGCGTCGCCGTTTCCGAGGATGCGAAGTCGGTCGCGATCGCCAAGACGGCGGTGAAGTCGATCGCCACGCTGGTCACCGCGAAGAACGCGCTGCTCAGGGCGCCGAGCGGTCGCGTCGCCGTGAAGGTGAAGTGCTCCGCCGCGGTGGCGTGCTGGTCCACCGCGACCGTGCGAACCGGTCGGACGGTGCGAGGCGTCAGCGCGAGGACGAAGATCGCGCCGGGCAAGACCGGAACGGTCACCGTGCGCCTCAACGCCGCGGCGAAGGCATGGCTCGCCGCCAAGCGCAGTCCCGTCGCCGTCGCCACGTCCGTCGTCGTCAAGGCCGGCAAGGAAACCGCGACCGTCACGCAGTCGCATCGCTTGTCGCGCTGACGTTCGCCAGGAGGAATCGTCTCCGTGCCTCGCTATCTCGCGCTGATTCGCGGCATCAACGTCGGCGGCAGGAACCGCGTGCCGATGGCAGAGCTGCGCGAACGGCTGAAGGCCGACGGGTTCACGGACGTCGCCACCTACATCGCCAGCGGCAACGTGCTCGTCGCAAGCGGCGATTCGGCCACGGTCGTCGCCGATCGAATCGAGCGCGTGATCGCCAATTCGTTCGCGCTCGACGTCGACCTCGTGCGCGTCAAGGTCCTCACCCGTGCGCAATTGCGACGCGTGGTCGACGAACGGCCGCCGGGCTTCGGCGAGCGGCCGGACACGTTCCACAGCGACGCGATCTTCCTGCTCGACATCACGGCCAAGCACGCGATGGCGGTGTTCGATCCGCGCGAAGGGATCGACGAGGTCTGGCCCGGACCGGGCGTGATCTACTCGCAGCGCCTGTCGGCCGAGCGCACGAGGAGCCGCTTGTCGAAGATCGTCGGCACGCCGCAGTACGCGTCGATGACGATCCGCAACTGGCGCACCACCACGAAGCTGCTCGAGCTCATGGACGCTGGCTGACGAGTCGTTCAGCGCGGGTCGGGAGCGGCGTCCGGCACGCCCACGCGGCGCGCGCTCAGCTCCCATAGGCGCCGCGCCAGCTGCGGATCGTCGGCGAGCCTGCTCGTGCGCCCGGGCGATCGCTTGACGTAGTACTCGCCGGACCGCCAGTCGCGTCCCGGCGTGCCGTTGGCCAGCCACACGGTGTTGTCGGCGCCGCGCTCGACGTCGACGAGGAACAGGCGTCGCAGGAACGTCGTGTAGACGAGCCGCAGCAGGCTGGTCGAATCCGCCGCGAAGTTGGAGGCCACGTTGCCGGGGTGGTACGCGACCGTGGAGATCCCATGCTCGTGCTCGCGCCGGTGCAGCTCGCGCGTGAACAGCACGTTCATCAGCTTCGAATTGCCGTACGCGGTGCGGGGCGAGTAGCCGCGCTCGGCGTCCAGGTCGTCGATGTCGAACCGCGCGAGCGCGCGATGCGCCACGCTGGACGTGTTCAGCACGCGAGCGCCGTTCGCGCGAAGCTCGGGCAGCAGCAGGTTCGTGAGCAGGAACGGCGCGAGGTGGTTGATCTGCAAGGTGCGCTCGTTGCCGTCCGCGGTGAGCGTGCGATCGCCGAAGATCCCGCCGGCGTTGTTGACGAGCACGTCGAGGTCGGCGTGCTCGGCGCGGATCGCGTCCGCGAGCGCTCGCACCTGCGCCATCTCGTGGAAGTCTGCGAGCAGGTGCGGCGCGCCGATCGCGTTCGCCACCGACCGGGTCTTGGCGGGCGAGCGACCCACGACGACCACGTCGTGACCCATCGCGGCGAGCTGGCGCGCGGCCGCCGCGCCGATGCCGCCGCTCGCGCCGGTGATCACGATCTTCATGCGCGCTGCTCGCGCTCGGGCGCCCATGCAACGATCGGCGTCGAGACCACGACCTCGATCTCGTGCTCGACGCCGGCGGCGTCGAGCGAACC
>JBDHZF010000141.1:0-6190 GCA_039811765.1 Thermoleophilia bacterium | reverse complement strand
CGTTGATGCCGCCACGACGCCGCAAGCCAAGGCTTCGTGGGGGCGCACCTGAACTACCGATTGCTCAGTGGATCAGGCTGCGAGTGCGAGATCAGACTCGTTCGCATGTGAGTTGTGGCGGACTGATTAGCGAGGCCAACCGCCATCCTCGGCTCGCGACCCATCCGCGCGATCGACCCTGTCGAAGCCAGGTCGCCCCCGTGATGGTTCACGACTCCAGTATAGCCGCGCCCCGTCCCCCGAGGGCCAACCGGTGGCCCACTTGAACCAAAGTCGCTGGACGCAGCGATACACGGTTGGAGAGTTCGCACCGCCCCAGTCAGGTGCGTCGCACAACGACGAGAGGACGAGGGCCATGAGCCTGTCAGGAATCGTATCCAGCGCGATCAACAAGGTCGAGCAGGTCACGAACGTGGACGTGAACAGCGACGGCGCGATCGGTAGCGTTCCGTTCAGCACCGGAACCACCTCCGCGGGTGGGTACATGGTGCAGGGAGGTGGCTCGCCGGGCGAACCCACGGGTGGTTCGCTGCTCAAGAAGATGCTCGTCGGCGGCGTGGTCGGCGCGGGCGTGGGTTTCGCCGCGTCCTTCACTCCGGCGCTTGGACTGATCACCGCGCTCGGCCCGGCCGGTTGGGCGGCGAAGGGCATCATGACCGCCGCGGGCGCCGCGATCGGCGCGATCGGCGGACTTGCGGTGCACTTCATCAGCAAGCACAAGCAGAACCTCGCGATGCAAGCGCAGGCACAGGCGACCACGCCTTCGGCGATGGCGCCCACGACGGTCACGAAAGGCGTGACGCTTCGTGCGAACGCTCGCGGCACGTTCGCTCGCCAGCTGCAGGAGAACCTCGCGACGCTCGGGCTCTACAAGGGCAAGATGACGCGAATGTACGACGCGGCCACGCAAGCTGCCGTGCGCAAGTACGAAGTGATGAAGGGCGTGCAGCCCACGGGCCAGGCAACCCCGGAGCTTCGAGCCGCGGTCGCGCAGGACGTGAAGCTGGTCAAGCAATACGCATGACCGAGTCACGCCCATGAAGAACTGCCGGGCCGGCATCCCTGCGACGACGTCGAGGGAGCCGGCCCGGCCGCAATTTCGCCTTGTTCGATCGACCTACGAGCCGAACTCCTGCGCCCAGTACGAGCGGCCGTTCGACGCGGTCGTGTAGCTCACGCCCATGTACTTGAAGCTCGGGTCGAGGATGTTGCGTCGGTGCTCGGGGCTGTTCATCCACTCGCGCACGACCTGCTCGGGCGAGGTCTGGCCAGTGGCGACGTTCTCGCCCCACGAGTTGCGCCAACCCTCGGCGCGAATGCGCTCGCCCGGGTCGCCGTCGCCCACGCCTTCGTGCGCCATCTTGCCGACGAGCGCCATCTGCTCGTTGTGCTTCTCGGCGGCGTTGTCGAGCGCGCCGTTGTAGCTCACCGCGCCGAGCCCGTACTTCGCGCGCTCCTGGTTGATCAGCTCGAGCACGCGCTGCTCGTACGAGTTGTCTTCCTTGCCGCTGCTCTTCGTGGTGGACGCGCTGCGCGCGACGTACTGCTGCGTGGTGGCGGCTTGGCCGTTCACGCCGGCGACCTGCGCGCCACCGGTCAGCGCTTGCACGGCCTGCGCCAGCTCGGCGAGCGCGGCCTTGAGCGATTCGAGCGCCGCTGCGAGCGTGCCCGGCGCGGCGCCGCCGCCGGTGGCCTCGGCTCCGGCCACGGCGCCTTCGGCTCCGCCGCCCTTGGCCGCGGGCATGTCGTTGCACCCGGCGTGCTGGTGCACGCCCGTGCCGTTGGCGCCCGCGACTTCGGTCTGCGCGACCTTCCCGGGAGCGCCTCCGCCGCTGGCTCCTGCAACGCTACTGATTCCGCACATGGATTCGTCCCCTCATGTCCTGCACGCGTCGTCATCGCATGCGGACTGGTGTCCCCGCATCCAGTGAACTACGAAATCCACAGCTGCGCAACCGGCACGTGCGACATGCGAACGATCAGCCGAGCGAGCCGCGCACGAACGGGCGCTTCACGACCTGCGCGTCGACGAGCGTGCCGCGCACGTCGAGCTGCACCTCGGCGTCGACCTGCGCATGGCCGGCATCGATCCATGCGAGCGCGATGCCGCGCTTGAGCATGGGACTCATCGTGCCACTGGTGACGATTCCAACGTCGACGCCGTCCACGAGCACGCGCATGCCGGCGCGCGGGATGCCTCGCCCATTCACGTGGATGGGGACGAGTTTGCGGGCGGGGCCGGTTTCGCGGATCGCGTCGATCGACTCGTGCAAGCCTTTCGGCGCGGCAAAACCGAGGCCGGCGCCGATCGGATCGTGGTCTGCGTCGATGTCGTTGCCGTGCAGCGGGTAGCACGCTTCGAGCCGGAGCGTGTCGCGGCAGCCCAATCCGCAAGGCGTCACGCGCTCGTCGGCGGCGAGCAGCTCCCACAGCGCGACGGCGCCATCGGCCGGCACGAGCAGCTCGCAACCGCGTTCGCCGGTGTAGCCGGTGGTGGCGACGATCACGGCGGCGTCGGCGATCGGCGCGGACACGAAGTTGAACGGGGCGAGGTCGCGAACGTCGACGCCCGCCACGTCGGCGAGCACGTCGAGCGCGCGCGGTCCTTGCAGCGCGAGCATCGCCCAGCCATCGGATTCGTCGGTGGCGATGCCATCCAGCAGCTGGGCGTCGTGAGCACGATTGGTGGCGTTGACGACGAGCAGCAACTCGTCCGGCGCGATCCGGTACGCGATCAAGTCGTCTTCGATGCCGCCACGGTCGTTGAGCAGCATCGTGTATTGCGCCATGCCGACGTCAGGAATTCGCGACAGCTCGTTGGAGAGCACGCGCTGCGCAGCGGCGATCGCCTCGACGCCCCTGACGCGCAGCTGCCCCATGTGCGACACGTCGAACAGGCCCGCGCTCGATCGCACCGCCATGTGCTCGGCGATGATGCCGTCGTACTGCAGCGGCATCTCCCACCCCGCGAACGGAACGAGCTTCGCGCCGGCCGCCTTGTGCACCGCGTGCAGCGGCGTGCGACGTAGGTTACTCACCGCCACTGTTGGATCCACTGTTCGATCCGCCATTCGGCTTTTGTCCGGCGCCTCCAGATTGCGCGCCGCTGCGATTGCGATTTCGGTTGCGGCCGCCACGCGAGCCACGACGACGTCGACGTTGCGCGTTGCTGGTCGTCCCAGCGGGTTTGGGCGCGGGCGGCCCGCTCACATGCTCGCTCGCGTCGAGACCTCGCTCCGCCAGCAGCGAATCGGCGGTGTCGACGTCGATGGACGGCTCGTCGCGATCTTCGGTCGCGGCGCGCCGCGCGATCGGCCGCTCGTACTCCTCGGCAGCGACGTTGGTGACGTCGATCGACGAGTCCTCGTCGGACGATTCGTCTTCGTCGCTTGCTTCCTCGTCGTCGACGTCGGAACCGCTGTCCGGATCATCGTCGTCATCGTCGCCATCGTCGCCATCCGAGTCCGAATCGGACTCGTCGTCCTCGTCGTCATCCTCGTCTTCGTCGTCCTCGACTTCGTCCTCATCCTCGTCGTCGAGCATCACGAGGCGCTGCGGGATCTCGGTGCGGCCATCGTCTTCGGCTTCGTCCGCGTCGCCGAGATCGTCGTCGAGCTCGTCGACTTCTTCTTCGAACTCGTCGCCGTCCTCGATGTCCTCGTCGTCCTCATCGTCCTCGTCTAGCTCGTCGTCGGCTGCGTCCTCGGCTGCGCCGGCCGCGCCCACGCCGGCGGTCGCCTTGCGACGTCCACGTCCTCCGCGTCGACGCCTGCGTCGCGCCGGTTTCACGAGCGTCGCGAACGCACGCCCTCCAGCGGACGCCGCGATTAGGATCGTGCGCTCCTCGCCCACGAACGCGCCGGCGCCGATGATCGTCACCAACACGCCGTCGACGACCGCGAGACCGTCTTCCTCGTTCGCCGGGTCCACGCGCTCGATCTTCACCTTGTGCTTGGTGCCGCGAAGCAGCGGCTCGGGCAGCGCGGTGATCGTCGATCGATCGCCCTTCGCGCGCAGCGCGAAGTGGTTCGGCGCGAGATCGGGATCGGCGAACACGCGAATGGGCTTGCCGGCGCGCTTGTCGAGCTCGGCTTGCTTGCCTTGGTTGCCGGCGAGCACGCGAGCCACGTCCGGCTGCGCTTCGATCGCGAGCGCTTCCACCTCGGCGCCGAGACCATCGGCGAGGTCCACTACCGCGCGCTCCACCTCGATCGCGTGCGTTTCCGGACTCACCACGACGCCTCGCCCCTCGCACGATCGGCACGTGCTGGTGAGGATCTCGCGAACGCCCTCCGACACGTTCTGACGCGTCATCTCCACCAACCCGAGCGGGCTGATCTCGACGAGGTACGTTTTGGTGCGGTCCTTGCTGAGCTCCTTGCGGAAGTGCTCGAGCACCGCGTCGCGGTTCTTCATCAGGTTCATGTCGATGAAGTCGACGACGATGATGCCGCCGAGATCGCGCAGACGCAGCTGGCGAACGACCTCCTCGGCCGCCTCCATGTTCGTCTTGGTGATCGTCTCCTCGAGCGACGCCGTGCCGACGTTGCGACCGGTGTTCACGTCGATCACGTGGAACGCTTCGGTCTTGTCGAGGATCAGGTAGCCGCCGCTCGGCAGGTCGGCACGTTTGCTGAGCGTGGAGCGGATCGCGTCTTCCACGCCGTAGCTTTCGAACAGCGGACGCTGCCCGTCGTGCATGCGCACGCGCTCGGCGAGGATCGGCGACGTGCGCTTGAGGTAGTTCATGATGCGCTGGTACTGGCGATCGTCGTCGACCAGCACCTCCTCGACCTCGTCGTTCATGAGGTCGCGAATGATGCGCAGGGAGAGGTCCGCCTCGTTGTACAGCAGTTTCGGCGCACGTGCCTGACCGGCCTTGTCCATGAGCTGCTCGTGCAGGCGCAGCAGCAGCTGTAGGTCCTTGGCGATGTCCTCCTCGAGCGCGCCTTCGGCTGCGGTGCGGACGATCAGGCCGCCACCCCACGGCAGCTCGAACTGCTTGACGATGTCGCGCAAGCGATTGCGCTCGGCATCCTCCAGCCGGCGGCTCACGCCGAGGCCCTCGCCGTCGGGAACGTAGACGAGGTAGCGACCCGCGAGCGAGTACTGCGTCGTCAGACGCGAACCCTTCGTACCCATCGGGTCCTTCACGACCTGGCACAGGATCTCCTGGCCGGGCTTGATCAGGTCTTGGATCTTCTTCTTGTTTTGGATGCGCGCGCGCCCGCGACCCTTGGGCTTGGAATCCTTGGACTCCTCGCCCGCGGCCTCGGCGTCCTCGGCGGCCTTCGCCTCCGCAGCTTCGCGATCTTCCTCCTCCATCGCGTCGCCGATGTCGAGCGTCTCGTCGCCGTCGGCGGGCGCGTTCGCCTCCTCGGGCGCCTCCGCCGCCTCGACCTCCGTCGCCATGGAGACCTTCATGATCTGGTCGGAGTCAGCCGCGGCCGGCGTGATCTCGTCCACGTACAGGAAGCCGTTGCGCTCCAAGCCGATGTCGACGAACGCCGCTTCCATCCCGCGCAGCACGTTCTGCACGCGCCCCTTGTAGATGTTGCCCGCGAGCGAGCGCTTGCCCTTGCGCTCGACGTACACCTCGACGACCTTCTGCTGCTCGCGAATCGCCACACGGATCTCGTTCGGATCCGCGGCGTTGATCAGGATCTGCTTCTTGACCGGCTCCTTCGGCCGCTCGTTCGCGTCCAGCACCCGACGACGGCTGCCGCTCGACGCCGAACCGCGTCGCGTTCGCTCGCGTCGACGATTGTTGTTGTTGCGATTGCGCGACGAACCGCCCGAGCGCTTGCGCTGACCGCCGCCCTGCTTGGCGCCGCCCTCGCCCTGCTTCTCCTTCAGCTCCGCCGCGTTGCTGCGCGTGACGGTTCGAGTGGTCGAACCGCTCCCGCCCTGCTGTCCGCCCTGTCCGCCCTGACCCGAGCCGCTGCCGCCTCGACCGCGGCCACCACGACGACGACGCCGATTCGCGTTGCTCGAACCCTGCTGCCCGGACTGGCCCGTCTGGCCATCCTTGCGCTGCGTCTGCGTGGCATTGCCGCCGCCTTGCCCCTGTCCTTGCTTCGCGCGCTGCTCGCCGGATTGTCCTTGGCGCTGGCCCTGGCCCTGGCCTTGGCCCTGGCCGCCGCGACCTCGGCCGCCGCGCGAGCCGCGTCGGCGCCCGTTTCCGGAACCA
>JBDHZF010000140.1:0-6239 GCA_039811765.1 Thermoleophilia bacterium | reverse complement strand
GCGGAAATTCATCGGTGACGGTGCGCGCGTCGACACGGTTCATGGGCGTTTGGGGGCCGGCGCGGTAGAACGATCATCGGACGGCTCGCGCTCGATCTGAAGAGCCGAATCGAGGATTCGTCGATTCGGATTCGATTCCCGCGGCCCGGGGCAGGCTTTCACCGAAATTCGTCCACCAATCCACGAATGGAGACGGCTCGTGACCTTCGGCGCGGTACTCGCAATCATCGTCGCAATCATCGTCGCGGTGATCCTGCTGCGCTCGGTGCGCATGGTCAGCCAAGCGCAGGTGCAGGTGGTCGAACGCCTGGGCAAGTACGCCAAGACGCTCGAGCCGGGGCTGCACATCCTGGTGCCGGTGATCGACAACGTGAAGGCCACCATCGACATGCGCGAGCAGGTGGTGAGCTTTCCGCCACAGCCGGTGATCACGCGCGACAACGTGACGATGTCGATCGACTCGGTGCTCTACTACGCCGTGACGGATCCGTACAAGGCGACGTACGAGGTGGCGCAGCTGATCGCCGCGGTCGAGCAGCTCACGATCACCACGCTGCGCAACGTGATCGGCTCGCTCTCGCTCGACGAGGCGCTCACCAGCCGCGACAAGATCAACGCCGACCTGCGCATCGTGCTCGACGAGGCCACCGAGGCGTGGGGCATCCGCGTGGGCCGCATCGAGGTGAAGTCGATCGATCCGCCGATGAACATCCAGGAGGCGATGGAGAAGCAGATGCGCGCCGAGCGAGACAAGCGCGCGGCGGTGCTCACCGCGGAGGGCACGAAGCAGAGCCAGATCCTCACCGCGGAGGGCGAGAAGCAGGCCGCGATCCTGCGCGCCGAGGCGACCCAGCAGAGCCAGATCCTCACCGCGGAAGGCGACCGGCAGGCGCAAGTGCTGCGCGCCGACGGCGAGGCGCAGGCGATCCAGCGCGTGTTCGACGCGATCCATGCGGGCCGCCCCACGCCGGACCTGCTGACGTATCAGTACCTGAAGGAGACGCTGCCGAAGGTGGCGGACGGTCAAGCGATGAAGCTGATGCTCGTGCCGAGCGACGCGCAGGCGGCGCTGGGCGCGGCCGCGGCGCTGGGCGGCGGCTTCGACTCCGGCCAGGGCATGGGAGTGCGCTGACATGGATCAGTGGGATCTCACCTGGGCCATCGCCGGCGCCGTGTTCGTCGTCGTCGAGCTGCTGACCGTGACGTTCGTGGCGATCTACCTCGGCATCGGCGCGTTCGCCGGCATGATCGTGGCCCTCGCCGGCGGCACGGTGGGCTGGCAATTCGCGGCGTTCGCGATCACCGGCATCGTGCTGATGCTGCTCACGCGCCCGCTCATCAAGCGGCGGCTGGAGTCCCCCGACATCCCCACGAACGTGAACCGCATGGTGGGCAAGGTCGGCATCGTCACGATCACGATCGACAACGACTCGAGCACGGGTCAGATCCGCGTCGGCACCGAGTACTGGACTGCGCGCATGATCGACGAGTGCGCCAGCGAGGTGCTGCCCGTGGAATCGCGCGTGGTCGTGGAAGCGGTCGAGGGCGTCACCGCCCGCGTGCGACCCCGTGAAGCCGCACCGAGCGCCTGAGCCGGATCGCCTCGCGGACCGCGAGCGATGCCGCAACGAGCGCCGGGACGAGCGCGAGCGCCCAGGCCCCGCCCAGCGTGGCGAGCGGCAGCGCGACGATCACGACGACGAACGCGATCATGATGCGGCGCAGGTGACGACGCTGCTGCGCGGCAATCAGCGGGCCAGCCACAACCAGATTCCCACGACGATCAACGCTTCGAGCACGAGCAGCACGACGTAGAGACGCATGCGCGCCGCACGGGTCGCGAACATTCCCTCGCCGCCGGTCACGGCGTACATCAGCGCCCAGAACAGCAACGGCATCGTGAGGAAGCCGAGGATCCAGTCGACCGGGCCGATGTCGAACCCCTCGCTCTCGTCGATCGAGACGTGGTGCACGTGCGGCTGATGCGTCGACTCGTCACTCATACCCCCCATGGTATCAGGAATGACTCGGTGCGCGAGCGAAACCCCGTGCTCCTTGTGGATGTTCGGGACCCGGCTACCCCCTCGCGGAGGTGCCGGCGGTGAAGCTGACGAACGTGCCTGATTCGGGCCTCATGGTCAGTCTCGAGGTTCGGCATGGCGCTAAAGTTATTCAGAACGCCTGAAATGGGCGCTATCGTCCCCCTCACCCCGCCTCCGTGCTCCGTTGCGACTGGGCTCCATCTCTGGCATCGAGCCCCCGAAGACGCGAGCGGCCAGCCTAAAGGCCGACCGCTCGTGGAATCGCATCACCCTGTCAGGATCTGCGCTGATGCTTCTGCGGTGTTCAGAGCGAACAAAGTCGACGTTCACCCGAGTTCGATCATCAACTCGTCGACGACGGGCTGGAGCTGCGTAAGCGCGCATGAGACTGCATCCTGGAGATCCTGGACCGTATCGTCGTCGCCGACTGCGAGTGCCAGCGTGGCGCACTGGTTGCGCCACTTGTTCTTCCTTCCGGGTCGCCAAGGGCGCTCCAGCTGCTCACTGACGCGTGCGTGAAACTCGTCGCGCTGCTTGACGAACTGGTCGAACGCCAATGGGTTGCGCAACTGCTCGACCAGATGCTTGCAGCGGGGCTTGCTAAGGGCCTCCCGCTTCTCATCCCGCTCGTAGTGATCGCCGACTGCCTCCAGCTCGACTCGATACCGCCTGTCGGGCGAGTCGCCATATTTCGCCTGAACCTTAAAGTTCACGCGAAGCGCGATCGTGTTCGCATCATCGATGCGAACGAAGTCGCTGATGAGCCAAGGGACCGGGGCACGCAACAACTGCATCTGCACGTCACCACCGCCCCTGGCCGACGTGAACGTGCCGACGTTGACGAACTCCAGGCCATCATCCTTCTCGATCAGGCCACCGATGCATTGGAGGGCGCGGTCGCACTGCCACTGCGGCGTGATCAACCCGTTCGTATTCGAGTCGCCAGGCATGAGATCTGCGAGCTTCGTGCTCGCATTGACCTTGGCGTGATCAGCTTCGGCGACGCGCTGCTGCAAGTCGATGAGCAGTCGCCGCGTATCCGTCGAGTCGTCGATCTTGTCGACGAGCTTCTCGAGCAGGCTGTGCAACGACGCCCCATTGAATTGCTCCGACCCAGGCAGTGCATTCTCACCGAGCGTCACGAAGACGTGATCGTTCACGCCAGCACCCTGAGCGTGGTCACTCGGCTCGAACTTGCCACTCAACCTCGGAATGTCACGCGCCACGGCATCCGCATACCGCTCCGTCTGGTCCTGACCCTCACCTGCAGTGACCTTCAACTCCAGGAAGCGCCATTGCCCAGAGGCCGAGACGAACGTGATGTCGGGTATTCCGCGATTGCCAACGCGACGGCGTACGAACGCGCGCCAGTCCGTACTGGTCTCATCCCAGCCAAAGAGTTCCAGAAGGTTGCGTCGAACCTGCTCGTCGGCGTTGAACGCGTTGCCGATGAGCGACGAGATCGGATCCTCACGCACGCCAAGACCGAGGATGTCGAAGACGGATCTGGGTGCAGCATTCATGCCAGTGTCTCCTTGTTGAGGTTGACGAAGATCCCGTAGCGGCCGAGGAAACCGACGATCGTCGTGCCGGGCATACCGAGGCGATTCCAGCAGGTGACGAGCTCCGCCTTACCCTTCCACTCGATGGGCGTCTCGAAACGGTCGTAGTAGTCGGGGCGGTAGATCGTCATGACGCGATCCGCCACGCGCTCCACCGTAGCGGCTGCGATGAAGTCACCCATCATGGGGCGCGGTGGCTCGCGCTCGTCGACATCGCGGCGCAGCGGCATGGCGACGAGCACCGCGACGTCGAGCTCCGTGGCGAGCTGCGCGAGCTGGTTGATGAGATCAGCCATCACACGTTCGCGGATATCGTCGGCTGCGATAGGCAGGAGCTTGTGCACTTCGTCGACGACGATCAGCTGCAGCCCATCAGGGCCCTCGGCCAACTGCGCGGCCTGCGATCGAAGCGCAGCAAGGTCGCGATCGTGCGCGTCGGCGATGAACAGTCGATCGGGGCGGCGCAGCAGCTCGGCCGCGGCTGCGACATGCGGCTCGTCCGCGGGGTCGAGCTCGCCGCGGCACACGCGACTGCGATTGGCCTTGGCCAGTCCGGCGAGCAGCCCTCTCATCATCCCGGCTGGCGTCTCGCCCCCGGCGTACCACAGGATCCGACCCGGATCGTCGGCGCGCAGACGATGCACGATGATCGTCCGCACGAGCGAGGTCGTACCCATGCCCGGACGCCCACCGATCACCGTGAGCGCGCCAACTGCAAGGCCACCGTATCGCTTGTCGAGATCATCGATCCCCATCTCGATGGACCGCCGCTCCTGCGTGAACACGACATCGACCAGCGTGCTGGCGTCGACGACTACTGCGCCGGCCGCAGTCACGATGCACCTCGCGCGTCGCACGCCTGCCGAAGCGCCTCAACCTCGTCGTCGCTGAAGAACGCCGGATCGCGAATCGCGGCTGACAGCACTTCCACCCAACACCCAGACTCGAACATCGGCTGACTCGGACGCATCGTCTCGTCCCGACGGTAGCTCGCCCGTATCAGCATTGTCCCGTCACCCGACAGCTCGTCGACCACCTGCAGGACGAGTTGGTAAGGGCCCACCGCGGAGGAGCGATGCTCCGCCCAAATGTCGTACTTGCGCGTTCGTTCCAATGGCCTGCGTCGCTGGTTCATGCTGATCACCATACTCGAATTTGACTCATGGTGCTGCATGCAACAGAATGGGATTCATGGAACACCATGCTGACGCGATACTCACTGACCGGTCCGCACTCCAAGATCCCAGCCTCGTACCGCCGCTACGCCCCGCAGCCCCGAGCCAACTCGACTTCGAGCGCGTCGCTCGCAAACGCGGATACCTGCATCGAGCCGGAACTACGTTCGAGGCTATTGCCGATGCGAACGACCACGTATGGCGGAGCGACGCCGAGATCCTGACTTCGCATACCGAGCGCGATGGGCGCTCGGGAGTTTTCCTCCTCGCAGGAGCCGACCATATGTCGCTCGTCCGCGTTGCATCCAACCGCGAATCCAGCGATGTCGAGACGGTCGCAGCATCTGCCGAGGCGGCGCACGCAGCGGTCGAACGCCTGCGCGAGCTCCTCGAGAATCCCGAGTCTCGCGACGGCGCGCGTACCAAGCTACGATTCTGGCACGGCGATAACGACGGCTGCGCGTTCGCGCACACCCGCCAGCTCGATGCGCCGTCGAGCGACGCGCTCTGGGCATCGATTGCACCCGAGGCGGAACGTGCGTTGCGCGCCCTGTTCGAGACCGGGCCCGGCGAGGGGGGCCTGCACATCTGGCACGGCCCACCTGGATGCGGCAAGACGACGAGCATCCGCGCGCTGGCTCGGCAGTGGCGCGACGCGGCAGGATTCGACGTCGTCCTGGATCCCGAAGCGTTGCTGAGGTCGACGAAGTACCTGATGCGGGTGCTGCAGAGCAACCCGCTCCGCTCACACTACATGCGGCCCGAAATACGCCCCCGACGAGTGCTCGTGCTCGAAGACGCCGGCGAGCTGGTTGGCGTAGATGCTCGATCCCGCGCCGGCGCAGGCATTTCGCGCCTGCTCAACCTCAGCGACGGCATGTTCGGGCGCGAGGACGCACCGGCGATCATCATCACCACCAACGAGCCGCTGACCCAGCTGCATCCGGCGATGCTCCGCCCCGGCCGATGCCGCAGCGTCGTCCGCTTCGATCCCCTTCCCATCGATCGGGCACGGGACTGGATCGAGCAGAGCGACGGAGACCCCGAACTGGTGACGAGCCCGATGAGCATCGCCGAGCTCGCAGCACTCATCAACCACCAATCGCCGGTGGTCGCTGGAAGCACGCGCCGCACATTGGGCTTCCACGCCTGACCTCCGCTCGCCCGAAGACGCGAGCGGCCGGCCCGAAGGCCGACCGCTCGTCGGCCGCCTGCTGCGCAGCCGACCGCGAAGCTCCTCACTCGGTCATGCTCGAGCAAGCTCGGCACGACGCTCGCTTCGTCGCTTCGTGGAATCGCATCACCCTGTCAGGCGAGGTACTCGCTCACTCAGCCATCGGAGTCGCGCAGCGGCTGCGCTTCGGGCAGGCTCTCGAGCTTCTTGAGCGTGTTGTTCTCGATCTGGCGGATGCGCTCGCGGGTGACGCCGAACTCGCGTCCGACCTCCTCGAGCGTGCGCG
>JBDHZF010000139.1:0-6287 GCA_039811765.1 Thermoleophilia bacterium | reverse complement strand
GTCGACAGCGCGGTGGTGTTCGGCAACTGGGCGCCGTACGACGAGCGCGGCAAGTACCTGCTCGAGTCCGACATGGGCGTGATCGCCACGAAGGACCTGGCGGAAATCCGCCTGTCGTTCCGCTCACGCCTGCTCGATCACTTCTGGACCGGCCTGCCCACGATCACCACGGACGGCGACGTGCTCGCCGACGTGATCCGCGAGTCCGATGCCGGCGTGACCGTGCCGGTCGGCGATGTCGACGCGATGGCCGCGGCGATGCTGCAGCTCGCCGACGATCGCGAGCTACGCGAGCGCCAGTCACGCAACTCGCATGCGCTCGCGGATCGCTACCGCTGGATCGACAACGTCGCGCCGCTCGCGCGCATGGCTGATACGCCCACGCGGTGGCGGGCTATCCGTGCGGAGCGCCCGCTGCGGCGCCAGCTCGACCTCAGCGAGGACACGCAGGTGCTCCTGTTGCATCGCCGCGCCATGATCAATGACTACCAGCGCGTCGCGCGGCTGTTCCACTTCGTTGGCAACAACCGCGTGCTCCGCCCGGTCGCCCGGTTCGTCAAGCGCAAGGTATTGCGAATCAAGGACTGACGGTCTCGGCGATCACGTTCGACACCGTCACCGCGGGGTCGAATACGCCGTAGGTCTCGATAGGAGCGCTTACGTTGAAGCGCGCTGCTTCGCGACGGGTCTCGATGACTGTGCCCGGCCCCGCCTCGGCGATCTCCGCATGTACGTAGTACTCGTTCGCACAGAGCACATTGTCGAATTCGAACGTGGTGACGAGCGTCGAGCCTGCCTCGCAGGTGCCAGCGTCTTCGCGCACCCACCAATTGTTGGTGATTACGAGCTGTTTGCCTAGCCGATCGGTGACGACCACGCCCACGATCGGATCGACCATCGTCTCGTGGAACTGCGTGCGAACACGGATTCCCAGCCGTGTACCCTGCGGCGCCGGCGACTTTCCGATCGGCTCACCATCGGCGAGGAGCTCGACGTGCTCGACGTGCGCCGGCGTGTCCGGCTGGGCCGTGGCCATCGGCGCGGTCGCGGCGGCCTCGTCCTTGTGCACGTTGAGCTGGTGGTAGCGGCGCACGACCTCGCGGGTGTCGCCCATCGCAACCACCTTGCCGTGCTGCAGCATCATCGAGCGGTCGCAGAAGTCGAGCACCGCGCTCATGTCGTGCGTCACGAACAGGATCGTGCTGCCTGCCGCCTTGCGCTCGCGAAACACGTCGAAGCACTTGCGCTGGAAGTTCTCGTCGCCGACGGCGAGCACCTCGTCGGTGAGCAGGATGTCGGCGCCGGCCTCGAGCGCGATCGCGAACGCGAGCCGAACCTGCATGCCAGACGAGAAGTTGCGCAGCTTCAGGTCCATGAAGCGCTCGAGCTCGGCGAACTCGACGATGTCGTCATAGCGCTCCTTGATGCGCGACGTGCTCAGGCCGAGCAACGCGCCGTTGATGAACACGTTGTCGCGTCCGGAGAGCTCCGGGTTGAAGCCCACGCCGAGCTCGATGAACGGTGCGAGCGTTCCCTTGACGGTCACGCTGCCGGAATCCGGCTTGTAGATGCCGGCGATCGTCTTGAGCAGCGTGCTCTTGCCGCTGCCGTTGCGGCCCACGATGCCGAAGAACTCGCCGCGGCGTACCTCGAACGAGACGTCTTCGAGCGCGTCGAACTCCTCGACGGTGGTCTTCGCGAACGGGTGCAGCACGCGCCCGCGCAGCGAGGAGTACTCGACGTGCGGGATACGAAACGACTTGCTGACCGCGTCGACCTTGATGACGATGTCGTCGGTGGCGGCGGCGCTCATACGAACTCCGCGACCCGGTCGGCCGCACGGTTGAAGATCCAGAGGCCGAGCGCGAACACAATCACCGTGATTGCGAACGGTGCGACCTGCACGAGCGTCGACAGGTCCTCGCGGCCGGTGCCGGTGGTCGGGTCAATCACCACCAGCCTCGCGTCCTGGATGATCTGCGCGAGCGGGTTGGCGAGCACCAGCCCCCGCAGGTGCTCGGGGATCAGGCTCACGGGATAGATGATCGGCGTGGCGTAGAACAGCAGCTGTGCGCCGAGGTCCCAGATCTGGCCGACGTCGCGGAAGCGCACGAACAACGCTGCCAGCGTCAGCGACACACCGATCGTGAAGATGATCAGCTCAAAGATGATCAGCGGAAGCCATAGCCACGAGAGCGTGGGCGGAGCACCGCCGATGATGCAGATTACGAGTACGGCGAGCAGGTTGAAAAGCATCGCGAGGATCGCGGTTCCGCCCACCGAGAGCGGCAGCACGATCCGGGGGAACGAGATCTTGCGGATCATGTCGGCGCGCGCCACGAGGACCGAAGTACTCGCGAGCGTGGTCTCCGAAAAGAAGGTCCACAGCACGATCGCGAGCAGGAGTTGCAATGGGTATCGGTCGATCCCGTTGCCGAAGCCGAGGATGTAGTCGAACGCGAAGTAGAGGATCCCGAACAGCGCGAGCGGCTTGGCAACCGACCACAGGAATCCGAGCGCGGAACCCGCGTAGCGCAGCTTGAACTCGCTGCGCGCGAGGATGCCGGTGAGCGTGACGGTCTGCCTGAGGGATTTCGATGCCATGTGCGGGCGATTTCGCGCGGGACGGGGCTCGCGGCGAATCCGTGGAATACTACTAGCCGAGCGCCATGGACGACTTCACACGATGGATGCGAGCGGCGTTCGACGACGCGGAGCTCGAGGCGATCAACGCGCCGACGAGCCTGCGAGCGCTGGCGATCGAGCCTGACGAGCGCTCGTGTCTGGTGGAGCTGGCCGATGGGTCGCTTGCATGGCGTGGGTCGACCGATCCGATCGACACGTGGCAGGAGCGGGTCTTTGCCGCCGCGCGCGCGTGCGATCCGTTCCAGCAGTGGACGCTCGTGGACACCGTGGCGTGCTTTCGCGGGCTGCTCGACCGAACGCACGCACCGGACGCGGCGGCATTACCTGCCGGTCTTCCAGCGATCGAGCGTAGCGCAGTACGCCGAGCGAGGGGCGCCGACGAGCGGGCCACCCTGGATGCGGCGCTCGCCGAGGATCGCCTCGAAGCCTGGCTTGCAGCTCCGGTGGGCCGGCTGCGGCGGGTGAATCGCTACCTGCACGAGCTGTGGCTCGGCCGCCCCGACCTGCACGGCGTGTTCCCTCGTGTCAGCGACAACGATGCCACGACCTCAGGGTTTCTCGAGTGGGTGATCGAGCACGGTATCCACGAACATGACATTCCCGAGGCATGCATCCCGTCTCGCGAGCAGGCGGCGCTGCGCGTCCACAGCGAGTCGCCGGCGCACAGCGGGGTTCGAGTCGTGGGGCACGGAGATGCGACCCATGGCGTCGGCGAGTCCGCGCGGCAGGTGATTCGGGCGCTCGAACATGGTGGCGAGCTCGCGCGGGACTGGCTCGACCCGCGCTCTGCGGATCTCGATGTGAACCTGCTCTGCCTCAATGTCAGCGACATCGATTCGTTCGCGCGTGACATCGGACCAGCGTTCGAGGCGAATCGGTACACGGTCGCGATGCCGTACTGGGAGATCGACGGGCCTCCGCCAGGGCTCCATGACGCGATCCGCCACATCGACGAGTTCTGGGTCGCCAGCGAGTTCATCGCCGATGCGATTCGCCCGCACGTGGACGTGCCCGTCACGGTGGTTCCACTGGCGGCGCGTGAGCCGGCCACGACCATAGGGAGTGCTCCAGGTCGACCATTCACGTTCGGCTTCGTCTTCGACTTCAACTCGACGATCGAACGCAAGCAGCCGCACCGCCTGGTCGAGGCGTACCGACGCGCGTTTCCCGATCAGGACGGGAGCACCGCCCTCGTGCTCAAGTCGATCAATGCAGACCTGCACGAGCGTGACCGGCGCATCGTTCTCGACGCGATCGGCGACCGGATCGACATCGAGCTGCGCGACGGCTTCGTGCCGCTCACCGAACGTGACGCGCTCGTGGAATCGCTCGACTGTTACGTCTCGCTGCACCGCAGCGAAGGATTCGGCCTGACGATCGCCGAGGCGCTCCTCGCGCACGTTCCGGTCATCGCGACCGGATTCGGTGCCAACGTGGAATTCGCCGGCGACGTTCGCTGCGATCTGGTCGATTTCACGCTGGTCGACGTCGATCTTGTCGAGGGCCCATACGCCGGCGCGAGCGGCCGCTGGGCGGAGCCGAGCATCGAGCATGCAGCGCGCCTGATGAACGCGATCCAGCGTGATCCGGCCGATGCCCGGGCTCGAGCGGCGCGCGCGGCGTACGACCTTCGAGCCGAACTCTCGATCGATGCATCCGCATCGGCGATGGTCGCCCGACTCGCCGAAATTCGGAGCACTCGGGGTCGCCTGCCCCGCACGTAGTAACAATCCCGTACGATCCCCATGATGGAGCAGACCGCGCTGATCACGGGAGTCACTGGCCAGGACGGCGCCTACCTCGCGCAGCTGCTGCTTGAGCGCGGGTACCGAGTAGTCGGGGCCGTGCGGCGCGCGTCGACGCCGTCGATCGAGCGACTGGAACGACTGGGGATCGCCGACGCGGTCGAGCTCGTCGCGATGGACCTCACCGACCAGCCGAGCATCCGACGAACGCTGGAGCAGGTCGCGCCGAACGAGATCTACAACCTCGCGGCACAGAGCTTCGTGGGGGCATCGTTCGATCTGCCGGTGATGACCGGCGACGTGACGGGACTCGGAGTTGCGCGGCTGATCGAAGCGGTCGTGGAGGCATGCCCGGACGCGCGTGTGTACCAGGCGTCGACGAGCGAGATGTTCGGGAACGCACCGATCGCTCCCCAGGACGAGCGCACGCCGTTCACGCCGCGCAGCCCGTATGCCGTGGCAAAGCTGTACGCACACTGGACGTGCGTGAACGCGCGCGAGGCGAACGGCCTGCACGTGTCGAGCGGGATCCTCTTCAACCACGAGAGTCCGCTGCGTGGCGAGGAGTTCGTGACGCGCAAGGTCACGCGCGCTGCAGCGCGCATCAAGCACGGCTTGCAGCACGAGCTTCGAATCGGGAACCTGGACGCGCGCCGCGACTGGGGACACGCGCGCGAGTACGTCGACGCGATGCATCGGATGCTCCAGCAGGAGACGCCCGACGACTACGTGATCGCCACCGGTGAGAGTCACAGCGTGGGCGAGCTGGTCGAGCACGCGTTTGCCGCGGTGGACCTGGATTGGCGCGAGCACGTGGTGGTCGACACGGAGCTGATGCGCCCGCTTGAGGTCAACACGCTCATCGGAGACGCGAGCAAGGCACGAGCAACGCTGGGCTGGGAGCCGCGCACGACCTTCACCGAACTGGTGGAGCTGATGGTGGCCGCGGACCTCGACTTGGCCGAGCGCGAGCGGCGCCTCGGTGACGTCGTCACACTTCCGTGACGGAGTCGTGCGTGAGCACGCTGCTACAGTGGGTGTCGTGAAGCGCCCCGAAACAGATGCCGAGTGGGATGCCGTGTTCGAAGCCAACGAGCGCGAGCTCGCGGCCACGTCCACGAAGGCCGAGTGGTGGGCGGTGTACGACCGTCAATCGGCGCAGCTGGACGCCTGGGTCGACGGAACTCGCTTCGATGCCTTCGAGGCGCTCGATGAGGTCGGGCGAGCCATCGAGGCGCAGGTTGCTGCTCGTGATCAACCCGTCCGCCGCCTTGATGGCCCGCCGCCTGCTCCTGCGTGACTTGACCGGCAGCAAGCAGCTCGTCGTCACGCGTCCGGGGCGAACGGCTACGTGACCAGCGGTGCCCACAGTGCTTCGAGCGGCACGGCGCGGGTTCGTTCGCCGAGCGGGAGCGGATGCTCGCCGCAATAGAGCACGATCCCGGCAGCGAACCGATCGCCCACCTGGCGCTCGAGCGCGCGGATCCCTTTGGTGTCGGATGCGTGGACGGTCGCCGCGGCCTTGAACTCGATGCCGCTCCTGGCGCACCTGCCTGCCGAACCGCATCACCAGCAGGCAGGTGAGCGCGGCACGCAGCGCTCGGCGAATGAAGCCCGCTGCCCCCCAACCGACAAGGTTCCTTTGCATTATGTGGCAGAGCAACACGTTATTCGTTTGTAAAACGTGATTGCCGGGCACGAAATCGGCATGAAGCGACGGCTGGAACATGCGCTCGAGGCGTGGCGCACGGCTGAACGACGCAAGCCATTGATCCTTCGCGGCGCGCGTCAGGTCGGCAAGACGTGGCTCACGAGGTCATTCGGCGAAGCTGCATTCGAGCACGTCGCGTACGTGAATCTGGAGCGCACGCCGCAGCTCGGCGCCACCTTCGACGG
>JBDHZF010000138.1:0-6341 GCA_039811765.1 Thermoleophilia bacterium | reverse complement strand
TGTCGAACAGCGCGTCGACGGCCTCCTGCAGCATGCGCTTCTCGTTGTTGACGATGATCTCCGGCGCGCCGAGGTCGAGCAGCCGCTTGAGGCGGTTGTTGCGGTTGATGACGCGGCGGTACAGGTCGTTCAGGTCGCTCGTGGCGAAGCGGCCGCCGTCGAGCTGAACCATCGGGCGAAGCTCCGGCGGGATCACGGGGATCACGTCGAGGATCATCCACTCCGGCTTGTTCTCGCTCTTCACGAACGAGCTGACGACCTTCAGGCGCTTGATCGCCTTCTGCTGCTTCTGGCCCTTGCCCGTGCGAATCTCCTCGCGCAGGTCGTCGGCGACCTTCGACGGCTCCACCTGTCGCAGCAGCTCGCGCATCGCCTGCGCGCCCATGCCGCCCTCGAAGTACTCGCCGAAGCCGAACGGCGCGGGGGTGCCGAAGCGATCCTTGAGCTCGCGGAACAGCGGCTCGTCGGCGATGATGTTGCCCTTCTCGAGCGACTCGAAGGTCGACCACGCGCGCTCGAGGCGATCAACCTCGATAGCGGCGCCTTCGCGGATGTCGTCCATGCGGCTCGCGAGATCCTGCGCGGTCTCCTTGGTCTTCACGGCCCACTGCAGCAGCAGGTCGTTCTCGTCCTTGGTGATCGCGCCGCCCTCGCGCAGCGCGTGCTCGCTCATCGTGTCGGTGATCTTCTTGGGCTCATGACCGGGCGCGTGCTCGAGCACGTCGGCGATCAGGTGCGCGCCGGTCGTGCGCGCGACCTCCCACGGCATCTCCTGGAAGGTCTGCTTCTCGACCTCCGTCACCCACTCGCGATCGGCCTCGTTGAAGCCGCTCATCGCGCCCTTGGGCGAGCGGATGTACTTGAGCCGGCGCTCCATCGCCTTCTCGTCCGCGCCCTTCGTGAACTTCACGAGGTACTGGCCCCACTCCTTGATCGCCACCGTCTGCTCGCGCGAGAGGCGTCGGTCCGGGCGGAACTTGCTGTCCTTGATGATCGTGAGCAGCGTCTTGCGATCCTCGCTGCCCTGGATGGCGGCGACGATGTCGGCGTAGATGCCGCCACCGATCTTGCGGATCTGCTTCAGCGGCGGCACCGCGTTGTCCTCGGCCCAGCTCTCGACCGACTCCATCCAGACGTTGTCGTCCTCGTCGAAGCCGGTCTTCGTGCCGTCGGCGAGGTAGGCGCGGCGTCGCTCGAGGCGCGTCTGCACCATGCCGAGCATCTCCTCGCGATCGGAGCTGATGCGCTCGATCTCGCCGTTCACCTTCTCCTTGAGCGGCTTCAGGTCCTTGGCGCGCGCCTTGTCGTCGACCTGCGTGATGATCGACGCGGCGAAGTACAGGACCTTCTCGAGGTCCTTCGGCGCGATGTCGAGCAGGTAGCCGATGCGGCTGGGCACGCCCTTGAAGAACCAGATGTGGGAGACGGGCGCTGCGAGCTCGATGTGGCCCATGCGCTCGCGACGCACCTTCTGGCGCGTGACCTCCACGCCGCAGCGCTCGCAGACGATGCCCTTGTAACGCACGCGCTTGTACTTGCCGCAGTAGCACTCCCAGTCACGGGTCGGGCCGAAGATCTTCTCGCAGAACAGGCCGTCCTTCTCCGGCTTGAGCGTGCGGTAGTTGATCGTCTCCGGCTTGGTGACCTCGCCGTGGGACCAGTCGCGGATCTTGTCTGGCGACGCGAGCCCGATCTGGATGCTGTCGAAGTTGTTGATGTCGATCATGTTGTGTCAGCTCCTGCTGATCGATGTGGGAGGGAAGGTCGTGGTCGGTCGCTCGCGCGTCAGTCCTCGTCCTCGCCCCCGCCCAGGTCCGCGATGGTCACGTCGTCGTCGATCTCGATGTCGCCGAGCGGGTCGCTGGCCGGCCCGTCGGACTTCACGCCCGCGAGCTCGGCGTCGAGATCCACCGTGGTGACGGTCTCGTCGGCGGCGATGTTGAAGATGCCGTCCGGGTCGACCTTGTCGTTGCCTTCTTCCACGTCCTGCGCGCTCGGGCTCTCGGCCATCGCGTGCGAGGACACCGGCGCCAGCTCGATGCCGAGCTCCTCGGCGGCGCGGACGAGCTCGTCCTGCTCCTCCGTGACCTCGAGCACCGCGCCAGAGCTGGTCTGCACATTGATGTCGAGCGCCAGCGACTGGATCTCCTTGAGCAGCACCTTGAAGCTCTCGGGGATCGTCGGCTCGGGGATGTTCTCGCCCTTCACGATCGCCTCGTAGGCCTTCACGCGGCCCACGGTGTCGTCGCTCTTGACGGTGAGCATCTCCTGGAGCGTGTACGCCGCGCCGTACGCCTCGAGCGCCCACACCTCCATCTCGCCGAAGCGCTGGCCGCCGAACTGCGCCTTGCCGCCCAGCGGCTGCTGGGTGACGAGCGAGTACGGGCCCGTGGAGCGTGCGTGGATCTTGTCGTCCACGAGGTGGTGCAGCTTCAGGATGTACATGACGCCGATCATCACGGGATGCTCGTACGGCTCGCCGGTGCGCCCGTTGAACAGGCGCAGCTTGCCGGACCAGCGGCGACCGGCGGGAGCCTTCGCGTCGCCCTGCATCGTGAACTCGAAGTCGTTGTCGCCGATGCGCTCGTCACGCACGCGCTTGGCGCGCGCGCGAGTTGCCTTGTCGAGCACGTCGTCGACCTGCTCGAGCGACGCGCCGTCGAACACGGGAGTGCTGACGAAGATCGTGCCCTTGCCGGCGGACGAGTTCTCGCCGACCTCGGCCCATGCGTCCTCCCAGCCGTTGAGCGCCGCCCAGCCGAGGTGCGTTTCGAGCACCTGGCCGATGTTCATGCGGCTCGGAACGCCGAGCGGGTTGAGGATGATGTCGACCGCCGCGCCGTCCTCGAGGAAGGGCATGTCCTCCTCGGGAACGATCTTGGAGATGACGCCCTTGTTGCCGTGGCGTCCGGCGAGCTTGTCGCCCTCCGCGATCTTGCGCTTGGTGGCGACGAACACCTTCACGAGCTTGTTCACGCCAGGGGACAGGTCGTCGCCGTCCTCGCGCGAGAACGTCTTCACGTCGATCACCACGCCGCCGGAGCCGTGCGGCACCTTGAGCGAGGTGTCGCGCACCTCGCGCGCCTTCTCCTTGAAGATCGCGCGGATCAGCTTCTCCTCCGCGGTGAGCTCGGTCTCGCCCTTCGGCGTGACCTTGCCGACGAGCAAGTCGCCCGAGCGCACCTCCGCGCCGACGCGCACGATGCCGTCCTCGTCCAGCTGCGCAAGGCTTTCTTCGCTGCGGTTGGGGATGTCGCGGGTGATCTCCTCGTCGCCGAGCTTGGTCGTGCGCGCGTCCACCTCGTACTCGCTGATGTGGACGGAGGTGAGCAGGTCCTCCTTCACGATGCGTTCGTTGAGGATGATCGAGTCCTCGAAGTTGTAGCCCTCCCAGCTCATGAACGCCACGACGAGGTTGCGGCCGAGGGCCACTTCGCCGTGGTCGGTGGAGGAACCGTCGGCGATCACCGCGCCGCTGGCCACCTTCTGGCCGAGCTTCACGAGCGGTCGCTGATGGATGATCGTGCCTTGGTTGGAGCGGCGGAACTTGACCATGTCGTACAGGTCGACTTCGCCGCCGCCAACGTCGATGCCGATGCGCTCGGCGTCGAGCTGCACGACCACGCCGCCGCGGTGCGCGATGAGCACGTCGCCGGAGTCGCGCGCGGCGCGGGACTCGAGCCCGGTGCCGACGAACGGCGCCTGCGGCTTGAGCAGCGGCACGGCCTGCCGCTGCATGTTGGAGCCCATCAGCGCACGGTTGGCGTCGTCATGCTCGAGGAACGGGATCATCGCGGTGGAGACGGAAACCAGCTGCGCCGGCTCGACGTCCACGTAGTCGACTTCCTTCGGCAGCACGGAGACGATGTCGCCCTTGCGGCCGCGACACACGACGAAGTCGCCGACGTCGGGCGTGACGTTGCCCTTGTCGTCCACGTCCGTGGCCTCGGCCACGACCATCTCCTCCTCCTGGGAGGCGTCGAGGTAGTGGATCTCGCCGGTGAGCTTGCCGTCCTTCACCTCGCGGTACGGCGTGGCGATGAAGCCGTGCTCGGAAACGGTGGCGTGCGACGCGAGCGAGCCGATGAGACCGATGTTCGGTCCTTCCGGCGTCTCGATCGGGCACATGCGACCGTAGTGGGTGGGGTGAACGTCGCGCACTTCGATCGGCGCGCGCTCGCGGGTGAGGCCGCCGGTGCCGAGCGCGGAGAGCGTGCGGCGGTGCTTGAGGCCGGCCAGCGAGTTGGTCTGGTCCATGAACTGGCTGAGCGCGGATGAGCCGAAGAACTCCTTGAGCGCCGCCACGACCGGTCGGATGTTGATGATCGACTGCGGCGTGATCGTGTCGGGATCCTCGGTGGTCATGCGCTCGCGCACGACGCGCTCCATGCGGTACAAGCCCACGCGGAACGCTTCCTGAATCAGCTCGCCGACGGTTCGCAGGCGGCGGTTGCCGAAGTCTTCGAACTCGTCGAGGTCGTTCTGCACGGCCTCGAACGGCAGGTAGCGCGCAGCTTCGGCGTAGTCCTTGAGCGCGACGCCGTCCTCGTCCACCTGCGGCACGCCGAGCGTGGTGGGCAGGGCGATGAGCATGCGGATCAGCTCGACGAGGTCGTCGAGGTCGCCGGTGAGGTCGTGGTCGAGGCGCGTGGATCCGAGCGAGTCGTCGGACCAGCCGGTGATGTCGTTGTGGATCAGACCACCGGTGAAGATCGGGCTGGCGAGCGTTCGCAGCTCGCCGTCGATCTCGTGGTTGAGACGGGTGTTGAGCTTGTAGCGACCCACGCGCGTGAGGTCGTAGCGCTTGGGATCGAAGAAGAGCGTGCGCAGAAGCGTGCGCGAGTTCTCGAGAGTCGGCGGCTCGCCCGGTCGCTGCTTCTTGAACAGCTCGATCAGCCCCTCTTCCATCGTGGCGACGGTGTCCTTCGCCAGCGTGTTGGCGATGAACTGGTCGCCGCCGAACAGGTCGAGGATGCGCTGCGCGCCGTTGGTGCGCTCGTCCTCGATGCGCTCGTCGAGCGCGCGCTTTTCGGCTTCCGGCGTGTTGTCGGCCGGCAGGATCGAGTGGTCGCGACCGTAACCGAGCACGCGCAGCAGCACCGTGACCGGCAGCTTGCGCTTGCGGTCGATGCGCGCGTAGACGATGCCCTTCTTGTCGATCTCCAGCTCGAGCCACGAGCCGCGCGACGGCATCAGGTTCGCGGTGAACATCGCCTTCGTCGGATCCTTGGCGCGCATGAGGTACGCGCCCGGCGAGCGCACCAGCTGCGTGACGATCACGCGCTCGGTGCCGTTGATGATGAAGGTGCCGGCGGGGGTCATGAGCGGGAAGTCGCCCATGAACACGCGCTGTTCGCGGATCTCGCCCGTGTCGCGGTTGACGAAGCGCACGGTCATCGAGAGCGGCGCGGAGAACGTCTTCTCGGTCTCGCGGCACTCGTCGATGTCGATCGTGGGCGCGTCGAACTCGAACTCGCCGAACTCGACGGCGAGGTTGCCTGTGTAGTCGACGATCGGACTGATGTCCTGGATCGTCTCGGCGAGACCGTCCGTGAGGAAGCGCTCGTAGCTGCGCTTCTGGATCTCGATCAGGTCGGGCAGGTCGAGCGCGCGCTCGAGGCTGCCGAAGGAAAAGCGCTTTCGGTCCATGGTCTTGGTGGCCACGTCGGGGTGCTCCTGCGTGTTGCTGGCGATGGATGTTCGTTCTCGTGCACTTCCTGCGGTGGAGGCTGCGGGCCTCCTCGCATGCAGGTCGCCGGCGTCATGCCGGCAGCCTCTGCGCGACGAGGTCGTTACACACGTGGCCGAGACGCGCTCGCCGCTGCGCAGTGCGGCGAGAGCAATGCTGCTCACGTGTGCGTGCACGGGCGCGCGGGAAGCGACTGAAGCGCCGTGTCCCGCTCGCTGATCCGGACCCCGTCAGGGCATGCGATCGCACTCCGCCCGAAGGCGGAAACCCGAACCATATACCCCTTCGCCGACGCGCGCAAATTGGGACCAGCCCCGTACGGCCACGCCCACTTGGTTGACCAGCACGCCCAATTCGGGCCTCTCCGTCAACCAAGTGGGGCGCATCACACGTCGTCTGCCCGTGCTCGTCACGAGAACTTCCGCTCAACCGGTTGACAGGTCCCCCAAGCGAGCGTTCACTGGATCTCGACGCCCACTCCTGTGCGCGGACCCCGGCTGAGCCGACTACGGGTCCGGACGGGACCCCTGGGATGGGGACGAATCATGGGTGTTCACGGAATTCACGCGCACCGCAGCCACGTTGCCGGCGCGACCTCGCGTCGTGCATCGGTCGACGATGCCGGCGACAGCGGCGAGACGACGCCTGCCGG
>JBDHZF010000137.1:0-6395 GCA_039811765.1 Thermoleophilia bacterium | reverse complement strand
GCGAGGCGGGCGTGCAGCTGAACGTGTTCGACGACACGCGCTACACGAAGCGGACTCGTCGCGAACCGCTTCCCGAGGCGAAGTGGTGGATCCCCAAGGCCGCGCACGCGCCGGCCGATCGCCGTTCCAAGCAGCAGCGACCAGACCGTCGCGGCGCGGTACAGCGCCCCGGGCAGCGTCGCGTGAAGCCGGGCACGCCCGGGCACAATGGCGACGTGCGCAAGCGCGGCGTGAAAGCGGGCGAAGCGCAGGCCGGTCCGGGCGCGGGCATGGTGCTCAGCTACGACCCGTCGAAGGGCTTCGGCTTCATCAAGCCCGACGGCGGTGGCGGCGACGTGTTCTTCCACAGCTCGTCGCTGGGCGGTGCCGCGAAGCAGCAGATGCCGCGCGGCACCCGCGTCACGTTCAACCGTCAGTCGCACCAGCGCGGCGTGCGCGCCGTCGACGTGCGCGCGAAGCGCTAGCGATCGGGCGTCTCGCCCATCGTGCGCCCGCGCGTGAGCACGCCTTCGCGTACGGGCGGGATCACTCGCGCGCGCAGCTCCTCGACCGAGAACGGGCGCACCGCGTCGGCGAGCGCGTACGCGGCGATCGAGAACGCCACCGACACGTTCAGGCTGTGCTTGCGGCCGCGCATCGGCAGTTCCACGGTCACGTCCGCGCGCTCGACGAGCTGCTCGGCCGCGCCGGAGAGCTCGTCGCACACCACGAGCGCGATGTCGCGATCGGTCGGCATCGTCGGCAGCTCGGTGGGCGGCACCGACCGCGGCCCCTGCTCCACCAAGATCACGTGCACGCCGTCGAGTCGCGCGAGCAACTCGTCCACGTCGGCAACGTGCTCACTCGTGAGGTGCTCCTCCGCGCCGAGCGCGACCTTGGAGATGCGCGGATCCGGAACGTTGCCCGTGTGACCGGACAAGATCACGTGCTCGAATCCCGCCCCGTCGGCGCTGCGGAAGATGCTGCCCACGTTGTGCAGGCTGTGCAGGTTGTGCGCCACGGCGATCAGCATGGCCGAACGCTACACCCTCGACCGCGGTCCCTGTCGCGGGATCCGGAATCGTTCGACTCGTGCAGCGACTGGAACGATCGAGCCGGACGTCCCAAAGATCAGGTGGGCGGGTTCGGGTGGACGCGCGGGCGAACGAGACGAGGGCGTCGCGGCATGGCCGTTGCGATGGACAACGCGGTGCGAACGATTCGGACGGCGCGGGATGCCGTGCGCGCCTTGGGTGACGAGCCGCGGTTCGCGCGCGACTTCGCGCACGCATGGGACGTGCACGCGACGCAGGTTCGCACGTGGCGCAACCGCACGGTCGAGCTCGGCAAGAATTTCTCCTGTGGCCCGACGAGCGTGGTGAACGCCGCTCGTCTCCTCGACGTGCGCATCTGCGGCGCTCGCACCGCGCAGGAGCAGATCCTGCGCGTGCGCGAGATCGGCGCGATGGGACCGTCTACCACGAGCACCACCGACGCGCAGCGCGGCGACGCGCTGCTCGCGCTCGGAATGCCGTCGCGCTCGATCAAGGGCGTGGACGCGATCACGCGCGCGATCGACGCGCGTCGCCCGGTGGTGGTGTCCGGCAACAGCGCCGGCCGCTGGGACCAACCGCTCGAACGCCTGGCTGCAACTCGCGCGGAGCGCTACCGCGGCCATACCGTGCTCGTCGCGCCCTCGCGCGACGCTGGCGGGCGCTACATCGTCATGGACCCGTCGTTCGCCGATCTGTTCGTGGTGCCGCGCGCGTACCTCGAGTCGTTCGTGGGCGAGCGCAGCAGCCTCGAGATCGAGCGAGCGGTCGCAGGAGCCTAGAGGACGCGAAGCCGACGGTCGCGCGCTGGTAGCATCGCGCGCCCATGTTCTCGGACCTCGCAACCTGGCAGCTCGTCGCCGTGTTCGCCGTCGCTGCCGTCGCGGTGTGGATCGCGGGGATCCAGCTCTCCAACACCACCGACGCGATCGCGCACCGCCTCAAGCTCGGCGAGGCGTTCGGCGGGCTCGTGATCCTCGCGGTGGTGACGAACCTGCCGGAGCTGGCGATCACCGTGAGCGCGGCGCTGTCGGCGAACCTCGGCATCGCGGTGGGCAACATCCTCGGCGGCATCGCGATCCAGACCGTGGTGCTCGCGCTGCTCGACGGGTTCGGCATGCGCGGCGCCGATCCGCTCACCCATCGAGCGGCGTCGTTGCCCCTCGTGGTGGAGGCGCTCGCGCTGCTCGCGATACTCGTGATCGTCGTGATGGGAACCCAGCTGGAGCCGCACGACTGGCATGGCTTCGAGCTGTCCGCGGCGCTCATCGTCGTGGTCTGGATGGCGTCGTTGTGGCTGGTGGGCAAGGCGCGCCGCGACCTGCCGTGGCACGACGCGGGATCACCTCCGTCCGGTGGGCAAGACGTGCCGCGCGGGCACGCTCGAACCACGCGCATCGAACGCACGAGCGCCGTCCCGTTCGCGCGCACCGTCACCGTGTTCGTCTTCGCGAGCGTCGTCACGCTCGCCGGCGGCGTGGCGCTCGAGCGCAGCGGCGAGCAGATCGCCGCCCACATGGGGATGACCGGCGTGCTCTTCGGCGCCACCGTGCTCGCGATGGCCACCTCGCTGCCGGAGCTGTCGACGGGACTTGCGTCGGTGCGCATGGGCGACTTCCAGATGGCGTTCGGCGACATCTTCGGCGGCAATGCCTTCCTGCCGTGCCTGTTCCTGCTGGCCGGCCTGATCTCCGGCACGGCGGTGCTGCCCAGCGCGCACGCGAGCGACATCTACCTCACCGGGCTCGGCGCGCTGCTCACCGTGATGTACGCCCTCGGGCTGCTGTTTCGCCCCCGGCGCAAGGTCGCGGGCCTCGGCGTCGACTCGCTGCTGGTGATCGTGCTCTACGCGGCCGGAGCCGCCGGGCTCGTGTGGATCGGTGGCCGCTGACATGCGCTCGTATGCGTCTCGGTCGACGAATCGCCGCGCGCGAGCGCTCGCGTTCGCGCTGCTGGCCGCCACGGTCGTCCAACTCGCTGCCGGTGCGCTGCTCGACCTCGACCAGTTCGCCGGCAAGGCGTTCGGCACGCGCCTGGTTGCGTATCCCGCGATGATGCTCGCGCTGCCCGTGTGCTGGTGGCTCGCGAACCGTCGTCGCCCACGGGGATGGTTGGTCCCTTGGGACGCCGCAGCGCTCGTGATGTGGGGCTTCTTCGTGGACGTCACCGGCAACTCGCTGGACCTGTACGACACGATCGACTGGTGGGACGACGCCAACCACTTCGCCAACTGGCTCACGCTCGCGCTCGGTGTCGGCATCTGCCTCGCCCACGCGCGCGTGCGGCCGCGATGGATGCTGGCCGTCGCCACGGTCGGGGCGGGCGCGGCGCTCGCAATCGCGTGGGAGCTGGGCGAGTGGTACACCTTCATCCGCCACGGCACGGAGCTCGACACGGCCTACCAGGACACGCTGGGAGACGAGCTGCTCGGAACGCTCGGCGCCGCCGTCGCTGCGTGGCTCGTGGTGGTCGTCGACCGGCGCCGCGCTGGCTGAACCGCTGCGACGGCGATGCCGCGCCGCGTTCGCTCGCAGTTGCGGACGCGATCGCCGGCGTCGATCACGGCGGTGTCCCTGCCTGGTCCGCAGTCGAGCACGTCCTTGCCCGCGCCGCCCGCGAGCGTGTCGTCCCCCGTGCCGCCGAACAACCTGTCGTTGCCCGCCCCGCCGACCAAGCGGTCGTTGCCCGCGCCGCCCACCAACGTGTCGGGACCCGACCCGCCGCGCAGCGACAGGGCGCGAGGAAGCGGCCGGCTGTCGCGGCGCACCTCCACCCACCGCGTCGCGGCATGGCCCACGCGATCGGTCACGGTGACGGACAGGCGACGGCCCGAGGCCGACCTGGGCAGGTCGACGCGCACCGTGCCGCGCGCAACGTCACCTGCGTACCGCCGCCCGATCTCGTCGACCCCCTCGATGGACGCGATTCCCGACTCGGAATCGACGGCGCCGATCGGCACGTCGACGGACGCCGCGTTCCACGCGACGCGAACCGTCTTGGTCCCGTCGCCGTCCACGAACGTCGGTCGACGGAGGTCGACGAGAAAGCCCGCGGCGCACGCGGTCGCGCCGACGTTGCCAGCGTCGTCCACGCCGCGCATGCACGCGAAGTACGTCCGACCCGACGTGGGATACCTGACCTCGACCATCGCCCCGGTGTCGCGTCGCCAGGGCGCGAGCACCTCGCCTCCGCAGCCAGGCTCCGAGGCGATGCAGATCTCGATCCAGTGATCTGCGTCGTACGGCTCGTCCACGTAGCTCGCCCAGTAGTACCAGTGGTCGCGCCCGTCGCGCGGGTAGTCGGACATCGCGGGCGCGCCGACCACGCGAGCGTCGGTGCCGTACGCCGTGCTCAGGTCGCCGGCCACCACGTGCGAGGGCGGATCCGGCGCGACTGCGTCGACGGTGGTCGACACCCAGAGCAGGCGGAAGTTGCCGGCGCGATCCATCGCGCGGACGAGGACGGCGAAGCGGTCGTTGGCTGCGTGCTGGGGAGCGGCCAGCACGTCGATCGCCCACGATCCGTCCGCGCGCCGCACCATCCCGGCCGTGCGGAAGTTCTGGCAGTGGTCGTTGGGACCGTGCGGAAGCTTGGATTCGATGCAGTAGTCGTGGACCGCCATGCCCGACAGCGCGTCAGTGGGGTCGCCCCACTCCGCCGTGACCCGCGTGCGGTCCTGGGTGTAGCGCGCGAACGGTCCGACGCGCGGGATGTCGGGCATCGTGCGATCGAGGTGGATCACGGCCGATCGAGTCGACGTGTTGCCAGCGGTGTCGGTCGCCTGGATCGTCACCGCGTGGTCGCCGTCCGGCACCCAGTCGGGGATGTCGGACCGCCCTCGCAACCACGGGAGATCGTCGTGGACGAACGCGGACTCCCCATCGATCCACGCGCTGACCGAGACCACCGCCGCGTCGTCGCGCACCCGAACTGGCAAGCCGTCGTACGCCGACACCCACGGTTTCGAATCGTCGAACGTGATCCGCGGGGCCGTCGCGTCCCCCACGCGCGTGACGTACAGGAACGGGTTGTCGATCGCGATGTTCGGATGGTCGTCGAGATAGCTGCCCGGCGCCGGATCCGGATTGAAGTAGTCGTCCGCGTTGCAGTCGTAGATCGGAACCGGCGAGCCGCACTGCGTGCGGAAGAGCCCGTCGTTCGGTCCACCGTCGCGATAGCACATGACGTCGTTGCCGTCGGTGCAGTGCCCCCACCCCGTGGAATTCGGCGCATCGTCGGCGACCGCGCCCATGTTGTGGGAGATCTCGTGCAGGATCGTCTCCCAATCCGTCAGCGACGAGCGGTAGACGTTGGCGAACTCGCCGCCGTCGAGGTCGAACCCGAACGACCCGAGGCCCGCGATGCCCGGGAAGGACGGGTCCCTGTCCATGAAGAACACGATGTTCTCGTGCGGTCCCGGATCGAGCGCGGCCTGCGCCGCCTCGTAACCATCGTAGAAGGTGTCTCCGGGCTGGCCCACGGTGTGGATGACCGCGATCTCGACGTCGCCGTTGTCGTCGCACGCCACGCGCAGGCGCTCTCGGAGGCCCGGCACGATGGACTCGCCCCGATCGCGCAGGTGCGCGGCGCCGCTCAGGATCGCGTTGCGCATGCCGGCCTCGAGCGCGGGGAACCGATTGGGATCGGTTCCCCCGTACTGGTACGCGAAGCGGTAGCGATGCGTTCCGGGGCCGCTGCAGAGCACCGCGTCGGGATCCGGGGGCGGCGTCGTCGAGCTCGATCCGTCCGGAGGCAGCGCGTTGCGCGTCGTGCCGTCCTGCAGCTGATCTGGACCACGGACGACCAACGGTTTCTCGGGGTCGCCCCCTTGGTCTTCGAGTCGAATCATGCCGAGACGTCGACAGCCGACCCCGAGCCCCTCGAACGTCCTCAGTTCCTGACGCTTGCACGGCGTCGTGCTGGCGACCTCGACGTTGCTCGGAGCGTCGTCCTGCGCCACGGCCGCTCCGGGGAGCAGGAACACGACGCTCGTCGCGACCAGCAACACGAGAAGGAACGCGCGCGGCCGCCATCGCCATCCGCATGATCCGACCACTGCCACCACACCTCCCCCGACACCATGCATCGACGTCAGATCGTCGACTCTTGAGCAGCTGCAAGAGCGGCCGTGCCCGTGACGGATCGCTCCGCGCCACGCACACGCTCGACGATCTGCGTCAGCGATTTCGCAGACCGCCGCCTCGGCGGGGAATCCGAGCGAGCGAGGCGCCTCTCGCCGCCGTGCGCCGCAGACGCACATGCATTCGCTGCGCGAATGCATCCCACTGAACGACGAAGGGGGAGCCGACCGAAGGTCGAGCTCCCCCGAAGCGTTCAGTGGAGGCGGCGGGAATCGAACCCGCG
>JBDHZF010000136.1:0-6474 GCA_039811765.1 Thermoleophilia bacterium | reverse complement strand
CCGCTACGAGCCGTTGATCGACCAGCTCGCGCACGAAGAAGCGCGCGTGGTGGTGAAGCGCATCACCGACGCGCGCAAGGAACACGTCGCCGCGCTGAGCGCGGTGATCGCCAAGCTCGATCCGAAGCAGCGCGACGCCAACCAGCAGCACGCGGGATCGTGACATGACGGAACGATTCGCGCCCCGCGCGGCGCTGCGCGCGATCGCGCAGATCGCCGACGCGCTCGACTGGCCACGCTCGCGCCCGGCGCGCCTGCTCGCAGGCGATCGCGCGTCTATGGTGTCGTCGCTCGTGCTGTGCGCGGACGAGGACTCGATCACGGGCGTCGAGGCCGCGGCGGGAACCGCCGTCGTCCTTGCCACGCCCCCGTCATCGAGCGACGGACACCTCGGACGACGCGTCTACGATCCATTCGCGGGATCGCCAGACGACGTGTCGACGTGGCGACGCGCCGAGCGCGTGGTGCTGGACGCGAGCTTGCTGCTCACGGGCGCGAGCGGTGGCGTGGACGAGCATCTCGCCGAACGGGTGGGCATTGCCGACGCGCGCCCTGCGCGCACCGTCACGCGCGACGTCGACAAGTTCGTGGGATACGTGCCCACGGACGCGTTCGCGCGCGTTCGCGACGCGGTGTTGGACGCGGGCGCGGGCGCCATCGGCGAGTACGATCGCTGCTCGTGGAGCACGCAGGGCACCGGCACGTTCCGGGGCGGAGAGACGACCAATCCAGCGGTCGGATCGCGCGGCGAGTTCGAGCAGGTGGAGGAGATCCGTTTCGAGACGGTCGTCGCGAGCCATCTCGTGGACGCGGTCGTGCGCGCGTACGCAGCGGCGCACCCGTACGAGGAACCCGCGTTCGACGTGCTGCGCATGAATCTTCCCGCGCGCGTGGGATTCGGCCGCCACGGCACGCTCGGCAGCGAGGGTGGACGCGGCGCGTGGTCTGCGCTCGCCGAGATCGATCCGCAGCTCACGGCTCACGGCGCGGTCGACGCGGTTCCCGCAGGCGCGCACGCGCTCGTGCACGCGGGCCCGCTGCGCGACGTGCTCGGCGCGGCCACCGCGCTGGACGCCCCGGCGCTCGCGATCGTCGGCGTCGCCAGCGACGTGGAACTCGATCTGCTCGCCCGCCTCGGTGTGGCCGTGCTCGTGGTGGATCGTGCTCGCGCGTTCGACGCGCACGCGCACGCGCTCGCGGGTCGGCTCACGCGCGCGCTCGAGCTGCCGGTCACGGTGCATGGAGGCGGCCCCGCGACGGCGTTCCCGTCCTCCGCGGACTCGCAGGATGCGGTGGACGTGGCGTCGAGCATCTTCGACGAAGCACCCGCGGGCGTGGACTATGCCGCGGGCACTTGGCGGTTGCACTTCGACGGCGGCTCGCGCGGCAATCCGGGCCCTGCCGCCTATGGCTGGGTGCTCTACGACCCGAGCGGCCACGAGCACGAGGCGGACGGCGTTCGGCTCGGTTCCACCACCAACAACGTGGCCGAGTGGACGGGGCTGCTGCGCGGCCTCGAGCACGCGATCGCGCGCGGCATCCGCAAGCTCGACGTGCGCGGCGACAGCGAGCTCGTCGTCAAGCAAGTCACGGGCGTGTACAAGGTCAAGAACGCCGCGCTCAAGCCGATTGCCGAGGACGTCGCCCGCGTCCTTCGCAACTTCGATGCGGTGGACGTGCGGCACGTCTACCGAAACGACAACGCCCGCGCCGACGCCGTCGCCAACGAGGCGATGGATGGCTTGCGGTAGCCCACGCAATTCGGCACGTTCGTATCGGCGACTTCAATCGGTCGTTGCAACAAGTAGTTCATTGGTTCTTTCGCTGGTTGCTCATGCCGAGGGCAACTGGGCGCATTCGTATCGATTTCCGTTACGAACGTACCGGAGTGGCTGGCCGGGCCCGAGTGGCGAGCCGATTTGCCGGGTTGTTGCCGGTATCCGGAACGAATCCGGCAATTCGGGGCGGTCGCGTCGGCATCGAACGATTCGAACGGGCCGATTCCAGCACCAGCGCTCATCCAACTCCCTGCTGCAACGACCAATTGAATCCGCCAACGAAAAACGATACGAACGTGCCGAGTTGATTGCAGATGCGCGCAGGGATGGCGCGGCGCGCGTTTGACGCCGACGGCCACGGAAACGATCTCACTGCCAGCCCATGCAAATCTCTTGTGCATAGGAGGCACGCACCATGAATTCCTATCGAATTCGCCGCCGCGTTCCCAACCAAGCGCGAAGACGAGGGCGCAGGCATCGTGCGGGAGATCGCCTTGGGCGTGATCCGCGCCGGCGGGATTCGGTGGCAGCAGCGTTCCACGATGCCCACCTGCGAGCGGCGATCGACGACGATCACGCCCGCGCCCTCGCCGACTACCCGTGGCACGGGTGAGCGTTCACGCGAGCGACATGAACAGGCGCTCGAGTTTGGCCAGCTCGGGCGCCTCGCCTTCCTCGGCGATGCACTGGCGCAAGCCGAGCGCGACCAAACCGAATCCGGCGCGATCCACGGCTTTGCTCACCGCGCTCAGCTGCATGACGATGTCCTCGCATTCGCGGCCTTCCTCGAGCATGCGCAGCACGCCCGCCAGCTGGCCATGCGCGCGCTTGAGGCGATTCACCATGGGTTGTGTTTCGGTGGGATCGAGCTGCATGGGGAGCCTCCAGTAGGGTCGCACTTGATTATACCCCAAGGGGTATGTATGGTGACGAGTGGAGATACCCATGGGGGTATCAATTGAGGAGGCGTTCATGTGCCGAGCAGTGCAATGCAAGACCTGCGGCAAGACGACGTGGGCGGGCTGCGGCCAGCACGTCGATCAAGTGATGGCGGGCGTGCCCAAGAACCAGCGCTGCACGTGTGATCGCGCGGCGGCGAGCAAGCCGTCCAGCAATCCGCTCGCCGCGATGTTCGGCGGACGAGGACGGCGCCGATGAGCGCCCCGCGCACCGTCGTGATCGTCGGCGGCGTGGCCGGCGGCATGTCCACCGCCACGCGCCTGCGCCGCAACGACGAGCACGCGCGCATCATCGTCGTCGAGCGCGGCGAGCACGTGTCGTTCGCCAACTGCGGCCTGCCCTACTACGTGGGCGGCGTGATCGCCGAACGCGACGAGCTGCTGCTGCAAACGCCCGAGTCGATCCACGAGCGCTTCGACGTGGACGTGCGCGTGCGCACCGAAGCGACGTCCATCGACCGCGACGCGCGCACGATCACGCTGCGCGACCTCGCATCTGGCGAAGACGAAGTCGTGACCTACGACGCGCTCGTGCTCTCCCCGGGCGCGAGTCCGTTCGTGCCGCCCGCGCCCGGCATCGAGCGCGCGCTCACGCTACGCGACGTGTCCGACGTCGATCGCATGGCCGCGGCCGTGGTGGCCGGCCCATCCAGCGCGGCCGTGCTGGGCGGCGGCTTCATCGGCCTTGAAATGGCCGAGAACCTGCATCGACGCGGCATCGCCGTCACCATCGTCGAGCTCGCCGACCAGGTGCTCGCCCCGCTCGATCCCGAGCTCGCGCAAGTCGTGGCAGATCACCTCGTCGCGCACGGCATCGAACTGCGGCTCGGCGTGAGCGCCGTCGCGATCGGCGACAACACCGTGGAGTTGTCCGACGGCGCCACGATCCCGGCCGACCTCGTGGTCGCCGCGATCGGCGTACGCCCCGAAACCGCGCTCGCGAAAGACTGTGGCCTCGAGCTCGACGCGCGCGGCGGCATCCTCGTCGACGACCACCAGCGCGCCAGCGATCCGAACATCTTCGCCGTCGGCGACGCCGCGACCAAGCGCGACGCGATCTCCGGCGATCCGGTGCTCGTGCCGCTCGCGCAGACCGCCAATCGCCATGGCCGCCTCGTCGCCGACGTGATCGCCGGGCGCGACGTGGCCAGCCAGCCCGTGCTGGGCACGGCAGTCGTCGGCGTGCTCGGCCTCACGATCGCGCTCACCGGCTGGAACGAGAAGCGCCTCGTCGCCGCGAATCGTCCCCACCGCATCATCCACACGCACCCCACCGATCACGCCGGTTACTACCCGGGCGCGAACGGCATGGCGCTGAAACTGCTCGTCGATCCGGCCACGGATCGAATCCTCGGCGCGCAAGGCGTGGGCGGCAACGGCGTGGACAAGCGCATCGACGTGATCGCCACCGCCATGCGCGGCGGCATCACCGCCAGCGGACTGGCCGACCTCGAGCTCGCCTACGCGCCGCAGTTCGGATCGGCGAAGGACCCGGTCAACATGCTCGGCTTCGTCGCCGACAACCTCGCGTCCGGCGCGATTCGCTCGATCCAATGGCACGAGCTTGAAGCGCACGTCGCCAATGGCGCGCTCGTGCTGGACGTGCGCACCGATCGCGAGCGCGCCGAGAAGTCGATTCCCGGCTCGACCCACATCCCAGTGGACGAGCTGCGCGATCGCCTCGACGAGCTGCCGCGCGACCGCGAGCTGATCGTGCACTGCGCGGTTGGCGTGCGCGCGAACGTGGCCGTGCGCCTGCTCTCCCACGAGGGTTTCGACGCGGTGAATCTCGATGGTGGCTACCGAACGTGGAACGCAGGAACACGGAAGGACACGACATGGCGCGAACCGTCATCCTTGGCGCAGGCATCTCCGGGCACACAGCCGCCCTCCGCCTGAAACGATCGCTCGGCAAGCGCAGCGACCACGAGGTGATCGTGGTCTCCCCGAACGCCGACTGGAATTGGATCCCGTCCAACATCTGGGTGGGCGTCGGACGCATGCGCGGCGACCAAGTGCTGTTCCCGCTCGCACCGATCTATCGTCGCAAGGGCATCGTCTTCCACCAAGCGAAAGCCACTGCGATCCATCCGCACGGCGACTCGATCGACCCGACCCCGTTCGTGGAGATCGAATACACCGACCCCGCCCGCGACGGCGAGGTTGAGCGGATCCCATACGACTACCTCGTCAACGCGACCGGTCCGAAGCTCAACTTCGCTGCGACCCCCGGCCTGGGCCCCGAAGCGAACTCCGTCTCGGTGTGCACCGCGTCGCATGCGGTGGACGCCGCCAAGCAGTTCGAGGCGCTCGTGGCGAAGGTGCGTGAAACCGGCGAGCGCCAGCGCGTGATCGTCGGCGTCGGGCACGGAACGTGCACGTGCGAGGGCGCGGCGTTCGAATACACGTTCAACGTCGATCAGCAGCTGCGCAACGCGGGCGTGCGCGACAAAGTGGAGCTCGTCTATCTCACCAACGAGGCGCAGCTCGGCGACTTCGGCGTGGGCGGCATGGTGTTCGACCTGCAGGGGTTCGAGACCACCAGCGAGCTGTGGACGGCGTCGCTGTTTCGCGAGCGCGACGTGAAGGCGATCCTCGGCGCGCACGTGGAGCGCGTCGATCCGGGCGTGGTGCACTACGAGCTGCTCGACGGCACGCGCGGTTTGCTCGCGTTCGACTTCGCGATGCTGCTGCCGCCGTTTCGTGGGCAAGACCTGAAAGCGATCGACGCCGACGGCGCCGACATCACCGACACGATGTTCGCGCCATCCGGCTTCATGAAGGTGGACGCCGACTACTCGCCCAAGCCGTTCGAGCAGTGGAATGCGAAGGACTGGCCGCGTACGTATGAGGCGCCCGGCTTCGCGAACCACTTCGCGGTGGGCATCGCGTTCGCGCCGCCGCACCAGATCTCGCGCCCTCGAACCACGCCCAACGGCACGGTGATCGCGCCTGCGCCGCCGCGCACGGGCATGCCGTCCGGCATCATGGGGCGCACTGCAGTGGAGACGATCGCCGATCGCATCAAGGGGCGCGGCAAGCCCGCGCACGAGGCGTCGATGGCGGAGATGGCGGCCGCGTGCGTAGCGTCCGCGGGATCCGGCATTCGCACCGGCAGCGCCGCCGGCATGACGATGTACCCGGTCGTGCCCGACCACGACAAGTTCCGCACGGGGCGCTCGATCAAGCACACCCGCGGCGAGCTGGGCTTGGCCGGGCACTGGACCAAGGCGCTGCTCCACTTCATGTTCATCTACAAGGCGAAGGGCAGGCCACTGTGGTGGATGATTCCGGAATGAGGACGATTCCCGTCGACGAGCCGGTCGCTCAGCACGAGAGCGTCGAGCGCGCGCCGCTGCCCACGCGCGGCACGCTCCGCCGCCGCCGCAACCTGTGCATCCAAGCGATGCGTTTCGTCTCGCTCAACGTGCGCATGGGACTGCTCGCGATGCGCGGGCATCGCTGACACAGCGCCGCGCGAACTGATATCGTTACCCGCCGATGCGGCTGTAGCTCAGTTGGCTAGAGCGTCTGCTTGCCATGCAGAAGGTCGTGGGTTCGAGTCCCATCAGCCGCTTCAAAACCCCCTCATTTGCAGGGGGTTTTGTTTTTCAGTTCTTCCCCCTTTTGCCTCCCGTGAAAAAGTGCCTGCAAATGGGCGAATTTCGCGGATGACGGTTCAGGGTCGCTCATGCGTCAGGTGTAGCGCGCCGCCTCGATCAGGAAGCGTTGCTGCA
>JBDHZF010000135.1:0-6536 GCA_039811765.1 Thermoleophilia bacterium | reverse complement strand
GTCCGGATTGACGAGAACCTCCACGAGGGGACGCCCGAGCTCGAGCACGAGCGTGGCCACTACGCCCGCCACGAGCGGCGGCACGGGATGGTCGTCGGTGACGAGCGATTCACCCACGCGCCCCACGGTGTAGCCGATCAGCACGAACATCAACGCGTGGGTGCCGAGTGGAATCGCCGCGAACGTCGCGATTGTCACGCCCGCCAGGAATCCGTAGGCGGCGCCGTTGATCGATCCGCTCAACAGCGCGAGCGACGCCACCACGAGCACGAGCACGTTCGGATACGCCTCGCCGATCTCGATGCGGTACGCGATCGAGACTTGCACCAGCGCCGCCACGATCACCAGCACCGCGCCGCAGATGCGTGCGCCCACGCTCACCGCGTCGCCCCGTCCTGCTTGACGAGCACCATCACGTCGTCGATGCGGTCGAAGTCGGCGAGCGGCGTCACCTGCACCGTCTTGTGCAGATCGGCGGGATCGTTGCCAACGCTCGTGACCACGCCGATCGGCAAGCCCTTCGGGTAGATCGATCGAAGTTCGCCGTTCTTGGAACTGAACCCGCTCGTCGTGACGAGATCGTCGACGTCGACCTTCGCGGACTGGCTCACGAACTTCAGCTGCATCGTGGGCGAGCCCTCGGTGGACACCGTGCGCAGCACGCCCCACGCGTCGCTGTCGACCACCGACGCGCTCACGCGCTGCGAATCGTCGATCATCAAGCTGACGACCGCCGTGTTCGCCGTCACGTTCTCCACGCGTCCGATCAACCCGGAAACCGCCATCACCGGGTCGTAGCGCTCGATGCCGTCGTTGGAGCCTCGATCGATGACGATGCTGTGCTCGATCGCGCCCGGCTGGCGCACCTGCACGCTCGCCCACACGCGCGTGAATCCTGCGGGAAACGTGGCGCGCGCGTCGAAGTTCGCTTCGTCAAGCTGTCGCTCGTACTCGTCCTGCGCGATCGACGCCTGCCGCAGCTTTGCCTTCAGTTCGACGTTCTCGCGCTCGAGCTTCGGGTTCTCGTTCGTGGCCGTGATCAGCCGCCCCGACCAACCCCATGCCGCGGCGACGGGATCCCACGCGCGGGAAATGCCGCGCTCGATCGGCGCGACGGCGTCCATCACGACGAGCTGGGACGAGTGCAGCACCGCGCCGCCGCGATACGACACGGTGATCAGCGCCATCGACATCGCGATCAGCACGCCGAGCGTGACGCGGCGCGCAACGATCGAGGGCTTGCGACGCGGGAACAGGTGCCCACGCGTGCGCGCGCCCGCGCGTACGCGACGATCGCGTCGACCGATGTAGCTGGCCTCGGGCGCGACGGGTCCACCGGACGCGGCGGAACCGGAGCGGGCGCCGCGTCGGCGCTTCTTGTTGGGAATCGATGCAGGCATCAGAGGGGGCTACAGGATGTCGAGACTGGCACACCCCGCGTTGCAGTGCGTCAGTACGTGGTGCGCGCTCGACGGCGAGACTGTTGCGATCGCTGAATCGTCTCGTATTCTTCGAGCGATCGACCCGCGCCCACCGCCACGCACGTGAGTGGCGATTCGGCCACGTGCACGGGCATGTGCGTGTCGAAGCGCAGGCGCTCGTCGAGGCCGTTGAGCAGCGCGCCGCCGCCCGCGAGCATGATGCCGCGATCCATGATGTCGGAGGCAAGCTCCGGCGGGGTCTTGTCGAGCGTGAGCTTCACCGCGTCGACGATCTGGTCGACCGGTTCCTTGAGCGCCTCGCGCACCTCCTCCGAGGTGAGCACAAGCGTCTTCGGCAAGCCTGTGACGAGGTCGCGGCCCCGAATCTCCGCTTTGGCTTCCTGGCCCATCGCGAACGCGGAGCCGATCTCGAGCTTGAGCTCTTCCGCAGTCTGGTGGCCGATGAGGATCTTGTAGTCGCGCTTCACGTAGTTGATGATCGCTTCGTCCATCTCGTCGCCACCCACGCGAAGCGAGTGAGCGACGACGATGCCGCCGAGCGAAACGACGGCGACCTCGGTGGTGCCGCCGCCAATGTCGACGATCATCGAGCCGGTCGGCTCGCCGGTGGGAAGGCCCGAGCCGATCGCGGCGGCCATCGGCTCCTCGATCAGGTACGCGTGGCGCGCACCGGCGGAGAGCGTTGCTTCCTCGACCGCGCGCTTTTCCACGTTCGTCACGCCGGACGGCACGCACACCACCACGCGCGGATGCGCGAAGCGGTTGTGGTGCACTTTCTTGATGAAGTGGCTGAGCATCTGCTCGCACACGTCGAAGTCGGCGATCACGCCGTCCTTGAGCGGACGAATCGCGGTGATCGACGCGGGGGTGCGGCCAAGCATGCGCTTGGCTTCGATGCCCACCGCGTGCACGTCTCCGGTGCGCTGGTCGATCGCCACCACGGACGGCTCCGAGAGCACGATCCCGCGACCGCGGACGTAGACGAGGGTGTTTGCCGTGCCGAGGTCCACCGCGATGTCGCGCGCCCCGATGCCATTGAATCCGAACATGCCCGCGAGGATACGCGCGTTTGGGGCCGTGGTCGCCGCTGCTCGGCTCGTGGTGTCCGCCCGCGGCCGCGCGTGCGGCCGGATCGGACACGCACGCCGCGTGATTCCATGATCGCGCGACTCCTCGCCGATCGAGGTGCCCCAGACGACGATTCACGGCCGGCTCCGCGCACCTCGACACAACTGCCCGCGCCGCCGGGCCGACCCCAAAACTCCGCGAAGCACCAAGTTCGATCGTCTTGAGCCGGCAAACACGCGCAACACACCGGCGAATTCTATTGGTCGTCGCAGCAGGGAGTTGGATGAGCGCTGGTGCTGGAATCGCCCCGTTCGAATCGTTCGATGCCGACACGACCGCCCCGAATTGCCGGATTCGTTCCGGAATCCGGCAACAACCCGGCAAATCGGCTCGCCACTCGGGCCCGGCCAGCCACTCCGGTACGTTCGCAACGAAAATCGATACGAATGCGCCCAGTTGCCCTCGGCATGGGCAACCAACGAGAGAACCAATGAACTACTTGTCGCAACGACCGATTGAAGTCGCCACCCTGCCGACACAAGACAGCAATCACGTCTGGAATTCGGCCCCAACAGGGCGCAATTCCGGACGTAGTGAACATGCACCGGCATCCGCATCGACCCATGCCTGGGTCGCGAGAACCTGAACTCAGTCGAGGTCTTCGAGGACCGCGTCAGCTGCCTTCGACGCCGTTTCGAGGTGCTTGGTCGCGGCCGTCATCGCGACTTCGTCGCTCGCGGACGTGCTCGTCGGCGTGATCTTCTTGAGCTGGACGAGCACGTTGCGCAGCGCGGCGTACATGCGCTTGTGATCGGCGGCGATGTCGTCGGGTGGCGTCAGCGCGTTGAGCGACGCGATGGTGGTTTGCAGCACCGCGGTGGCGGCGGCGACGTCCTCGTAGTCCTGCACGTTCTGGAACTTCGTGCCCACGGATTCGAACTGCGTGCCAACTTCGCTGAAGCCTTTCTGGTACGCGGCGTAGGTCGCCTCGTCGGCGGCCGCGTCGTCGGCCTTTTCGGACGACGTGGTCTTCGCCGACGATGCCCCGTCGCTGTCGTCGTTGGAATCGCCACAACCGACCGCGAGCAGCCCGGCGACCACGAGCAGCAGAAGGACGGGCAAACATCGTGTCAGGACGTGGATGATCGTTCGCATGAAGCGAACCTATCGCACGCCTCAACCCTTCGGCAGTGGCTTCACGCCGTCCGCGATCGCGAGCATGTCCTCGTTGGACAACTTGTCGAGCACCGTGTTCGCGACCCAGTAAGTGCCCACGCCTTGGGTCCACGCGATCATGTGCAGCTTCGTGCCGTTGAAGTAGAGCTTGTAGTCGCGCCCCTTGCGGGTCGTCTTGCGCGTGGGGTCGTCGAGGATCGGCGGATGCGCCCACGTGAGGCCCTGCACGCCCCAATAGTCGATTCCGGTGCCGAGCTTGCCGACGAGACGATACGCCTCCTCGGTCGTGCGACCGTGCGTGAGCGTGTAGCCGTACGCCCCCTCGAACGACGATCCGGTGGGATAGACGGTCGGATACATGATCGGCAGGCGCTTCGTGCTCACCTCGAAGAACTCGGCCTTCGCCGCCTCTGGATCGGTCGTGACCTGCGCTTCGGACTTCTCCGGAACCTCATTGCCTTCGGCCGTGCCACCGGTCGTCTCGCTCGCGCCGTCCACGCCGATCGGACCCGTGCCATCGGCCTCCACCGTGGTGCCGGTCTTGCCGACGATTACCAAGAGCTTCGTGGTGAACGGGTTGCTCGCGTCCTTCATGCCAGTGCTCGCGCCGGGGATCTTGTCGGCGAGCGCCTGCGCCGCCGGTTGCGCCGCTTCGTCTTGGTACAGCACGCGCGTGCTGGCGTAATTCTGATTGTCGGCGTTCGTGGGGTTCGGATCCACCTGATACCCGAGCTGCGCGAGCTGATCGGACATCGTTCCCGCCACGCCGGCCACGCCACTGCCGTTGAGCACTTTCACGCTCACTGTGGACGGATCCGGCGCCGCAGGCGTCTCGTTCTTCGTCGTCTGCGCGGGCTTCGCAGCGGTCTGCTGCTTGCCCACGAGCTGGTCGGCGGTTTCGTCGCGCGCGGTGGAGCTGGGCGCGAGGAACGCGTTGACGGCTTTCTCGAGCTCGGCTTGGTCGTACGTGACGATGCTCGCTTCGCCGGCCGTGCCGATGCCGCCCTTGAACTCGACTTGGTACACGTCCTTGCTGGACAAGCTCGTGGCGAGACGCATGTAGTCGTAGATCACGCGCGCGGACACGCTGTTGCCGCCGCCCGCCACGATCTCGGTGTTCTTGCTCAGCACCTTGAACAGCGTGGGGATGCTGTTTCGCTTGCTGGTCTGCGCGATCTGCTTCTTCAAGCCGGCGAGCACGAGCTGCTGACGCGCGATTCGGTGGAAGTCGCTGTCGCTGTGTCGATGCCGCGCGAACGAGAGCGCGTCGCGGCCGTCGAGCAGTTGGTAGCCAGGCTGCAGGTCGATCGACATGTAGTCGGCGCTCTCGGGCACGTAATAGCGCTGGTCGACGTCCACCCAGATGCCGCCGAACGCGTCGACCACACCGCGGAAGCCCTTGAAGTCGACGTCGACGACGAAGTTCACGTCGAGGCCGGTGAGCTGCTTGATCGTCTTCACGCTCAGCGCGGGGCCGCCGAGCGAGTACGCGTCGTTGATCTTCGCCTTGCCATGGCCGGGGATGTCCACGTAGGTGTCGCGAGGAAAACTCAACATGCTGATCGTCTTACGCTTCGGATCCAGACGCACGAGCAGCAGCGTGTCGCTGCGGCGATCCGACGAATCAGTGCCAGTGCGGTGGTCGCTGCCGAGCATCAGGATGTTCGTGGGCTTGCCAGGCAGCGGCTTGGCAAGTTCGACCTGCGCCTTTCGCATCGCGGCGCTGCGCGGCGTGACGAGGTCGTCGATCTCGTGCTTGGCGTAGAACGCGATCGCCGCAAGCGCACCGATCATGACGGCCACCGCGACCACGAGGAAGATGCCGAGCCGACGCGCCCAGCGACGCCCCGCGCTGCGCTTCGGCGGCGTGCCGCCGGGCAGCATCGCGTCGTGCGTGGGCGTCACGGAAACCGGACGCTCTCGTGTGGGGGGAAGCGGAGACATGTGTCGACGGGGAGCGGCCCTGATGACGAGGCCTGCCGAAAACTATATCCGACTGGACGACGCGGGTTCACCGCCTCACAGCTTCGACACGGTATGCCGATAGGACCAGAGCATGCGCAAACCACTTGGCATCCAACGATTCGTCCCTTGGCTGGCGGGACTGTTCGGGATCGCATTCGCGGTCGCGGCCACGCAGTTCGCGTCCACATCGCCAGCGGCGACCAGCGGCACGATCGTCAGTGCCGACATCCTCGGCGCGACGACGCTCGACATCACCTCGTGCATGCCCGGAATGGCCAATCGCACGTCGTTCGGCACGGTCCAGCCTGGCACCGGCGCGATCACGAGCGCGGACTGCGCTGTGCAATTCGGCTCCACCAACTCGTCCAGCACGCTGCGCGCCTACCAGCCGGACGGTCGTGGCACTGCGATGGCCGCGCCCGCGACGACGGTGGCGGGTTCCAGCTGGAACAACCGCGCCTATGACGTCGACTTCGCCACCGCGTCGATCGGCTGGATGGCGGGGGAGGGAGCGAACTCCTCGACACGCCTGTTCCAAACCACCGACGGCGGCGTGACATGGACCGGCGTCGCCGATGCCGACATAGCGTCCAGCCTTCGCGCTGTGGACGCTATCTCAACCACCCTGGCATGGGCTGTGGCGTACAACGGTCGAGTGATCCGCACGATCGACGGCTCCGATTGGACCACGCTTCCCACGCCCGCCGGCGTGAGCTCGCTCTATGACGTCGCAGCGGTGGATGCGAACCACGCATGGGTCGCCGGCAGCGAGAGCGTCAGCGGTCATGGCCAGCCGTGCTTGTGGTACACGGCCGATGCTGGCGCGAACTGGAACCTCGTGCTCTCGATTCCCGTCGACGACCAAGGCATGTCGGACGTGATCGC
>JBDHZF010000134.1:0-6568 GCA_039811765.1 Thermoleophilia bacterium | reverse complement strand
CGGGGCGCGAATCGTTCCGTCATGTCACGATCCAGCGTGCTGCTGGTTGGCGTCTCGCTGCTTCGGGTCGAGCTTGGCGATCACCGCGCTCAGCGCGGCGACGTGTTCCTTGCGCGCGTCGGTGATGCGCTTCACCACCACGCGCGCTTCTTCGTGCGCGAGCTGGTCGATCAACGGCTCGTAGCGGTTCACCGCGTGCAGCTCGTCCGCGAGGTTCGCTCGCAGCGCCTGCAGGTCGCTCACCAGTTCACTGACGCGCATTGCAGCTCTCCCTCATGCGTTGTCGATCTGGGCCTTCTGCAGCTTGCCGGAGAAGTCGATGTAGCAGGCCTTCCACTCGGTGTAGACGTCGAGCGCGGCGGTGCCGGCGTCGCGATGCCCGTTGCCGGTGCCCTTCGTGCCGCCGAACGGCAGCTGGATCTCCGCGCCGATCGTGCCCGCGTTGATGTAGGTGATGCCGGTGTACAGGTCGCGCATCGCCTTGAACGCGCGGCTGACGTCCGCGGTGAAGATCGAGCTCGAGAGGCCGTAGCTCACGCCGTTGGCGACCTCGATCGCCTCGTCGAAGCTGCTCACCTTGATCAGGGCGGTGACCGGGCCGAAGATCTCCTCCTGCGCGATGCGCGCGTTCGGCTTCACGTTGCCCCACACGGTGGGCTTGTAGAAGAAACCGTTGGCGAGGTCCCCCTCGGTGGCGCGCTCGCCACCCGTGAGCAGCGTGGCGCCGTCGGCCTCGCCGATCTCGCGGTAGGAGCTGATCTTGTCGAGCTGCTTCTGGTTGATGACGGGACCGACGTCGGTGTCGTCGTCGAGGCCGTGGCCGAGCTTCAACGCCTCGGCCGATGCCACGACGCGCTTCGCGACCTCGTCGTACACCTTCTCGTGCACAACAATGCGGCTCGCTGCGGTGCAACGCTGCCCGCTTGTGCCGAACGCGCTCCACACGATGCCCTCGACCGCGAGGTCGATGTCGGCGTCGTCCATCACGATGATCACGTTCTTGCCGCCGAGCTCGCAGCTCACGCGCTTGAGGTCCTTCGCAGCGGCCTGGCTGATCAGCTTGCCCGTGGCGGTGGATCCGGTGAACGTGATCAGGTCCACGTCGGGGTGGTTGGCGATCGCGTCGCCCGCCACCGCGCCATGGCCGAACACCACGTTCACGACGCCCTTCGGCAGGCCGGCCTCGTTGAGGATCTCGAGCAGGCGCAGGGAGAGGATCGGGGTGTCCTCCGCCGGCTTGAATACGACGGTGTTGCCGCAGATCAGCGCGGGCGCGAGCTTCCACGACGGGATCGCGATCGGGAAGTTCCACGGGGTGATCGCACCGACGACGCCCACCGGAAGGCGCATCGAGTACGCCATCTTGTCGGGCAGCTCGCTGGGCACGACCTCGCCGAACAGGCGGCGCCCCTCGCCGGCCATGTAGTAGAGCATGTCGATGGCTTCCTGCACGTCGCCGCGCGTCTCGGCCACGACCTTGCCCATCTCGCGGGTCATCTCGCGCGCGAGGTCTTCCTTGCGCTCCACGAGGATCTCGGCGGCGCGGAACAGGATCTCGCCGCGGTGCGGCGCCGGAGTGAGGCGCCACATCTCGAACGCGTCGCGCGCGGCCTTGACGGCGCGGTCGACGTCCTCGCGGGTGCTCTCGGGGAACACGCCGAGCAGCTCGCCGTTCGCGGGGTCGTGCACCTCGAAGGTCGCGCCGTCGGAGGCGTCCACCCACTCGCCGCCGATGTAGTTCTGGTACGTCGCCGTGGCCACGGTCATGTTGCGCCTCCGAAAAATCGCGTTCTTGACGGACGCCAGCAGCCTATCGGGGGCGCCCCGCGCGCGCCAGCGCCCACGAACTCGTCGCCACTTTCGCAGACCTGTTGGAACAAACTGGCGACGAGTTTCGGCTCGCGGACGGGGGGCGACGGGACGATCAGGCGTTCGGAGCGACGGCGGTGACGGCGACGCCGGCGGTGTATTCGCCGGGTGTTCCGGACGAGCTGGCGCGCATGCCCCACACGAGGTCGACGCTGCCCGTGCCCGCGGAGGCCATCATGCCGATCTTCGTGGGCGTGGTCGGCACCGCGTACCACGGGTCGGCATCGTTGATCGTGCACGTGCCGCCGTCCACCGTGAAACTCCCCGCCGCCGCGCTGCCGCCGAGCGCCTGCACGCACACGCCGAAGCGCGACGTGCCGCCTGCCCATGCGCCAGCCGAATAGTTCGCGATCGTCGGCGCGGGACTCGTCACGCGCATCCCGCCGCCCTCGCCGGGCATCAGCACCGTGCCCGTGTCGAGCGCGATCGGACTGAGGATCTCCGTGAAGTTCGCGCTGAGCGGGGTGCTCCACGTCGCGCCGCCGTCGGTGCTTCGCGACACCCAATTCGGGTCCCAGCCGTACCCTTCCGAGATGAACACCCAGACAGTCGACTCGCTGGCCGCCGCGACGCGCGCGAAACCGGTGGTGCCCGGACCGCTCGACACGGTCCATGTCGCTCCGCCGTCGATCGACTTGAGCAGCGTGTTGTACCCGGCCGCGTAGACGACGCTCGACGACGGCATGCTCACGTCCAGCAGTTCTTCCGTCGTACCGGACGTGCGGGTGCTCCATGTAGCGCCGGAGTCCGTGCTGCGGCGAACCACCCCTCCCGCGCCGACCGCGATCGCAACGCCGCTCGGATGCAGCTCGACCTGCAGCAAGGACGCGCCGGTGTTCGCGACCGTGGTCCACGTGGCGCCCCAGTCGACGCTGCGCAGAATCGTTCCGGCGGCCCCGACGGCCAGCGCCACGCCATCCGAGCGCACGTCGATGTCCCACAGGTCCTGGGCCGTGCCGGACGTGGGTTGCGACCAGCTGGACCCGCCGTCGCGCGACACCGCCATCGATCCCGAATTGCCGACGGCGAACAGCTGCAAGTCGGACGTGCCCGTGCCCGATGCATGCAGTGCGACGCCGTTCACCGCGACCATGCCCATCCCGGTGTCGAACGCCGTCCACGTCGACCCGCCGTTCGTCGACAGCTGCACCTTCCCGGCGGCGTCGCTCGTGAGGATCGTCTGCGAGTCGGTGGCGTCGGCGTCGCTCGCCGCGTCGCGCGCGCCCGGCACGACGTTCGTCCACGTGCTGCCGCCGTTAGTCGTGGCGAACGCCGCACCGCTGTTTCCGACCACTCCGACGTGCGACGCGTCGATCGCCGCGATTCGGGCGATTCGTCCGTTGAGCGGCGAGCGCCAGCGATTCCATGTGACGCCGGAGTCGGTAGTGAAGTACATCTTCCCGTTGTAGCCGCCGACGATCGCACTCGTCGTGGAGAGCGCTTCGATCGAGAGCGCCTGGGGCGGCTCCGCAATGGCCGGCAGCGCAGTCCACGCCGTGCCAGTATTCGCGGTCCGGTACACCGCTCCGCCGCTGTCGACCGCCCACGCGCTCGTGGCGACGCCGGGCGTGGCCGACACGTCGACCACCCACTTGCCGCTCAGCGCGCTGCCGAGCGTGGTCCAGCTCACGTTCGAGTTGGTTGATCGCCGTACGACGCCGTACGCCACCGCATATGCCGTGGACGAGCTGACGGCCTCGATCCGACTGCCGTTGGAGACGATGTTGCCCGAATCGCTCCACGTGGCGCCCGTGTCCGCCGTTCGGTAGGCGTGGTCGCTGCACATCACCCACGCAGTGGAGGCGGACACTGCGGAGATGTCCGCGGGGAACGTGCATGACGCTGGCAACGCCGCGGCAGTGTTCGTCCACGTGGGGGTACCCGAACCGAGGGTCGAGGTGACCTGCGTGCCGGTCATGCCGGTTCGCCAGGCGTTGCTGCCGTCGACGACCGACACGGATTGGAACTGCCCTGGTTCGGCGATCGTGGCGAACGTCGCGCCGGAATCGGACGAGCGCTGGTATGACGTACCGCTCCATCGCGTGAGCGCCACGAACGCCGATCCCTTTCCGTCGATCGCCGATCCCGGCCCGCTTCCAATCGGAGTCGTGAACGTGCTGGATTGCCCCTGCATCGCGTCGCCCGTTCGGTCGGCCTGGTGGATGCGCAGCATGGAGCTGTCGTTGGTGGACGCCCACGTGAACCGGCACACGTTCGCGCCGGTCGCGGTGGTGGTGGCGCTGCCGGGAAGCACCTGACCGAGCGACCACGCCACCTTCGCATGGCACTGGTTGCCGAGCGTGATCGCCGACGGCACCGTCGCGCCCACCACCGTCGACGCCGACGACGCCGCTTCCACGGGACGCTGCGCTCCGACGACCGCCACTGCGAACACCACGACCGCGACCGCGGCAAGCGCTCGGTGAACGCCGCTACGCATTCGGAGCCACCGCCGTCACGGTGACGCCCGCGGAATACTCGCTCGGCGAGGTGGACGACGACGCGCGCAAGCCCCACACAAGATCGGCGCTGCCGCTGCCAGCGGCCGCGAGCTGCGCGATCTTGGTCGGCGTCGTCGGCACCGCGTTCCACGGATCCGAATCGGCGAGCGTGCACGCGCCGTTGCCGTCGATCGTGAACGACCCGACGGTCGCGCCGCCCCCGAGCGCTTGCAAGCACACGCCGAAGCGCGCGGTCGCCCCCGCCCACGTGCCGGCCGAGTAGTCAGCGATCGACGGCGCGGGGCTGGAGACGCGCATGCCTCCGCCCTCGCCCAACATGAGGATCGATCCCGAGTCGAGCACGACGGGACTGAGCACTTCGCCTCCGTCCGCGCCGAACGGTCGCTGCCACGTGGCGCCGCCATCGATGCTGCGCGCGGCCCAGGCACTCGACCAGACATTCATCGCGGACGCGAACAGCCACACAGTGCCTTCGCTCGACGCTGCCACGCGCGCGAAGCCCGACGTGCCGGCGCCGCCGCTGGTGGAGATCGTCGTCCACGTGGCGCCGCCGTCGGTGGACTTGACGAGCTTGTTCGTTCCCGCTGCGTACGCGATCGTCGCCGACGCGACGTCGACGCTCACGAGGTCCATGGTCGTCGTCGACGTCGGCGTCGTCCACGTCGCGCCGGCGTCCGTGCTGCGCCGGATGAGCCCCCCCACGCCGACGGCGATCGCAACGCCGCTCGGGTGCAGCTCGACCTTGTACAACGTCGCGCCCGTGCTCGCGACGGTGCTCCACGTCGATCCCCAGTCGGCGCTGCGAAGGATCGTTCCGCCACCGCCCACGGCGAGCGCCACCCCGTCGCTGCGCACGTCGATGTCCCAAAGGTCCTGCGCTGTGCCCGATGACGGTTGTCGCCACGACGCGCCACCGTCGCGCGACACGGCAATCGATCCGAGATCGCCCACGGCGAACAGCTGCGCGTCGCTGGCGCTGGCGCCCGGTCCGTGCAGCGCCACGCCGTGGATCGCGGTCATGCCAAGTCCGGTGTCGTACGACGTCCACGAGGTTCCGCCAGTGGTCGAACTGCGCACGCGTCCGGCCGAATCGCTGGTCAGGAGGTTCGACGCGTCGCTCGCCGCGGTGTCGCTCGCCGCGTCGGGCAGCGTGCCCGACGCCGTCCACGTCGCGCCGCCGTCCGCGGTCACGTACGACGCGCCGTAGTAGCTCGTGACCATGAAGTGGTTCGCGTCGAGCGCGGCGATCTGCGTGACGTTGCCGTTGAGCGGCGTGCGAAGGCGCGTCCACGTGGCGGACGGCGACGCCGTGACCGTGACCTTGTACGCGATTCCGGAGCCGCCTCCCACGAGCGCGACCGTGTCGCTCAGCGCCTCGACCGAATATCCTTCGAATCGTTCAGGTGGAGCGGTCAGCGCGGTGAACGTGCCAGCCGAGTTGGTCGTGCGGTAGACGAGTCCGTTCTCGTCGACCGTGAACGCGTACGTGCTCGTCGCCGGCGACGCGGAGATCGATTGCATCGGAGGCGTGCCACCCCACGTGCGGGTCCACGTGGCGCCCGAGTTGACGGTTCGCGACACGTAGCCATACCCCACGGCGTACGCCGTGGTGGAATCGACCCCTTCGAGAATGGCCAAGTTCGATGCCTGGGTGTTGACGCCCGTTCCCCAGCTCGATCCAGTCGTCGTGGACAGGTACGCCGTGTCGCCGCACGAGGCCCACACGGTTGTCGACGACACCGCCGAGACTTGCCCCGCGGTGCCGCACGCCGGACTCGACGGCAATGTGATGCTCGTCCACGTCGGCGTCGCCGCGTTGAAGTTCGTCGACTGCTGGATACCGGAGTTCCCGGCCCGCCACACCGTGGTCGCGTCCACGACGGAAACCGATGTCCAGATGCCGGTCGACGCCTTCGACGCGAAGGTGGCTCCCGAGTCGGTTGACTTGACGTAGTCTGCCGCGCTCCACTGCCCTTGCTGGAAGTACGCCGTGCCTCGGCCGCCCAGGCTCACCGGCGCCGCATGAATGTACTTCGTAGTGCTCGCGGTGACCTGGCCGACCATCGCCGCGCCCGTGCGATCGGACTGGTGGATGCGCAGCATCGAGCTGTCGTTGGTGGACGCCCACGTGAACCGGCACACGTTCGCGCCGGTGTCGGTGGTGCTCGTGCCGCCGCTGGTGAGCACGCCGAGCGACCGCGCCGCCGACGCGTGGCACTGGTTGCCGAGCGTGATCG
>JBDHZF010000133.1:0-6593 GCA_039811765.1 Thermoleophilia bacterium | reverse complement strand
GGAAACCCCGACCGCGCCCCCAGCGGCGAGCGTCAGCCTGCGCCAAAACTCACGGTTGAGCGGCGCGAGCGCCGCTCAACCCACCCCGCCTTAACTACGCGCCTGACATCGACGCCCGATCACGCCGCCACGAACCATTCGGTGGATCCAGGCTCAGAGGATGCACGTGCAGGGTCGGAACCAAGCAGCGTCCGTCGCTCACCGTCAACGCGACCGCGGCGCCGTGCGCGAGGTGGGACCCCGACGGCGGATCGAGCGCGATCACGCTGTCGCGTTGCGCATCGGAACGGATTCGAGTCGTGGTTCCCACAGCGCATGCGGCTTGGACGATCATCGTCTCCACGGTCGTTCGCTCCGTTCGCTCGGCGATCGTCGGCACGATGCACTCCACAACCTGGTCGTCGGCGACCGCGGCCGGCGTCACACGCGCCAGCGCGAGCGAGATCACGACGAGAACCCCGACGAAGGCGAACGGGTTCGCGCGCTGCATGCCCGTGCGCATCGAACCTCGTTTCCTGTCGCCGGGTCGTGTCATACGACACTGTGCGACGTGGGCACGCAATCACCTATCGAGGGGTGGCAAACGCACAGGCGCGCAGGTGGCGTTGGTCCACTTCGTGCTGTGCGAGGATCTGCGAACGATGACCGCGCCCGCCACAACCACCAGCCTCGCCGAGCTCACGACGCTCCGGCTTGGAGGACCCGCGCGCCGCTTCGTCACGGCGAACGACGCGGACGCGATCGTGGCCGCGGTACTCGCGTGCGACGAATCGGGCGAACCGATGCTCGTGCTCGGCGGAGGATCGAACGTCGTGGTCGCCGACGAGGGATTCGCGGGAACGGTCGTGCACGTCGCAAGCCGCGGCATCGCGTTCGAGCGTGCGGACGACGGCGCGGTGATCGTCACCATCCAAGCGGGCGAGCCGTGGGACAACGTGGTCGCGACCGCTGTGCGAAACGGCTGGAGCGGCATTGAAAGCCTGAGCGGCATTCCTGGCTCGACGGGCGCCACACCTATCCAGAACGTCGGCGCCTATGGCGCGAGCGTGGCAGATGTGATCACGTGCGTGCGCGCTTGGGACCGCGAGCTGGGCGCGACGATCGATCTCGATCGCGACGCCTGCGAGTTCGGCTATCGCTCGAGCGTGTTCAAGCGCAGCGAGGGACGATTCGTGGTGCTCGAGGTGGAGCTTCGGCTCGAAGCGAGTGGCACGAGCGCGCCCGTTCGTTACGCGGAGCTCGCGCGGCGGCTCGGCGTCGAGATCGGCGAACGCGCGTCGCTCGTCGCAGTTCGCGACGCGGTGCTCGAGCTGCGTCGCGGCAAGGGCATGGTGATCGATCCGACGGATCCAGACAGCGTGAGCGCCGGCTCGTTCTTCACGAATCCGATCCTCGATCCGCGGGCGTTCGAGCAACTCGTCTCGCGTGCTCACGACAGGCTTGGCGTGGACGCGATCGTGCCGGCGTGGCCGGAGTCCGACGGGCGCGTGAAGACGTCCGCGGCGTGGCTGATCGAGCGCGCGGGATTCCACAAAGGATTCGGAGACGGCCCCGCCGGGATCTCGAGCAAGCACACGCTCGCGCTGGTCAACCGCGGCGGCGCGACGACCGGCGAGCTGCTCGCAGTCGCGCGCACGATCCGGGATGGAGTTCGCGACACGTTCGGTGTGGAGCTGCACCCGGAGCCAGTGCTCGTGGGCATGTCGCTCGACGAGTCCGCCGCGACTACTTGACCGCGTCGCGGTGCGCGTCGATCGTGTGCGACACGCCGACCAGCGCCGCGGCGACGCCGGCGCCGACGAGGATCGAGCCGACGCGCTCGGCAAGCAGCGCGCGCACCGCCGGCGCCTTGATGTCGGCGGCGAGCTTCGTCGCGCGGGACTGGAGCTGCTCGGCCGCCTGCGCGGCAATCGATTCGCCCGCGTCCAAGCTGCCCATGATCGCCGTTCGGGTGGCGTCCACCTGATTGGTGATGCGGTTCTGCATCACGTGCGCGTTTTGCTGGGTTTGGCGCACCGCGCGAAAGGCCTTGAACGGACCGCCGAAGTCGGTCTGCGTGATGCGGTCGCCGAACCCGCTCGCCTCGGAGGTGATCTGGACCACGCCCGAGTCGATCGCGTTCTTGGTGTCGGCATAGATCCCGTACATCGAGGAGCCCGCGTCCATCGCGATTCCGTGCAGGTCCTTGGCGCCGGCGTCGGCGAGACGCTTGACCTCGAGCGCCTGCGAGATGCCGTAGCCCGTCACGCCCGCGCCGAGCACGATCGCTCCGCCACTGATCGGATACACACTGTCCATCGTTCGCCCGTCGTCGCTGTCCCGTCTCCAGCATGTCGAGTGCGAGCGACCAAACGTTTCGCGCGCCGTGCAATGCTGACGGTTGCGGTTCGGCGTCGCGGGTAGCGTCGATCCATGTCGCGGGTCCGGGTTCACAACTTCACCATCTCCATCGACGGCTTCGGGGTGGGCGAGGGCCAGTCGTTCGACGAGCCGTTCGGGCACGGCGGGCACATCATGGACTGGTTCAAGCAAACCCGCTCGTTCCACGCGATGATCGGCGATCCCGACGGCGGATCAGAGGGTGTAGACGACGATTTCGCGAGCCGCTGGGGGCCCGGGATCGGAGTCGAGATCATGGGGCGCAACAAGTTCGCGCCGTATTCCGGACCGTGGCCGGAAGGCGACGAGTGGCGAGGTTGGTGGGGCGAGGAGCCGCCGTTTCGCACGCCGGTCTTCGTGCTGACGCACTACCCGCGCGAACCGCTCGAGCTGACCGGAACGACCTTCCATTTCATCGACGCGTCGCCGCTGGACGCGCTGGCGCAGGCACGCGCTGCCGCGCCCGCGGCGGACGTTCGCATCGGCGGCGGCACGAAAACCGTGCGCGAATTCCTCGCCGCAGACCTCGTCGACTACCTGCACGTGGCGATCGCGCCCACAGTGCTCGGCCGCGGCGAGCGGTTGTGGGACGGGCTCGAGGGCGTCGAGCGACAGTTCGATTCGGTCATCGTCACCTCCTCGCCCACGGGCGTGACGCATCTGGTGATGGAGCGCTGATCGGGCAAGCGTCGAGTAGGCTGGTCGACGATGGAACACGTCGACCACGAGGCGCTCCTGTGGCTCCTGGCTGCGGGCGTCGCCGCCCTCGGCCTGCTGGCGGCCGCCGCGCAGCGCACCCGGATCCCGTACCCGATCTTCCTTCTGCTCGCGGGCGTGGGACTCGGGTTCCTGCCGATCACACCGGAGATTCGGCTGGATCCGGACTTCGTCTTCGTGCTGTTCCTGCCTCCGCTCATCTACTCCGCCGCGTACTTCACCTCGTTGCGCGAGTTCAAGGCGAACATGCGCCACATCAGCCGTCTCGCGATCGGATTGGTGTTCGCGACGGTGCTCACGGTCGCGGTGGCGGCGCACACAGTGATCGACGGCATGTCGTGGCCGGTCGCGTTCGTGCTCGGCGCGATCGTCTCGCCCACCGATCCCGTCGCCGGTTCCGCGGTGCTCGAGCGGCTGCGCATCCCGCGTCGCGTCAGCCACATCGTCGAGGGGGAAAGCCTCATCAACGACGGCAGCGGCATCGTGCTCTATCGCGTCGCCGTGGCCGCCGTCGTGACCGGCTCGTTCTCGCTGGTCCACGCCACGGTCGAGTTCTTCGTCAGCTGCTTCGGTGGCGTCGTGATCGGTCTGGCGGCCGGAGTCGCGGTGTTGTTCGTGCGCCGTCGCAACGAGCACGGACCAACGGACGTGCTGCTCTCGGTGTTGTCGGGATACGTCGCCTACCTGCCCGCGGAGGCGCTCCACGTCAGCGGCGTGCTCGCCACAGCGACGGTCGGCGTCCTCCTCGGCTGGAAAACCCCCAGCATCGTGCGCGATCCGGAAACGCGATTGCAGATCGGCGGCTTGTGGTCCAACGCCACGTTCGTGCTCAATGCGATCCTGTTCCTCGTGGTTGGCATGCAGATGCCGTGGATCGTCGAGCGCATCGACCACAAGGGATCCGGAACGTTGCTCGGCTACGCGACGGTCGTCGGCGCGACGGTGATCGTCACGCGCCTGGTCTGGGTGTTCGTGGCGACCTTCCTGCCGCGGCTGTACTCGCGTCGCGAGCGTGAGCGCGATCCGAACGTCGGCTGGCGTGGTCCGTTGCTCGTGGGGTGGATCGGCATGCGCGGCGCAGTGTCGCTCGCCGCCGCGCTCGCGCTTCCCACGAATATCGACGGGGGCGATCCGTTTCCGCAGCGGGACCTCGTCGTGTTCCTGGCCTTCGCGGTTATCGCGATGACGTTGCTCGTGCAAGGACTCACGCTTGGTCGCCTGGTGAGATTGCTGGGCGTCGACGGCGACGACGCGTCGTTTCGCCGCGCCGAGGTGGTTGCGCGGCTCGGCATTGCGCGCGCCGCGGTCGAGTTCATCGACGGCCCGCTCGCCGAGGAGGAGTGGTTTCCGGACGATTCGCGCGAGCGGATGCGACGACTGCACGAGTACCGAACGAGACGATTCGAGGCGAGCAAGCACGACAGCGGCGATCGCGACGAGTACGAGGAGCGCGCACGCAATTGGGTGCGAGCTTCACGCGGGGTCGCGGCGGCGCAGCGAGACGCGCTGCTCGACATGCGTCGATCGGGAACCATTTCCGACGAGGTCGTGCAGCACGTCCTGCACGAACTGGACCACGAGGAGCTTCACGTTCGCGCGTGAGCGCCGCGTCAGCCGGGTGTGCCGGCCGCGTGTTGCTGCTCCATGAACTCGGCGGGGCCGGCCTCGATCGCTGCCGCGTCCATCCACATGACCTGCCAGCCGTGTCCGTCCAGGTCGAAGAAGCTGCGCGAGTACATGAAGCCGTGGTCCTCGGCATCGTCGTGGTCCTCGGCGCCGGCGGCGATCGCGGCGTTGGCGACCGTGTCGACCTCCTCGCGCGAGTCCACGCTGAAGCAGAACAGCGCGAGCGCGTGCGTGCGCGGATCGGCGATTGGCAGCTTCGAGAACTGCGCGAACTTCTCGTGCTCGAGCAGCATCACGAACGCGTGCTCGCCGACCAGCATGCACGTGGAGGAATCGTCTTCGAACCGCTCGTTGAACGCGAAGCCGAGCTTCGCGAAGAACGCCTTGCTCGCGGCAATGTCTTGCACCGGGAGGTTGAGAAACAGCGAGCGGCCGGGGTGGGCGGGAGCGGACACGGGAATCTCCAGTTCAGTCGAGTGCCTGGGCGAGCCCGATCAGGATGCCCTCGGGTCCGCGATTGTAACACAGCCGAAACAGGTCCTCGTAGCGCACCACCTCGGCGCTCACGAGCGTCGCGCCGTGGGGTGCGAGCCGCGCGAGCGCGTCGTCGATGTCGTCCACCCGGAACATCACTCGCAGGTAGCCGAACGCGTTCACGGGAGCGGTGCGATGGTCGGCGATCACGTCCGGCTCGAGGAAGCGAGACAGTTCGATGCGCACATGCGAGTCCGGGGCGCGCAGCATCGCGATCTCCACACGCTGGTCGCCCAGGCCGGTGACGTCGCCCGCCCACGGCCCCTCCACGAACGATCGACCCTCGAGCTCGAGCCCGAGCTCGGTGAAGAAGTCGATCGCCGCATCGAGGTCCTCGACCACGATCCCCACGTTGTCCATCGTCACCGTCATGCCCGCCAACCTACCCGAGCCCTTAGCAAGCGAGAAGTGCCAGACCTCCGCTCCAGGCAATGGCGCGAAGCGACGTCGATGCGAATCGCGACTCCCATGCTGGGCCTGTCTCGCCGATACCCACGATGTGCGATCTGGAGTCCACTCGACCGATCGCACACTGACGAGCAGCGGCGCGATCGCGTGCGGGTCGGCGCGAAGCTCGCCGTTGCTCGTGCCGAGGATCGATCGTATGGCTGCGGCGAGGTTTCCGCGACGGTTGGCCACACGATTCGAGCTGCGACTCGCCGCGGCACGCCGAGTGGGTTTCGAGGCGCGAACCCGATTGTGCTGCACGACGAGCGGATCTGGTCGCGAGCACGTCGTGTCCTGCTCGAACTCGCTGGCCCACGCCTTCAGGTATTCGTTCACGCCCTCGCCGCCAGCGGCGTCGTGACGCCCTCGCCGGCCGTTCGCATCGGTGGCGGCACGAGGACCGTGCGCGAGTTCCTCTTCGCGGATTTCGGTGATTGGGTGCACTGAGCAGACCGTGCATGTCGCGTGAGTGCACCCAATCGCCGATCGTGTGTCGTGCGGCCGCGACGGGGCAATCGGGCACGACATAACGGAACCCCCGCTTTCGCAGGGGTTCCGAAGAGGTGGGCCGTGAAGGGATCGAACCTTCGACCTTGTGATTAAGAGTCACCTGCTCTGCCAGCTGAGCTAACGGCCCGGGTGTTGTTCCGGATGGCAGACAGCCCGAAGGCTGCTCACAGCGGTTTGGGAGAGTGTATCAGCGCTGATCGCTGGGCGTCGAGGCTCGATTTCAGTTGGGCGTGCACGCCCGCGGACCAAGGCCGCTCACCATCGCACGCACGCGTTGCTGCGCCGTGAAGCCCAAGTAGTCGCGCATGTCGTGGTTGGTCGTGGTGATGAACGAGACGATTCCGTCCGGCGCGTACGGCCCACGCAGCGACGCGGCGATC
>JBDHZF010000132.1:0-6743 GCA_039811765.1 Thermoleophilia bacterium | reverse complement strand
ATGTCCACGACGAGGAGGAGCACGACATGGCAACTGCCACGGCATGGCCGCTGATGGGCGGCGACATCAAGACGATCGAGTGGAAGGACGAATTCACGTCCCTCGACGGGATCAGCGAGACCACGATGCGCAACCACTGGAAGCTCTACGAGGGCTACGTAGGCAAGTGGAAAGAAATCGAGACGGCGCTCAAGGGCGTGGATCTCACCAAGGCGAACCAGATCTACAGCGAGTGGCGCGCGCTCAAGACCGATCTCACGTTCGCGATCGGCGGCGTGAAGAACCACCAGCTCTACTTCAGCACGCTCGGTGGCGACGGCAGCGTGCCCACGAGCGGGTGGCTGGTCGACGCGGTGGAGAAGCAGTGGGGCTCGTTCGACGCGCTCAAGGCCGACCTGAAGGCGACGGCGATGGCCGGTCGCGGCTGGGCGTGGCTCGCGTACGACTGGGAGACGGGCCAGCTCGGCACGTACCTCGGCGACGCGCAGAACACGTTCCCAGTGTGGAACGCCACGTCGCTGCTCGGCATCGACGTGTACGAGCACGCGTACTTCGCCGACTTCGGCACGGATCGCGCCTCGTACATCGACGCGTTCTTCCGCAACCTGGACTGGAGCGTCGTGCAGCAGATCGGCGAGACCGCCGGCATCGACAAGGTGCTCGCCTCGATGTGATCGACGCGTCACGCGATCGTTGCAGCACTGGGCGGGGGCGGCTTTCGGGTCGCCCCCGCTGTCGTTGCATGGTCGTGCGACGGGGAAGGTAGGTTCTCGCCATGAACCAGTTCGCAATCGCCGCAATGGGATCGGACCAGCCGGGCATCGTCGCCGCGGTGGGGGAGACGCTGCTCGAGATCGGCGGCAACATCGACGACTCGTCGATGACCATCCTCGGCGGGCACTTCGCGATGCTGCTCGTGGTGAACGCGCCGATCGATCGCGACGCGGTGCAGGCCGCGCTGGATCCGGTGGCCGAGCGATTCGACTTGTTGCTCGAGGTGCGCGACGCCGCGCAGCACGTGTTCGGGGACGAGGATCGCGACGACTACGTGGTTGCCGCGTACGGACCCGACAAGCCCGGACTCGTGTCGACGCTCTCGCGCGTGCTTGCGAACGCGGGCGCGAACATCACCGACTTCGGCAGCCGATTGGGCGCCGACCACACGTTTGCGATGTGGTTCAACGTGAGCCTCGCCGACGGCACCGACGTGGACGCGCTCGCCGACGAGCTCGCCGAGGCGGGCGACGACCTGGGGCTCGACGTGCGCCTGTATCGCGCGGAGGCAGACGACCTGTGATCCGCGAGGTCGTGCGCTATCCCGATGCCCGCCTCAAGGCGGTGTGCGCGGCAGTCGGCGGCAGCGGGCCGCTCGATGCCGTGCACGAGCAGGTCGCGCGCGACCTGCTCGACACGATGGCGTCGTTTCCCGGATGCGTGGGCATTGCCGCGCCGCAGATCGGCGAGCTGGTGCGCATGTGCGCGATCGACGTGACCGGCCACAAGCGAGCGAACAGTTGCGCGGGCCGCGTCGTGCTCGTCGACCCGGTGATCGTGGAGCGCGAGGGATCCGTCTCGATGCGCGAGGGGTGCTTGTCGATTCCGGACTTCACGGGCAACGTCGTGCGCGCCGAACGCGTGGCGGTGGAGGCGCGCGGCATCGACGGCGCGCCGCTTCGCTTGGATTGCGACGCCTACGAAGCGCGCGTGGTGCTGCACGAGCTCGACCACCTCGACGGCTTGCTGTTCCTCGATCGCGTGTGCTCGGCGCGCGACGTGTTCCCACGAAAGCGATACCAATGAGCGAACTTCTCGTGCCCGCCGCGCAGCTCGACGCCGACGGCCGCCCCGTGCTCGCGCACCTGTTCGGCGCCGACTACTCCGCGCGCGCGCTCACGCCGCAGCGCTCGGATCTCGCGCCCGACGTGGTGCGTCGCGCGCTCGCGCGCTTCGCTCCGTGGGAAGCGCGTCACGGCACGGACCTCGCTGCGTGGTGCGTGGCCGATCACGCGAACGCCGGCGCGATCCGTTCGAGCACGTGGGACGACGCGTTCGCCGCGATCGAGCGCGCCGCGACGGAGGCGTTCGAGACGGCTGGGGGCGGCTCCGCGTTCGTCGTCGCGCTCGGCGGCGACCACTCCGTCTCCTGGCCGCTCGTGACCGCGGCCCGCGCGCGCTGCGAGCGGCTCGGCGTGTTGCAGCTGGACGCGCACCACGATGTTCGACCGCTCGACGACGGCCCGTCCAACGGCACTCCGTTTCGCGGGCTGCTCGAATCCGGCACGATCCAGCCCGGCGATCTCGTGCAGATCGGGATCCACCCGTTCGGCAATCGTCGTGCGCCGAGCGAGTACTGCCGCGAGCAGGGCATCGACCACCACTTCGTCGACCAGGTGCGCGCACGTGGGATGCGCGAGATCGTCGGCAAGTCGCTCGTGCAGCTGGATGGATGCGACGCGGTGTGGCTGACCGTGGACATCGACGTGCTCGATCGCGCGTTCGCGCCCGGAACCGCCGCGGCGCTGCCCGGAGGTCTTGCGCCCGCGGAATTGCTGCTCGCGGTGGAGCTGGCGTGCGCGGACCCGCGCGTGATCGGGCTGGATGTGGTGGAATTCGATCCCGAACGGGACGTTTCCGACGTCACGGCCTATGCGGTCGCGAACGTCGTGATGGTCGCTCTGGCGGCGGTCGCGAGGCGAACCGGCACGCGAACATGAGGAACACGATGCTCGACCGCATCTCCCCCAACACGATCACGTTCACCCGCATCGCGCTGATCCCGGTGTTCGTTCCGCTGCTGCTCGCGCGCGAGGACTACCGCTTCGGCTCGCAGATCGCGTTCGCGGTGTTCGCGCTGCTGAGCCTCACCGACGGCATCGACGGCTACGTGGCGCGCTCGCGCAACAAGATCACGCGCCTCGGGATCTTCCTGGATCCGCTCGCCGACAAGCTGCTCGTCACGGCGGCGCTGGTGACGTTGGTGGAGATGCAGGAGATCGCCGCATGGGTAGTGGTGCTGATCCTCAGCCGCGAGTTCGCCGTCACCGGACTTCGCCTGATCGCCTCGAGCGAGGGCGTGGTGATCGCCGCGCACTGGCTCGGCAAGCTGAAGACGGTGGCGCAGATCGCGCTCGTGCTCGTGCTGATCGTGCCGGACGCCCCGGCGTGGCTCGGGTTCTGGCTCACCGTGGTCACCGTCGCGCTCACCATCGGCTCTGGCGCGGAGTACTTCTGGAAGGCGCGCCACTTGCTGCGCGAACAGCCGCGCACGCGCCACGGAGACGGCCCCGACGGCGCCCCGTCGCGCGAACCCGTGGTGCCGGCGAGCGCCCCACGGATCTAGCGTCCCCACCCCGGCTTGGCGATCGTCCCCAGTTCCCGTCGTTTTCACTGTGCAGTGACCGCGCAGGCCGCGCGAATCCTTGAGGGACGTGCGCGTCAAGCGTCCGCCTCGACCGTGGAAACCGGGGTGGAAACACCCGTCCACAAGGATTCCGGGAGTCCTGCCGGACGCCATATCGCACCCCGGGCGGATCCGGTCAGTTGTCGATCGCTTCGAGGACGTAGGGCACGAGCAGCTCCGCCTGCTCGTCGTGAGTCAGCTTGAGCCGTTGATTCGTCGCATAGGTGTCGACCGCGTGCACGATCCACTCGGGGTGGTGGAGCGCGAGCCCGAGGTTGCGCAGTTGGATCTGCGCAGCGATCGCTGCGGCCTGGGCGATCAGGCAACCATCGAAGACGGCAACGATTACATGGGAAACGAGGAGCGCGCTGTTGCGCAGGTCGTTGGCGGTGAACAGCTCGCGCCAGCGGATGAGTCCGACACGGTGATGGAAATTGCTAGCTGTCGTCTCGGTGACCACGATTTCGTCGAGCGACAGCCATAGCAGCAACTCGTCCGGATCGATCAGCGGTTTGCGCGCGGGCATCAGTGTTCGCGTACGCGGGCGTTGATCGCAGCGAATCGATCCTTGAATGGAGCCCACAGTGCAAGCGATCGGCGAATCTCGTCCGGTTGCGCGGCACCTGGTGCAGGGTCGAACACCTCGTCCGCGGTGCGCATCGGAGCATCCCCCCGTCGGCGATCGCGACGGGGAGGGGGCGTGTCTTCGGACTTGTCAGGGACGGAACTCATCAGCGGTGCTCCTCCCCATAGTATCGGCGATTACGGTGGATGCGTAAACGTGCGCGATCGCGCGGCTCTGCCGCAAAGCCGACGAGAAAGCGTCCCGAGGCACCGGCAGAATCCCGTCGATTCTAAAAATGCCTGCAAATATGGGCAATGTCGGTGTGAGATTCTCTCTGGCTATCACACCTCGCCGACCGCGTCGGCGTAACGGAAGATCACGCCGCGGGGCTGTGCTCGGCGTCGATCGCCTCGAGCACGTCACGCACGGCCCCGGCCAGGTCGTGATCCTCGATCCGCCCGAGCATTTGCTCGCACTGGTCGTCGCACATCCAGCTTTCCCCTTCGCAGTTCGTATCGGCATCAGGCGGCGAGCACGCTGTCATCGCCGCCGATGATCGCGTCGAACCACGCGTTCGTCGCCGCGCTCGCGGGCTCGTCGGCGGCGTGACGCACCTTCGACCAGAAGGCGTCGTGCGCCTGTCGCTCGTCCGGCGTCATCGCCGCGCGCCGCGCGCGCCGGTGGCGTTCGCGTTCAAGGTCTTGCTCGAGCACCGCCGCAAGGAACGCCTCCCGCGCGGCAGCGACGTCCGTCGTTGGTTCGTTGGTCATGGTCTAAGCCTGAATCCACCGTTTTCGCGTTGACCCCTTGAAGAGAAAGCGCCTCCGACTCAGAATCCATGCCGGTTTTGGCGACTGACATGGGTTCCCGAGGGAGGCACTTTCCGGATGCAATCTTCGCATACGCTGGATCGCGTTGCTGTGACGTTCGATGATGACCGCGCGGTGGCGGATGCGGGGTTGATCCTGCCGGCGATTCTCGCCGGCAGGATCGGGCTTGAGGATGCCGCTGATGTGGTGGTCGATCGGGGGTATCGGCCGGGGCGCAAGGTGCTGACGGTCGTGCATGCGATGCTCGCCGGTGCGACGTGCATCGACGACTGCGGCATCCTTCGCTCGGGATCGACCGAGCGGGTGCTCGGCCATGACGTGGTCGCGCCGTCGACGCTCGGGACGTGGCTTCGGTCGTTCACGTTCGGGCACGTTCGCCAACTCGACAAGCTCGCGGAGGTCGCGCTCACCAGGGCGTGGCAGCTCGGTGCCGGACCCGGCGCCGAGCGATGCGTGATCGACGTGGATTCGACGATCTGCGAGGTGTGCGGACACTCCAAGCACGGTGCCGCGTACGGCTACACGCGTGCGCTCGGGTACCACCCGCTGCTCGCGTCGCGAGCAGGTACGGGCGAGATGCTTCACATTCGGTTTCGCCGGGGCAACGCGAACACGCAAAGCGGCGCGCCCAGGTTCGTGCGCGAGACGATCGGCCGGGTGCGACGCGCCGGTGCGAGCGGTGAGATCGAACTGCGGTTCGATTCGGGGTTCTTCTCCAAGGCCGTGATCAAGGCATGCCGCGATCACGACGCGCGCTACTCGATCACGATCCCGCTCCAGCAGTACGTGCACGACGCGATCGAGCAGATCGACGCGGATGCGTGGACGCCGATCGAGTATCCCGAATCGGGGATCGCCGATGTCGCGGAAACGACCGTGAAGGTCGGTGGTGAGCCACAGCGGTTGATCGTGCGCCGCGTGCGCAACCAGGGCGACGACGGGCAGCTGTTTCTGACGTGGCGGCATCACGCGTTCGTGACCGACAAGACCGGCACCGCCGTGACGCTCGACGCCGAGCACCGCCACCACGCCGTCTGCGAACTCGCGATCCGCGACATCAAGAACGAGGGCCTCGCGCGCTGCCCTTCCGGCAAGTTCTTCGCGAACTCCGCGTGGGCGGTGCTCGCCACGATCGCGCACAACATCCTGCGCTGGATCGCGATCCTCGGCGAAGACCACGACGGGCTCGTGGTGGCCAAGACCATCCGCCGCCACCTCATCCAACTGCCCGGCCGGATCACCCGCAGCGCCCGACGCCTCACGTTGCACCTGCCAACGCGCTGGCCCTGGCGCGACGCGTTCCAGCAGATCCTCCAGCGCTTGCGCTCACTACCCACGCCCGCATGACCTGACCACCGCCGGGACCCCCGACCACGCCTACGCGGCGCGCGTCAGCCTGCACCGAATCACCAGGTTGAGCGGCGCACGCGCCGCTCAACCCCACACCCCTCCATCACGCGGCTGACACCCGCCCCGAATCACACCACCCAAAACGAATCGGTGGATTCAGGCTCAATACGCCCGGTTCCATCGGCGTTGCTGCTCGACACCTTCATGTAACCGTCGAGCGGCTCGCCAAGCAGCCACTCCATGTACGCAACCCGGCCATCGGCGAGGAAGGTAACCGGAGACACCCACCCGGTTCGATACGACGGTGTGTACACGGTGCCCGTGGGAAGCAAGGTCTCGGCATCGCCAACGCGCACGTCGTAACCACTGTTGGTTGGACCCATCACGAAGCCCGAGCCAACGAACGATGCGCCGTCGGGTGAGAAATTCGGCCGCGTACGGATGAGCGAGGTCTGGTAGCGCACCATCCGGTCGGCGTCGAGCTCGCCGGTGATCGGATCGAACACGAGCAGCTTGCGGTCGAATTGCCCGTCGACGAGGTTGGTGTTGGACGTGATCGTGGTGAGATCTCCGTTGCCACCAGGGAAGGTTGCGTTGG
>JBDHZF010000131.1:0-6780 GCA_039811765.1 Thermoleophilia bacterium | reverse complement strand
GCGGAAGCCGAAGCGCTCAGCGAAGCCGATCAGCGTCGCCGCGCGCAGAAGATGGCGCAGCAGCGCGTCGCCGAGCTCGCGGCGCGGCTGCGCGCGGAGATCGAGCGCGAGAAGCTCGAGGCCGAGCAGCGAAAGCGCGACGAGGCGAAGGGCGACAAGACCAAGAAGAAGGACAAGAAGAAGGGCGAGGGCGAAGCGGCGCCCGAGCAGGAGTTCGTCGGCTCGCGCAAGCCGCGCGTTGGCGGTGCCTCGCGCGCCGATGTGGACCGCGGTGGTCGCGGCGGCACCGGCAAGCGCCGTCGCGTCGTGATCGACGGCGGCGCAGGGCGCGGTCGCGGCGGCCAGGGCGGCGGTCGCGGCCGTGGTGGGCGCAAGTACCGCAAGCCCGTGGAGGAGGTCGTGATCGATCCCACGGTGCCCGTCACCGTGCCGGCCGGCGCGAGCGTCAAAGAGCTCGCCGATGCGTTGCATGTGGGCTCCACCGAGGTGATTCGCGCGCTGATGGAAGCGGGCGAGATGGTCACCATCACGCAGACGCTCACCGCCGAGCAGATCGAGACCGTTGGCATCGCGCTCGATCCGCCGCGCGAGATCATCGTCAAGAGCGCCGCGGACGAGGACGTCATCCCCGAGTTCGACGACCCCGAGGAGTCGCTGGTGCCGCGCGCGCCGGTCGTCACCATCATGGGTCACGTCGACCACGGCAAGACCAGCCTGCTCGACGCGATTCGCGAGACCAAGGTCGCCTCCGGCGAGGCCGGCGGCATCACCCAGCACATCGGCGCCTACCAAGTGGAAGTGCCGGGCGACAATGGTCCGCGCAAGGTCACCTTCCTCGACACCCCGGGCCATGAGGCGTTCACCGCGCTGCGTGCTCGCGGCGCGAAGGTCACCGACGAAGCGGTGCTCGTGGTGGCGGCCGACGACGGCGTGAAGCCGCAGACGATCGAGGCGATGGATCACGCGAAGGCGGCCGAGGTGCCGATCATCGTGGCGATCAACAAGATCGACAAGGAGAACGCGCAGCCGGACAAGGTGATGGCCGAATTGGCGCAGCACGAGCTGCAGCCGGTGGAGTGGGGCGGCGACACCGAGGTCGTGCAGGTCTCCGCGAAGCAGCGCACGAACCTCGACGACCTGATCGAGATGATCCTGCTCCAGGCCGACGTGCTCGAGCTGAAGGCGAACCCCAACGCCGAGGCGTCCGGCTACGTGATCGAGTCGAAGCTCGACCCGGGTCGTGGTCCCGTTGCCACGGTGCTCGTGGATCGCGGCACGCTCAAGGTTGGCGACGCGGTCGTTGCGGGCCAGACGTACGGCAAGGTGCGCGCGCTGCTCGACTTCAAGGGCGATCGCATCAAGGAAGCCGGTCCCGCCGTGCCGGTCGAGATCGTCGGGTTCGACGCGGTTCCGGACGCAGGCGAGTTCTGCATGGTTGTGGAGAACGAGCGCATCGCGCGCGACAAGGCGCAGAAGAAGGCCCTTCGCCTCAAGGCGGAGATCCTCGCCAAACGCCAGCGCGGCCTCACGCTGCAGAGCCTGTTCTCGCGCATCAAGGAAGGCGAGATGCAGGACCTCAACATCATCATCAAGACCGATGTGGCGGGTTCCGCGGAAGCGATCGAGCAAGAACTCGGCAAGATCCAGCACGAGGAAGTGCGTGTTCGGATCATTCGCGCGGCGGTGGGCGCGATCACGAAGGACGACATCATGCTCGCATCGGCGTCCGGCGCGATCATCGTCGGCTTCAACGTGCGCGCCAACGCGGAAGTGCGCGAGGTCGCGGCGCGCGAAGGCGTCGACGTCCGTCCATACCGCGTCATCTACAAGCTGCGCGAGGACATCGAAGCTGCGCTCAGCGGCCTGCTCAGCCCCGAAGAGGTGGAGAAGACCACGGGCGAAGCCGAGGTGCGCCAGGTGTTCAAGGCGAGCCGCATCGGCACGATCGCGGGCTGCATGGTCACGTCCGGCTCGATCAATCGTGGCTCCAAGATGCGCCTGCTGCGAGACGGCGTCATCATCCACGAGGGCACGGTCGAAGGCCTCAAGCGCTTCAAGGACGATGTGCGCGAAGTGCAGCAGGGCTTCGAGTGCGGTCTCAGCCTCGAGAACTACAACGACATCAAGGAAGGCGACGTCGTCGAGACCTACGTCATCGAGGAAGTCGAGCGCGACATCACCAGCGAGCTCACCTCCAAGGCCTGACGCCCCACGGCCCCGCGGCGATCCGCTCGCCGCGGAACGCATGTCGAATTGCCTGATTCGTTCCGGTTTCCGGCAACAACCCGGCAATTCGCCAGGCTGGCCCGATTCGAATTGCCGGACTTGTTCCGGATTCCGGTAACAACCCGGCAATTCGGTTCGTTCTCGCCATCCAGTTCAGTAGGTTTGTCTCGTTCGGTTCGTCCACCACATATGCCGCGGCGACCGACCCGAATTGCCGGATTCGTTCCGGTTTCCGGCAACAACCCGGCAATTCGCCAGGCTGGCCCGATTCGAATTGCCGGACTTGTTCCGGATTCCGGTAACAACCCGGCAATTCGGGTTATCGGGATCGTACGTATGCAGCCACCTCGTCCACGCCGGCCTGCATCGCGTCTTCGCAGATGCGGATCGTGTGCAGGTCGACTGAGCGACACAGCGATGTGCGATAGGAATCCTCGCGAGTCTTGTTGGGACGCAGGTGATGGTCCGGGTCCAACTCGATCACCACGTTCGCCGATTCGATGAACGCGTCCACGCGAATCTTGGTTCCATGGATCGTCATCCAGACGTTGAAGCGCACGTCGGTGATCCCGGCGCGGGCGAACATGCGCGCGAGCCGTTCTTCCTTCTTGCTGTCGACCCCGTTCTCGCCTCCCTCGTAGCGGGCGAGCGCGTCGATCAAACGGCCAATGCCTTTGTGGTTGCGATTGCGTTGGATCGTGCGACGGAGTCGATCGACATCCAGCAGCTTTCGGAACGCGGCCTCGCTGATCAGCTTGCACAAGTGATGGACTGATCGACGATGTGCGACGTCGACAAGTACACGCTCGATCGTGGGAAACGCGTGTCCGTTCCAAGTCGTCCGATCCTCGCTGCTTAGCGTGCGCGTTCGGATGAACTCCACTCCGTCCATCGGGGTGAAGCTGCGGTCGATGAGGACCACCACCGATTGACTTCGGCGCCGGTCCAAACCATATTCGTCGAGCGCGGCTTCACCGCCGGGCATTGCGCCGTCGCCGGCCGCAAGCGACGCCGCCATGCGACGCATCCACAACGAGGGTGGCAACGGACCAAGCGCGAACACGCCACGATGCAGACGCTGTCCTCGGCCCGCCGCGGTCCATCGGTGTAGTGCCTGTGCCGAGATCCCTGCGTGGCGTGCTTGCTTCGCGGTGAACACTCCAGATTGGCGGACCGCGATCGGTCTGATGCGCTGTTCGATGCTGTCCACGGCGAGAATCGTCGCACTGGAACTGTCACAAGACACGCGCACTCTGCAACATCTGTGTCACAAGAGTCGCACGGAATCGTCACGTCGGCCCAGTCGCGTCCAGCGCGCGTTCGTCGATCACGCGTCGCGCACCAGCACCGCACCCCAGTTGCCGTCGACGCGGCCGAGGTCGATGCTGCCGTTCTTGACGGCATACGTCGAACCAGTCAGCGCGTCGCGGTACGACGTGCCGTCCGCGGCGAACCCGCCGACCGGCACGGACACACGCTGATCGGTGGTGGAGTTGTTGATCGCGACGACTGCGTCTTGCGCGTCGCCCGGCACCGAGCGGCGATACGCGAGCAGTCCTTCGTCGTTGTGCGTCTTGATCACGTCGAACTCGCCGCGACGCAGCGCCTCCACGCCCTTGCGCGTGTCGATCAGCTTCTCGTACAGGCCGAACAGCTGGTTCGCGCGCTCTTGCCGCGACGCCGGCGCGACGCCCTGTCGCTGCTCGCCGCTCAGGCGCTCCGGCGCGTGCACGCCATTCGCCACGTCCCATTCCATCGCGCGTCGCGAATCAGGATCGGCGCCGCCTTCCATCCCGATCTCGCCGCCGTAGTAGATGCTCGGCGCGCCCTGATAGGTCATCTGGAAGATCGCCGCTGGCCGCATCCGGTACCAGTCGCCGCCCGCCTGCGTGATGAAGCGCGGCGTGTCGTGCGACTCCAAGTGGTTGAACATCGCCAGCTTCTTGTCCAGCGAGTAGCCGTTCTTGAGCCGCCCGACGAAGTCGTCCACGCTGATCGACTTCTTCGCGAAGAAGTCCACCGCGGGCAGCTGGAAGTACTGGTAGTTCATCGCCCCGTCGAACTGGTCGCCCCTCAGCATGGACGACGAGTCGTGCCAGTTTTCCGCGATCATCGCCACGTCCGGCGACAAGCCCTTGAGCTGCTTGCGCGCTTCCACCCACACCTTCGGATCGACCTCGTCGGCCACGTCCATGCGCCACCCGTCGATCTTGCCCGCGTTCACCCAGTGCTTGAGGACGGAGTCCTCGCCGGTCACCATCTTCTCGAGCGTGCCCGCGCCGTGGTAGTCGAGCACCGGCAGCGTCGCGTACGGCCCGCCCCACTCCGGCTTGCCCCAGCCCTTGTAGTCGCTCGAGCGCAGCACGCCCTTGTCGTCGCGGTACGTGCTGATCGGCCAGCGGTTGACGGTGTACCACGACCAGTAGGGGCTGTCCTTGCCCTTGGCGATCACGTCCTTGAACCACACGTTCTCGTTCGACGTGTGGTTGATCACCGCGTCGAGCATCACCTTCATGCCGGCGCCGTGCGCCGCGTCCACCATCGATCCGAACGCGGCGTTTCCGCCGAAGTTGTCGTCCACCTTCGAGTAGTCCGCCGTGTCGTACTTGTGGTTCGACGGGGACTCGAAGATCGGGTTCAGGTACAGCGCGTTGACCCCGAGCTTCTGCAGGTACGGCACGCCCTGCGTCACGCCCTGCAGGTCACCGCCCTGGAAGAACGTGTCGTTCTTCGGCGGCGCGCCCCACGGCTCGGTGCCGGCCGGGTCGTTCGATGCATCGCCGTTGCGGAAGCGGTCCGGGAATACCTGGTAGAAGATCGCGTCCTTCACCCAGTCGGGCGAGCTCGTGGGCACGGCGCTGGCGGCGGACGGCATCGTGCCGGCAGCGGGTGTCGCGCCGGCGGGCGCGGCAGCACGAATGGTCGACGAGGGTGCGGGAGAGACGCGTTCCATCGTCGTAGGATCCCCGATTGCGCCGGGGCCGCGCGGCAGTTGCTCCGGCCCCGGCCCCGCGAGGCCGCGCGGCTGGCCACACTTCGCCGTCACGGGTGGATCTCGCGTTATATCGCCCATTCAGGCGAATATGATTGATATTCGCCCTTCGAGGGGAATATATGCGGCGTGGCCAGCATGAACGCCATCGTGATCACCGTCGATGCCCGTGGTAGTGGTGGGAGCGTTGCCGGTATCGAGCGGATCCAGCGCCGGCTGTCGGCTGCGCCCGTCGGTGACTGGCTCCTGCCGTTCACTCCGACGGTGGGGGACGAGATTCAGGCGGTCGCGGGGGATCCAGTCGCGGTCTGCGATGCGATCCAGCACCTTGCTCGAGAAGCCTGCTGGATCGGCATCGGCATCGGCATCGTCGACGAGCTTCGCAGCGAGGCACGGCTCTCGGGTGGGCCCGCGTTCGACATGGCGCGTTCGGCGATCGAGCGTGCCAATGCGCGGCAGGGACGAGGCCGGCGCAAGGCGAACGTGGACGGGGTCGTACCGGACTGGCCGCTCGCGGTCGGCCACTCCGATCCCGACACGGCCAGGGTCGTCGAGTACGCGCTCGCGCTGCATTGGAGCTACGTGCATCGACGCACCGATCGCCAGCACGCGATCGCCGTGCGCCTGGACACCGCATCGACCCAGGCCCAGATCGCGCACGAGCTCGGTATCGGCGCGAATGTCGTGTCCAAGAGCATGGCTGGCGCCGCATACCAGGAGTCCAATGCTGCGCGGCAGCTCGCGCAGCACGCGATCCGGGAGGCGCTCGGTGCGGAGTAGGTTCGACCTTCCGGAGTGGACGAGCTACGCGGCTGTCGCCGCGGGCCTCGTGCTCACGCTCGTCGTTGCGCACTTCGTGTGTGCGGCCGTGCTCGGGTGCCTCGAGCGCTCCGATCCTGATCACGCAACCGATCGAGTCGACGGCTACCGCGGTGCGGGTGCGATCATCGGCGCCCTGGAGCGGCTGATCACCTTCGGGGCCGTCGTTGCCGGTGCGCCGGCAGCGATCGCGGCATTCCTGCTGGTGAAGACCGCGGCGCGGTTCGGTGAGGCGAGCACCGACCACCGCTTCGCCGAGCGCTTCATCATCGGCACTGCGCTCAGCGTCGGCATCGCCGCCGTCATGGCCTGCGTCGTTCGCTGGTTCGTGGGGCTCCAAGCCGTCGTACCGCGCTGACGGCCGCGCGGCTGGCCGCCACGTGCGGCAGGGAAGCGGCCCGCCCGCGGCGAACCAAGGGTGCGTGATCGTCGATGCACCACCACTGCCGAACAACGTCCTGTTCCTGTCGACCGGACCGCGCCCGACCTCGCGCGTTCGCGACGTGAGCGGTGCCGGGTTCGCGGGGCTGATGGTGCTCGACCTGCACCTGCCACAGTCGCGCTCGCTCAAGGACAAGCGTCAGCCGCTGCGCAGCCTCAAGGCGCGCCTGCGCGACGCAGGCTTCTCGATGAGCGAGGTCGACTTCCACGACAAGTGGCAGCGCGCCCAGGTGGCGATCAGCATCGTGGGGCGCAGAAGCAGCGACGTGGAGGACCTGCTCGACGCAGCCCTGCGCATGTTC
>JBDHZF010000130.1:0-6865 GCA_039811765.1 Thermoleophilia bacterium | reverse complement strand
CGAAGTTGTGGCACTTCCGTGTGAAAGTGCGCGCATTGCGTGACATTTGTTTCGTCACGCTGCTCATGCAACTCACGCTTCGGGGCGTGCATCGATTCCCGACTGAGGGATCCGCTACGATGGGCACGCGTCGTGACGCGCTGTTCGATTCGTCGAGCTGCTCGAGGTCCGTGCCACAACAGGCGCGGACCTCGCATCTTCGGTCGTGTTCGCGGGTTCGGTGATCGCGGGTAGTATGGACGCGATGAGTCGCGTCCACATCTCGGCGCCCGCATGGCGAGCGCTTCGCGCCTGCTGCTTCGCGGCGGTGTCCGTGGGCGTCGGCGCGGCCGGGCACGCGATGGCGAGCGGATCCGTGGTGCACGCCTGGGTGGTCGCGATCGCCGTGCTGCTCGCCGCCAGCTACGCGCACGTGCTCGGCGCGCAGCGCGTCCGGCCGTTCGCGATGCTCGCGAGCGTGGCCGCGATCCAAGCGTTCGTGCACGTCGCGCTCGTGATCGCGCAATCGCCCGTGCACGAGCACCACGTGGCGCCGGGCGCGCACGCGCAGCTGCCGATCGCGATGCTCGCGGTGCACGCCGTCGCGACGCTGCTCGGAGTCGCGGTGCTGCTGCGGCTGGAACGGGCCGCGTGGCGCGTCGTTCGCGCCGTGGCGCGCGCCATCGGTTCGATCTGGCGGCGTCCCGAGTGCATCGAGTCGACGCACGTTCGAATCGTGCACGCCGTTGCCGGTGCTCGACTGGCGCTCGACGCGTGGCGATCCGTCGCGCTCGGCCGACGCGGCCCACCCTTCACGCGGTTCGCCTGACCAGCTCACGCAACCCGATTTCCTGAAGGGACCACCCGTGCAACGACCACTCCGCGTGGCCGCGATCGTCGCGGCCACCACGATCACCACTGCGCTCGCGACGAGCGCGTGCGGCGACTCGTCGTCGTCATCGTCCGACTCCGGATCAACGACCTCGCTCGCCGCGTTCCGAAAAGCCGCGACCCCGCTGTGCGAGGACGCCGCGGACGCGATGTCGAAGACCGTGCTGCCAACGAGCTTCCCCGCGACGCTCGACGAGTTCGACCCCAAATCCGAGGCGCTGCTCGCCGCGATCGAGGAGCCATTCACCAAGCTCTCGAAGCTCGACGCGCCGAAGGGGCACGAGGACGAGTTCGCGAGCTTCTCGCACGCGGCCGCGGACTCGGTCGACCAGGCGAAGCAGCTGCGCAGCCTCGTGGAGGCGAAGAACGAGGACACCGACGCGCTGTACCTGCCCGTCGTGAACGTCAAGACGAACCTCGGCACGATGATGAACGCCGCGGACGAGCTCGGCCTCGACGCGTGCACGGACCTCGCATTCTCGGAGGGTTGAACGATGAACACCAAGCGAATCACCTTGGTCGCTTCGGCGATCGCGATCGCGGCGCTCGCCGTCGCGGCATGCAGCAATAGCGACGACAGCTCGTCGTCGACCACGGCGTCTGGCAAGGACAAGCTGCCCGCCAACCCGAACACGACGCTCGACCGATCCGAATTCGGCAAGGCCGTGCAGATCACCGCGAGCGAGGGCACGCACGACGCCGACGTGACGATCGATCGCGCGACCGGTCGCATCTACGTCTCCTGGGCGCAGGACCTGCCCAAGCCGAAGGGCGGCAACTTCACGCCGCAGAACGCGTGGGTTGCGTACAGCGACGACGGTGGCGAGACGTTCTCCGAGCCGGTGCAGGCCAACCACGACGAGGGCACGGTGAACGCCGGGTTCAACACGACCACTAAGCTCGTCTCCAGCGGCGACGATCGCGTGGTGGTGACGTGGCCGCTCATGAACGACGACATGTCCAAGATGAACACGATGGTGACGCTCTCATCCGACGGCGGGAAGACGTTCGCGAAGGAAACGCGCGTCTCCGCCGCCGACGGCGATGCGACGTCCGAGATGTACCAAGCGATGGCGACGTACGGCAAGAACGTGTTCGTGGGGTACCTGGACTACCGGTCCGACCTCAACCCGAGCATGCCCACCGGCATCAACATCGTGCGCTCGAGCGACGGAGGCAAGACGTTCGGCAGGTCCGCGCGCGGCGAGGTGTCGTCGTGCGCATGCTGCGACAACGCGCTGTCGGTGGACTCCAAGGGCACGATCTACTTCGCCTACCGCAACGTGGACCTCGCCAGCAAGAACACCCAGATCCGCGACATCGGCGTGATCCGCAGCTACGACAACGGCCAGACGTGGAGCGATCCGATCCCGCTGGGCGACGACAACTGGGAGTTCAACGGTTGCCCGGAATCGGGCCCCGAGCTCGCAGTGGATTCCCACGACGACGTGCACGGCGCATACTGGACCGGCAAGCCCGGGCGACCCGGCGTGTACTACACCTGGTCGTCGAACGGCGGACGCTCGTTCCACAAGCCGCTGCCCGTGGCGGTGGACGAGTTCTATCCGCCGGCCTACATCGACGTGGCGACTCAAGGCGACGCGACATGGATCGTGTGGGACGACAAGCGAACGAAGGACAAGAAGGTGCACCTCGCGCGCGCCGAGGGCGGCACGGTGACGACGTTGGACAAGCCCGTGGCGAGCGGCGAGACGCCAGCCATCGACTCCGACGGCTCGCTCGTGGCGATGACCTGGTCGCAGGACGACGGGTTGTACATCGCCACGCGCGGCGAGGCGGCGAAGGACGGCTTCGGCTCGGGCCCCGGCGACGAGCATTCGGGACAGGAAGAGCATGACGAGGCCGGTCACTGACACTCGACTGACAATCGCGATCGTCGCGCTGCTCGCGGCGTGCGCGTGCCTGCTCCATCCGGGGCAGGCGCGCGCCGCCGCGGGCGCGGTCGGCGAAGTCGCGCCGAGCTACGAAGCGACGACGCTCGACGGCGGCGCCGCGGTGACGCTCGCGCAGCAACGCGGCAGGGCGGTGCTGCTCAACAAGTGGTCGACGTGGTGTCGGCCGTGCGTGCAGGAGATGCCGTTCCTGCAGCAGCTGCAAGACGAGCGCGGCGGCGACGAGTTCACCGTGATCGGCGTGTCGATCGACCGTCCCGGCAGCGACGCCAACGTGCGTCGCGTTGCCGGTCAGCGCGGCGTGACGTACCCGCTGTGGCTGGATCCGCAGGACACGTTCACGCAGACGTTCCGCTCGTCCGGCGTGCCCGAGTCGGTGCTCGTGGACCGCGACGGCGTCGTGGTGCGGCGCTGGGCGGGCGCGATCGACGAGAGCGATCCCACGGTGGAGCGCGCAATCGACCGCGCGATCGCGTCGAAGGGCGACTACGCCGGGAGCGCCAAGCGCGAAACGAAGTCGTCGTCGAAGGTCGAGTTCGGGATCGTGGGAATCCTCGCCGCGATCCTCGCGGGCGTGCTCAGTTTCTTGTCGCCGTGCGTGCTGCCGCTCGTGCCCAGCTACGTCGCGTTCCTCGCGGGCGTCAGCGGCGCGGAGGCTCGAGGCGCGAAGGCAGGGCGGCGTGCCACGATGATGCATGCGATTTCGTTCGTGCTCGGCTTCTCGGCGGTGTTCGTCTCCCTCGGCTTGTCGGCGACCGCCGTGGGCGCGTTGTTTCGCGACGAGGGCGAGCTCATCTCGCGCATCGGCGGCGTGCTGCTGATCGTCTTCGGGCTCGTGCTGATCGGCATGATCCCGCTTGGGCTGCTGCAGCAAGAAGCGCGGCTGCTGCACCGCGCGCAGGCGCTGCGACGCATCGGCATCGCCGGATCGTTCGTCGTCGGCGCGGCGTTCGCCGCCGGCTGGACGCCGTGCATCGGTCCCGTGCTCGCGGGGATCCTCGCGCTCGCCGCCACTGGCAGCACTGGGCAGGGCGCGGCGCTGCTCGCCGCCTACTCGCTCGGACTCGCCGTGCCGTTTCTCGCGGCGGCGTTTGCGATCGACAAGTTCAACCTCGCCGCGCCGCGCATGCGACGCTGGTTGCCATGGGTCAACCGCGTCAGCGGGGCGTTGCTGATCGTGCTCGGCGTGCTGCTGGTGACCGGGGCGATGTCGCGATTGTCCACTTGGTTCGCGCGCTTCACGCCGAGCTGGCTCGGGTAACGATCAGCAACGAGACGACACATCCGTCGTGATCCGTTCCAGCAGCTCGATTTCGTCTCCAGACAATTCATGCGCCGCGGCGATCTCGTCTGCGATCTTCGTCGCCGCGCCCGGAATGGTCGAGCGCAATTGGTCCCACAGCGCCACGGCGCCGCGCGGCGCGACCTCGAGCTGCCTCGCAAGTCCCTCGACGCGTTCGCGGGAGACGTTGCCGAACTCGTAGGAGTCTCCAAACCGCATCGCGTAGCCCTTGGGGTCCCTTCCCAGCACGGACCGATATGGGAGCAAGTCGTAGGCGGGCGCGAGACGCGTCGCGCCATTCACGTAGTGGATCAGTCCGAAGTTGCCCACATGCGCGTCGGCGTTGCCGATCAAGGCGTTGAAGACGATCAGCATCGTCAGCGACTGCAGGTCGCGCGCTGGATTCGCTCCGTGCTTGCGCAGCAACGTCGCAAGCGCGCCGACGCCCGGGCCGCCGCGCAGTTCGTACTTGCGCTCCGGGGCTATGTCGAGCGCTTGCGCGCACGTTTCCTGATGCTCGCGTCGAAGGGAACCATCGGCATCGAGCAGGCGATCGAATCGGCGCACGAACAACACGAGCCGGCCTCCGATGGAGCGAAGCTCCACGTGCGCCGCGCTGAGTCCGATCTCGCGAGCGAGGCGCATCGCGAAGTATTCGGCGAGGACGGAGCGAAGACGGTCCGAGATGTCGGGCTTGATGATGTGCGTGGAGATCGCGCCGTGACGCGGCAGTCCGATGCGATCGCCGTCGACCACCACGAGCGCCTTTTCTTGTACACCGCCCAAGGAGAGCTCGATGTCGTCCTCGTCCATGGACAAGAACGGATTGGTCGACAAGCCGCCGATCCTTCGCGCGAGTTCCTGCTCTTCCAACCAGGACACCGAAGGCTCGAGCGGCACGGAATCCGTGGGCGCGAACTGTATTGCCCCCGCGCATTCGCGACCGTAGTGCGCGAGCAAGGCGAACGTGTCCGAGGCGTCGGCGTGAATGCGCTGCGCGATGGTCGCTCGCACCTGTCGTTCCGGCAACAGCCATTCGAGCACGCTGCGGCAACCGTCGACGTCGTACGGCTCGTCTCGAACGGGCAACGCGATCGAGATGTCGTCGATGCCGGCTCGGGCATCGGGACGGTACGCCAGTTCGACTCGGACCGACTCGAGCGCGCGAAGCTCGGCAACCACGCGTCCGCGCAACGTGATGTCGAGTTTCGGCATCACAGGACCTCGTCGGCGTCGGGAACCATGACAATTTCAAGGGCGATGCCGACCACATTCGCGACGCGAAGGACTCTGTCGAACTGGCAGGTTGGCTTGCCCGCCTCGACGTCGATCAGGAACGTCTTGCTGACGTTTGCTGCGAACATGACTTCGTCCAACGTGAGGCGGCGCCTTCGGCGCTCGGCCCGCATGATGGGACCCAAGTCGGCCAGGGTTTCGATGCGCAAATTGGTATCCGATCGGCTACTTGTTGCGTTGCTCGTGCACAGTGTAGTCAAAAAGTAGTCGCTCGGCTACTGTTTGGTGGAATTTCGTGCCGCAGAAGTGTTGGGTAGTCGATCGACTACTTGATTCGCAGGTACTGCGCCGTCGCGCTTGCGCCGCACTCCGCGACTTCGGCGGGCGTTCCTTGGGCCACGACGCGTCCGCCTTCGTCGCCGCCACCGGGACCGAGATCGATCACGTGGTCCGCGCCGGCGACCATCGCCATGTCGTGCTCCGCGACCACCACGGTGTGACCAGCGTCCACCAATCGGTGCAGCAGCGCGTCGAGCAGTTCGACGTCGGCAGGATGCAGGCCGGTGGTTGGCTCGTCGAGCAGGTACAGCACGTTGGCGCGTCGAGCCTTCTGCAGCTCGGTGGCGAGCTTGATGCGTTGTGCCTCGCCGCCGCTCAGCTCCATCGCGCCCTGCCCGAGCGGGAGATACCCCAGGCCGACGTCGCGCAGCGCGTGGATGGCGCGCAGCACGGCGGGTTCGCCTTCGAAGGCGGCGGCCGCGTCGTCGACTGTCAGCGCGAGCACGTCGGCGATCGTCATGCCGTGCCAGGACACCTCGAGCGTGTCGGGCGCGTAGCGCGAGCCGCCGCACGCCTCGCACGTGGCGACGGTTCCTGGCAGGAGCATCAGCTCCACGGCGACCGCGCCCTCGCCGTGGCAGGTCTCGCAGCGCCCGCCGTCCACATTGAACGAGAAGCGTCCGGCCTTCCACCCGCGTGATTGTGCCTCGTCGGTTGCGGCGAACAGCTTGCGGATCGAGTCGAACAGGCCCGTGTATGTGGCGACGTTCGAGCGGCGCGACCGGCCGATCGGTCGCTGGTCAACGCGCACCAGCCGATCGACGAGGTCCAGCCCCCGTGCATCGCGCCAGCGCGCCGAATCCACGGGGACGAAGTCGTCTTCATCGGTGTCCTCGACGCGGCCGATCACCGACGCGAGGTCCGATCCCAAATGGTCGGCGACCGCGGCCGCCAGCGCGCCGTCCACGACTGACGACTTGCCCGAGCCGGACACGCCGGTGACGGCGGTGAGGCAGCCGAGCGGCACGCGAACGTCCACGCCGTCGAGATTGTGCAGCCGCACCTCGTCGAGTTCGAGCCAGCCGGTCGGCGTTCGTGTGTCACAAGCGCGTGCGCGCGAAGACGAGTTCAGCTTGCGCATGAAGGGCGCCGTGGAGCTGTCGACGACGTCGGCCAAGCCGGCGGGCTCGCCCGAATAGACCACGCGCCCGCCGTGCGCGCCGGCGCCGGGCCCCACGTCGACGAGCCAGTCGGCGCGCCGCGCCACGTCAACGTGGTGCTCGAC
>JBDHZF010000129.1:0-6890 GCA_039811765.1 Thermoleophilia bacterium | reverse complement strand
CCACCTGGCTGCGCTGCGCGGTCTTCACGAGCGCGTCGTACACCGCCTGCTTGCGCTCCGGTCCACGCGGCATCGACGAAGCGAAGCTCAAGTCGGCCTTCGCGTCGAGCCGCGCGATGAGAATGTTGCCCGTGGGCGAACCCAAGCCGGTACCGGCCGGCGCGGGAACCTCGGGGATCTTGGACGTGGACGACGTGTCCAAGATCGGGGGCGTCGCGGTTTTCGCGGCGGCGGCGGGAGCATTGGCCGTGAGCTGGGTCATCGTCGTCCTGTCGCTTCGCAGCTCGAGCATGGCGCGCGTCCCACGCGCGCGCTGCCGACGCTGGCCACGACCGAGTCCACAACCGGCCACCGCCTCGCGGCCGCGCCAGCCGTCAACACCCGAAGTCGACCGCGCGACTGATCGAACCGTTGCGCTCGTCGGCCTCGCGCACGACGGCGCCCGGATCGAGCACCACCGTCACAGGCACCGCGCCCGCGGGGCACCAGTTCAGGCGGACGTCGAGCTTCGTCGACGCACCAGCCTCGATCGCGGGAAGCTGCTGGGTCGCGCCGATCGCACCGTCGACGATGACGAGCACGCTCGCGCCGTCAACGGCCGCGAAGTCACGGCTTCCGCGGTTGGCGATCCCGATCGACAGCGTCGCGATCCCGGTTCCCGTGCTGGTCGAAGCGACGCGCCCCAACGCCAAGTCGACGCCCCGGATCGCCGGAGTCGCTGGCGTCGTCGCGTCCGACACGACGCGCTGCCCAGACTTCGCTTCGGCGCCGACATCGGCGCTCGCCGGCTTCGCCGCAGGCGCCGTCGGCTCCGGTGTGCGACCCGTCGCAACCCATCCGACGACCGACGCGAGCACGGCGACCACCAGCGCGAGCACGATCACGCTTCGCGCGTCGAAGCCATCCCGCTCCGATCGATCAGCGACATCGACGGGAACTTGCTCAGGCGCGCCTTGCGGACGATCACGCCGACCGTGCGCGAGCACGATCGATGCAAGGTCGCAAGCCGAAGAGCGATCGTCACCTGTAGCGCGCGCATGGATATCCATGACGCGAATGCTGACGATCACGCCCGACGCGGGTCATGCACGCGCAGGCGACAGCTGCGCCGTGACGAGGTCGAGCACGCCAACCGCGTCCCATGCATCGCGCGTTGCCAGCGCCTCGCGGCTCTTCGGGCCGAACAAGTCGATCGCTGATCGCATCGTCGCCACGGCGAAGCCTTCGAACTTCTGGCCGGGACCGACGTACTTGCGCAGCGCGTCGATGTAGATCTTGCCGAGCGTGTCGCGCCCGAGCTGCGCGCCGATGATCGAGGCGGCCTTGTTCGGCACGCCTGCCAACCAGTGCGGATCGGTAGCCGTGACCTCGTTGAGGCGCTCGTCGAGCCCGATAGGAGTGTCCCATTGGCCCGAGCGGATGCCGGCGTTCATCTCGGCAATCGTGCCGGGATCGCCCTGCACCTCGGGATGGTCCATGTGGCGCACGGGCTCGACCAATTCCTCGCCGAGCGTCCACGGATCGACGTCGTCGATCAGCGCGGCGAACGTGTCCGCGATCGACTCGTGCAGCGCTGCGTCCTGGCTGCGTGGATCCAGCGACAGCGGCTGCTTCGTGATGTGGTCCAAGATGCGATGCCCGAGTTCGTGGGCGATGACGTCCTCCGACTCGAGGAACGGCTGCCCCGATCGCGAATCTCGACCGACGATGATCGAATCATCGGGTATCACGACGCCGTTGGAGAGCCGGCCGCCCTTGGGGAGGTACGCGGCGTTCTCGTATTGCGGCACGTACGTCGAGATCATTCGGCCGTTGCCTTCGCTCGGGCGAATGCCAAGCTGCGCGTACTTGGCCTGGATGTCTGCAACGGTCGATTCCAACCGACGTTGCATCTGCTGCTGACTGGGCCCCTGACGCGCTGCCTCGTATCCACCCGTGCCGAACGATTGCCGCTCTCGCGACGTGTCGCGCGGAATGACGATGATCACGTCGTTCTCCGAAAGAAACGGCGCCGTGACCGGAGGCGTCGCGATTGCGGATGCCGAAGTCGGCACTGCAGCGGTGTTCATGAGCGGGCGTCCCTTCCCTGTGTCCGCCGGAGAGCGTCCATGCTCCAGCGTTTCCGAGCGAAACCCTACCCGTCCCGCGACTGCTCGCTCAACTGCCTGCGATCACTTGGCCGTTCCCGGCCCAACCCGTTGGCCAGTGGCTGGCCGCACGAAACAGCGAAGCGCCCCGGGGGGACGACCGGGGCGCTTCGGAAGCTGCTTGCGACGCTCGAAACCGGGGACGAGGGGGACGAGGTGTCGAACGCGAATCGCGCAGCGCGTGGGTGGAGCCGTCTGCCGGGTCGCAAGCTGATCGACGGGGGGACAACGCGATGCAGCTGGACGGGGGACGCGCGACCTGGCTGGCAAGCCGACCCACTATGTGCCTGTGTTTCGGGATCGGCCACGATCGCGTTTCACAAAAACGGCCAAGTGCCGGTCGTTGAACATGGAACCCGTGCTCAGACGGTCAATTCGCGAGAACCCGATTGCGGCCGGGCTGCGGGCGCGTTCCAGAAGACAAGTCGGCCCCGGTGTGATCCGGGGCCGCTCGTCGATCGCGCTTCCACGCCCGCAAGGGGGACGGGAGCATGGCGCGTGAAACGCGATCGCAATGCGCGTGGCGAGGGGGACGGGGTACGTGCATGCCGGGCAAACGGAACGACCGCGAGGGGGACGAAGGTCGAACCGTCAAAGGGGGACGGTGCCCGGCGGCACATGCCGCGCGCTATGTACCCCTCTATCGCGTGGCACGCCGTCGTTGTTTCACAAAATCGGCCATTCGATGGCCTCGATCACAAAAACGCCCGCTCACGACCACATGTTAGTGGATGCAAGAGCGGCCAACTCACGCACGACGCGCGCGCCGACCAGCCATCGCCTCGTGCGAAAGCACCGGAGCCCCCAGCACCGAGTACAGCACGTATCCAACCAAAACCGCCTTCACGACCAGCTCCATAACCACTCCTCCTACGACACCGCCATGCCACAACGGATGGCAGAACATACGTTCGATACCCGCCGAACACTACTATCGAACATGTGTTCGACCAACAGGCCACGTCATTGGCCGCCATATCATATTGACGAACCGCAAAGTCCGGAACAGAATCGATTGATTGCAAACACGCGACGACGTTGCCAGCCCAGCTTCGCCGCCGCCCCAGCCCAGGGACGCGTGACATGCAGACTGCCCAGACCATCCACCCCTCCGCCCAGCCGCTCCAGCCCGAGTGGTCGTTCCCCTCGACGGTTACCACGCAGCCGCTCGCTGCGCCGGTGCCGTTGCGGCCGATCGCTGGCGGTGGCGACAGCGCGGTTGCCCCTGCCACGGTCGCGCGCATGCGCTGGGGCCGGCTCACGGTCGTCCTCGTTGGAATCGCGTTGATCGCGTTCGGTGCATGGACCGCAACGTCCCAGCCCTCCACGTCGACCAAGCAGTCGTCCGGACCCGCCACGAGCGGCTCGATCGTCTCCGGTGGTGGCGCGTCGAACGATCCGCTTGGCATCGCCGCCGCGCCGCGACAGGTCACCGCCGCGCCGAAAGTCGCTCGTGCGAACACCGCCACGAAGTCCCAGACGAAGGCGAACGCAAAGGCAAAGGCGTCCCGTTCAACCCGCCCCGCGGCGTCCAAGGGCGCAGCGAAGCGCCCCGCGCGTCACAATGCTCGAACACGACGCGGTGCCGTTGCTGGCGGTGGCGGATTCGCCGTCGCGTCAGCGAACGCGGCAGCGGGAGGGGGCGCGGGCGCGCCAGCCACGCCCCGATCGGGCGAGCTGCCGATGACCGGCCTCGCCACGTGGATCGCTGCGATTCTCGGCGCGTTGGCGCTCACGCTCGGCATCTGCATTCACGTCAACGCGGTGCGCCTCGGCATGACCGCGATGCTCTATCGCCGCGGAATTCTCCTGCGCCCGGTCGAGTGTGCTCGACTCGCGCAGGGCCACGGAATGCCGCGCCTGCGCATCGCGCTGTCGAACCTGCTGCAACGACTGCTCGAAGAGCCGGCCGAGCGAGGCGAGTTCGTGGCGGCGCGCATGGCGGCGCATTGACGCGCCACCCGCGACCGACAACGGTCACGCGGCAGGAAGCGCGGGCGGCAAACCGTTGCTCGTCGTTCCGGGCGCGGGCGGCGCGTGCCCAATCGTTCCGGCGCCAACCCGAGCGTCGTCGCTGCTCGAGCGACCACGCAAGAATCCGATCAACCCGCCGATCACGAGACCTGCGGCGCCTCCGATGGCAGCGGCGAACGGCGCCGCGAGACCGCCGATGAACGGCAGCGCGGTGAAGGACAAACCCGCTCCCGCCGCGGCGCCGAGAATGCCGCCGAATGCAGCGCCGCTGACGACTTTGTCGAAACGTGGTGTGGACGACGACGCGATCGCCGGCTGACGAACGGATGATGCGGCTGCGACGGACATGTGGACCCTCCCGAGGTCATGTGCCGCGGCCCTCCAGCAACGGCGATGCACCAGTGCTTCGTGATCGCGTCGGGGAAAACGGTCGGTCGACGGGGGCGGTTGGCCGACGCGGGCCGCGTCAATGCCGAATGCGGCCATACCCGGTCTCACGGCGATTCGCCGCAATTCACCGGTCGAACGTGTCGCTCGGTAGCAGGACTGCGACGCGCGCATCCAAGAGTTGTTCTAGGCGCAGCTCGCCGTCGCGGCCGAACGATCCGTCCACCAGCGCCGCGAGCGGAATCGCGATCGCCGAGCGCACGAGTTCGACAACCACGGGATCCATCGCGTCGGGTCCTTCGACGCGCAGTGCGCTGGCATCGGCCGATGGTCGATGCTCAGCGAGCAGCACGGGTTCTCCGTCGAAGAGCATGCGATCACCCTGATCGATCGCAAGCAGGACTCGCATGGCACCGCCGACGCTGCGGCTGTACGCAACGCATGTGAACTGGAAAGTCACGTCCATGCGCCGATTACACCATGTGGCGCATGGCTGGCTCGATAGGCTCACGGCATGTTCCGGCTCGCGACAACGATCATGGTGCTCGGCTGCGCCCTGCTCGCGAGTGCGTGCGGAGCGCCGTCGCAAGTCACATACGTGGATCCGAACGGTCCGAGCGACGGTGTGCAGGCCGGCAGCGGCGGCGCGCCATTTGAGAAGCACGGCGCCGCCGCGCTCGCGCGCGCACGCGCGTGCATCGGGATACGTGCTGCATTGGCGGCGGCCCGAACGCTGGCCGATTCGAACGTCGACGCGGCAGCCGCGACGCTCGACGACGCGCTCGACAACGAATTGCCGGCGATCGAGCCGCGCGCCGCCGTCACGATTCCGTCGATCGTGTCAAGGCTCCGCGTGGAAATGGAACGCTTGCGCGACACGCCGCCCGGCGACATGGCGACGTACGCAGACACGGTCCATTCAATAGACGCCTCGCTGCTCCAACCGACATGCGATGCCGCTGTTCCGATCGAGGCGCGACAAGACGTGTCGTTTCGCGCGGCGATGTTGGCACAGACCATCGAGGACGCGGCCAGCGCGTACGAGTCGGCATTCAACGCAGACGGCACGCAGCTCGAGGACGTCGACGCTTATCGACGCGCCTATGGTCTGCTCGTCGACGCGAGCACGCGCCAGCTCGAAGCAGTCCCGGAAAACCGCAGGGCGGAGATCCGCGAGAAGCTTGCACGCATCATGCGAAGTTCCACTCCGTCGCCGACTCCGACCGGCACGCCTCGAGATCCGGCAAAGGTGGTCGGCGAGTTGTCGGCCCTGCAAGACGACATCACGTTCGCCGCGCGGGTCGACACATCGTTCCCCGAGCCGGATCAACTGACGCCGGACCACCTGCGTTCGTTGAAGCGTGGACTTGCTGCGGCTGTCGAGGTGGCCGAACGGGGCGACAAGGACGCTGCGACGATGAAGCTGCGTTCGCTCGACGCGTCCGCATTGCAACCCGCAGCAGCTGGCATCGCCGCCGTCTCGCCCGAGCTACTTGCAAGCATCGAACGCCAAGTCCTGATCGAGCTGCCAACGGCGATCACGCAGGGTGGCGACGTCGCGACTATTGCGAGCGACTTGGACGCGAACATCGACGAAGCGTTGTCGCTCGTCGAAGAAGAGCTCGACGCGCTCGCGTCCGCACGCTGAGGCCCGCAGCGAAACGAATGTGGTCCGCCCCCGAATTCGTCGGGAACGGACCACGAGAAACGTTCGGAAGCGCAATTGACGTGAGCGTCACGCCACGCGCGGCGTGAACACTCGACGCGCGCGCTGCTCGATCAGCTGCTGCTTGAGCGCGGCTGCGTATCCGGTGCGCGACGCCTCCTGCGCCGGCAGCGGTCGTGCGAGCGTCGCGTCGCGGGCCACGGATTCTCGAAGCTGCGCCCAGCGCCATGCGACCACGCCACCGAGCAGCACCGTCAGCGCCAGCAGAATCGGCGCGACCATGTCTTCGATACCAGTGAACGGAAGCGCGCCCGAGCCCGCGACCGCAGTAGGAACGCCGCCTGCGCCGGACACGCAAGTGGCACACGTCTCGGCCTCGTCGATCGGAATGCAGTCGGCGACGCAGTCGTCGGTTTCCACCGTCGTTGGCACGGTCGTGTCCGCGTCATCCGTCGTCGTGGACGTCGTCGACGTGGTGGTCGCCGTGGTCGTGGGCACCTCGGTGCTCGTCGTCGACGTGTCCGTCGTCGACGTGTCCGTGGTCGTGGTGTCCGTCACGGTCTCGGTCGTCGACGCGGTGGTGGCGGTCGTCGACGTGTCCGACGTCGTCGCGGTGGTTGCGTCGCTCGTCGTCGACGACGAATCGTCGGCCAGCGCGGCCGGCACGAATGCGAGCGTCGTGGCAAGCACGGCGACAATTGCAATGGATCGCTTCA
>JBDHZF010000128.1:0-6896 GCA_039811765.1 Thermoleophilia bacterium | reverse complement strand
TTCGGCGTGGTCGTGATCGGAATTCTCGTGCTGCGCTTGTGGGCGCTCACGGTGATCGGCGGCGCGGACTATGTGGCTCGTGCCGATTCCAACGTGATTCGCAAGATGCCGATCGCCGCGCCGCGTGGCAGCGTGCTGGATCGGCACGGTCGCAAGATCGTCGTCAACCGCGAGAAGCAGCAGGTCGTGATCGACTTGCAGGACATCGATTCGAAGCAGCTCGACGACGTCGTGCAGCGGCTTGGTCGCGTGCTCGCGCCCAACCCGTTCGAGGTGGCGCAGACGCGCGCGAAAATTCGCAAGGCGGTGAAGAACGCGGCGCCGGGCCAAGTCGAGCCGGTGGTCGTGGCCGACGACGTGAAGGAAAAGGCGGTGCTCTTCTACCTCGCCGAGCACGCGTCCGATTTCCCTGGCGTTGACGTGCGACCGTCGTACGCGCGCGACTACTTGCTCGGTCCGGTCGCGTCGCACATCCTTGGCCAAGTCGGCAAGGTGAGCGAGGACGATCTGAAGAAGTATCCGTCGCTGCAGCTGATCGACAGCATCGGCGTGAGCGGGTTGGAAGCGACGTACGACAACTACCTGCGCGGCACGAACGGATACGACGCGGTGAAGGTGGACGCGGCGGGCGTGCGCAGCGACAGCGGTCTGCGCGGGCTGCCGCCCACGCCCGGAAACAACCTCGTCACCACGATCGATCTGAAATTGCAGATGGCCGGCGAGAAGTCGCTCGCCGAAAGCATTCGCCGTGTGGGCGGCACCAGCGAAGGTCGCGACGCTCGCTCGGGCGCGTTCGTGGCGATCGATCCGCGCAACGGCGAGATCCTCGCGATGGGCAGCAACCCCGACTACGACCCGAACGTGTTCGTGAGCGGCGATCCGGCGTCGCAGCGCGTCGCGGCGAATCTCAACAGCGACGAGCGGCGCATCCCGCTGCTCAACCGAGCGATCCAAGGCGAATATCCGGCCGGTTCCACCTTCAAGCCGATCACCGCGATCGCGGCGATGGAGGAGGGGATCGTGAAGCCGAGCGATCTGATCGGCTGCCCGCCCTCGCTGGAGATCATGGGGACGAGGTTCCCGAACAACACCGACCTCAACTTGGGCGCGATTCCGTTGTCAGTCGCGCTTGAGGTGTCGTGCAACACCTACTTCTACAACCTCGGCATGCAGTTCTTCAGTCAGCACGGATCGCCGCTGCAGGCATGGGCGTCGAAGTTCGGGTTGGGCAAGCCCACGGGCATCGACATCCCGGGCGAGAACAAGGGCCTCGTTCCGACGCCGAAGTGGCGGCAGGAAACGTACGACACCGAGATCGACAAGATCTGGAAGCCCGGCTACTCGGTCAACCTCGCGATCGGGCAGGGCGATCTGCGCGTCACGCCGCTGCAGATGGCCAACGCCTACGCCGCGATCGGCAACGGCGGGATCGTGCGAACGCCGCACTTGGCGAAGAGCGTCGAGGAGCCGGGCGGGCGCGAGGTGTATGCGATTCCGAAGGGCAACGAGACCGATCTGCACTTGAACGAGGCCGATCGCCAGGCGTTGCTCGAAGGCATGCGCTTGGTGAACGACGGCCCGAACGGCACGGCGACGGCGGTGTTCGGCGGCTTCGACGTGCCGGTGGCCGGCAAGACCGGCACGGCTGAGATGACGCAAGGCACCGACACCGGTTGGTACTGCGGGTTCGCGCCGGCGGAGAAGCCCACGATCGCGGCGTGCGCAGTGGTGGAACACGGCGGGCACGGCGGTTCGGCGGCCGCGCCGGTGGTGCTGCGCATGTTCCAAGAGTGGTTCGGGGTCGACGGCGGCAACGCCACGGGTAGCGGAGGCAGCGACTGATGCGCGGTCTCGGCAAGAAGCTTGGCGGGGATTCGACGCTGGTGGGCGCCGCGGCGGCGATCATCCTGTGCAGCGTGTGGTTGCTTGACGTCGCGATCGTGGCGCCCGGTGGTGGCGTGCAGCACGACTTCGCATACCGCCAAATCGCGTTCGCGCTTATCGGCGTGGGCATCGCGCTCGGAGTCTCGCGCATTCCGATCGCGTGGTGGCAGCAGTGGTGGCGTCACGCGCTCGTGCTCGCGATCGCGGGCGTGGTGGCGGTTCGATTCGTGGGAACCGTCGTGAATGGTTCGAGGCGATGGTTGGATGTGGGTCCAATCGCGTTGCAGCCGTCCGAGTTCGGCAAGTTCCTCGCGTTGATCGCCGTGACGGGGTTCTTGGCGGGGCGCGCGCGGGAGATTCGTTCGCCGCGGATCTTCGCGCTGGTGCTCGGCATGCTCGCGATTCCGGCGGGAATCGTCTTCCTGCAGCCTGACTTCGGCACGGCGCAGGTGTATGGCTACCTCGCGCTCGGCGTGCTGTTCTTCGCGGGAGCGCGCTGGGTGCACTTTGCGATCCTCGGCAGTGTCGTGGTGGGACTGGCGGTGCTGGTGCTCGGCGTGCTGCCCGCGCTGGGATTGACCGTGCTGCACGACTACCAAGTGGAGCGTCTGACCGGCTTCCTCGATCCGGAGGCGGACGCGCAGGGCTCCAACTACCAGACGATCCAGGCGAAGATCGCGATCGGATCGGGGCAGCTCGCGGGGCGTCCGTCGGACGAGGCGTCGCAGGTGCAGCAGGGGTTCTTGCCCGAGCCGCAGACCGACTTCATCTTCGCCACGCTCGTGGAGCGCACCGGGTTCATCGGGGGTGCTGTCGTGCTCGGGCTGTATCTGCTGCTGCTCAGTCGGCTGATCGCGGCCGCGGGCACTGCGTCCACCTACTATGGGCGGCTCGTCGCCGGCGGCGTGGCCACGCTGTTCTTCGCGCAGGTCGTGGTGAACGTGGGCATGGTCGTGGGTGTGCTGCCGGTGACGGGCGTGCCGCTGCCGATGTTCAGTTATGGCGGCTCGTCGCTGTGGACGAACATGGCGTTGCTGGGCCTCGTGCTCGCGGTGCTGCGCGAGGCCGAACGCCCCGACGCGCGCTATCGCCGACGCACGGGGCGACCGGTGGGCGGCTTCGGCTCGCTGCGCGCCACGAGCAGCGAACGCGGCGATTCGCAGCGTCGCCGACCGCGAGACGGCGCGTTCTCCGCGCTCACCCCGCTGAGCGGCGGCACCGCCAAGCGCCCCCGCCGCCGCACCCCGCGCCGCGGCTGATCCACCCGCTCGCCAGCCCTTCACCTGCCTCTTAAACCGGCCCTTTCACCCGCCCCTTCACCCTCCCCGACGGGGAGTGGTGGGACTTGGTGGGAAAAAATCCCACTCAGTCCCACCACTCCCATGTGCGGGGCTCGAATTTCCGGGAGTGGTGGGACTTGGTGGGAAAAAATCCCCCTCAGTCCCACCACTCCCGAGGGGCGACGCCCGAATTTCCGGGAGGGGCGGGGGCCGCTGAGGCCGTTCGGATGGCCGGTCGATTTGTGGCGCACTTGTTCCGGTGGATCCGTATTGAACCCGGGTTTGCCGGCAGAAGTGGGTAGGCCGGGTGACTGGCCGACCAACCGGCGAAGGTAGGCAGAGCGGGAAGCACATCGCGAGCCCGGCCACGCTCAAGCACCGCCCCGCACGTGCCGACTGGGGTCAGGTAGCGGCAGCAGGGGCAGGAGAGCCCATACCTGCTAGGCTACGCAGGTAGTTTTCAGCCGACGGCGCCCTGCGCGCGGGCGGCGCCCACACACCTCGAACGGGTTACGGGCAGCCACCGCAGCCGGGTTCCCGCCACTCGTGGGCGGGGATGCACGACGGACTGGCGCGGCACGAGCTGCCGGAGCGCGCGAGGAACCCACACGGACCCGCGCAGCACCCCGGCGCCAACGCCGCAGCCCGACCGCCACGCGAGCCGCGCGGAACATGAGATTTTGCAGGAGGCTTCGAGCTGGTGACGTCGCTCGAGCAGACCATCGAGTCGATCCTGCCGGGCGTGCAAAAGCCGTCCCGGTACATCGGCGGAGAATCGAACCAGGTCCTCAAGGATCCGGAAACCGCGACCGCTCGCATCGTCTGGGCGTACCCCGACGCGTACGAAATCGGGATCTCCAACCAAGCGCTGCAGATCTTCTACTCGATGGTCAACGAGCGCACCAACGCATGGGCCGAGCGCACCTACTGCCCGTGGCCGGACATGGCTGACGCGATGCGCCGCGAAGGCGTGCCGTTGTTCAGCCTCGAATCGTGGCGGCCCGTGCGCGACGCCGATCTGTGGGGCATCACGCTGCAGCACGAGCTGTGCTACACCAACGTGCTCGAGATGCTCGATCTCGCGGGCGTGCCGCTGCGCGCCGCCGATCGTTCAGGCGGCGATCCAATCGTGATGGGCGGTGGGCCATGCGCGTCCAACCCCGAACCGCTCGCGCCGTTCTTCGACTGCTTCTTGATCGGCGAGGGCGAGGACCTGATCGCTCGCGTCGTGGAGATCCTCGAACGCCTGCCCGATCGCCGCAAGCGCTTGCTCGCGCTCTCGAAGATCCCGAACGTGTACGTGCCCGCCCTCGGCGCGCACCTCGTCGACCGAGCCGTCTACGACAGCTTCGACATCGCCACCCAGCCAACGAAGCCGATCGTTCCCTACGCCTCCGCGATCTTCAATCGCGCCAGCGTGGAAGTGATGCGCGGCTGCACCCGCGGCTGCCGCTTCTGCCACGCCGGCAGCTGGTATCGCCCCGTGCGCGAACGCCCCGCCGACAAGGTCGTGGAGGCCGGGCTCGCCGCGCTCGACTGCACCGGCTACGACGAGCTGTCGCTCACCTCGCTCGCCACCTCGGACTACACGGATGTGGACGACGCCATTGCCGGCATCAAGCGCGCGCATCCGGACCTGCATCTGTCGCTCCCATCCAACCGCGTGGACACCGGACCCGTCGCGATGAGCGCCGCCGCGAACGTGCGCCAGGGCTCGATCACGATCGCGCCGGAAGCCGCCACGCAGCGCATGCGCAACATCATTTGCAAGACGATCGACGACGAGATGATCGACGGCGCCGTGCGCGCGGCGTTCGAAGCGGGCTACACGTCGCTCAAGACGTACTTCATGATCGGCCTGCCGCGCGAGACGCACGACGAGGTCCAAGCCATCGTGGATTTCGGCATCCGCGCCCGCGCGATCGGACGCGAGGTGCTTGGCGAGAATGCACGCTTCACCGTGCACGTGAGCGCTTCGAACTTCGTGCCCAAGCCGCACACGCCGTTCCAATGGGAAGGCATGGCGCCACGCGAGCAGCTGCTGCTCAAGCAGGCGTACATTCGCCGCGCGATGCCGCGCCAGCAGATCAAGCTCTCGTTGCACGATCCCAAGACGTCGATGCTCGAAGGCGCGATCAGCCGCGGCTCGCGCGCCACTGCCGACGTGATCGAAACCGCGTGGCGCGCCGGCGCGCGCTTCGACGCGTGGAACGAGTGCTACAACGAGCAGGCGTGGTTCGACGCGTTCGAAGCGCACGGCACCACGCTCGACGCGCAGGCGCAACGCGAGTTCGGCGAGTTCGAAGCGATGCCATGGGACCACGTGCGCTCGGGCCTGAGCAAGGAGTTCCTGCTCGACGAGTTGTGGCAAAGCCGCGCGGAAGCCGTCACCGGCGATTGCCGCTGGGACGGATGCACCGATTGCGGCGCGTGCCTCGGACCGATCAGGACGCGGGTGGTCAAATGACGACGACCCACGATGCGCAGCTTGCCGAATGGGGCGCCGAAAACGGGTTCGAGGCACGCGTCGACAAGCGCATCACCACGCCCGAGCAAGCTGCTGCGGCGAGCGAGGCGGCGTTCACGAATCGCTTCCACTACCGCGTGACGATCTCGATCCAGGGGCGCATTCGCTTCTTGTCGCATCTCGAGATGGTCGACACGCTGCTCGGCGCGCTGCGTCGCGCGGGCGTGACGCTCGCGCTCAGCGAAGGGATGCGCCCCAAGCCGCGCATCAAGATGGCGATGCCGCGACCCGTGGCCACCGAAGCATGGGCGGACATCTTCGAAGTCGAGCTCGTCGACGAGATCGACGCGGATCGGTTCGCGCTGCAGCTGAGCGAGGTGCTGCCCGCGGGACTCGTGTTGCAAGGCGTGGAGCGCATCCATGGCGCGTACGTCAGCGCCGCGAGTCGCGTGGCAGGCGCGACCTGGCGGTGGACCATTGGCCCGGAAATCCCGGCGAGCGATCTGCGCGACGCGGTGGAGCGACTGCTCGCCGAGCGTGAGTTGCTGGTCGATCGATCCAGTCCGAAAAAGCAAGCGCGAAGCGTCGACATTCGACGATTCGTGGGGGGCATGACGGTGCACGACCGCGTCGTGCGTGCGTTCGTGCGACTGACCGACGAGGGCTCTGCCAAGCCCGAGGAAGTCGTGAGGGCGCTCGGTGCGTTCGTGGGAGCTCCGCTTCCCGTGCAACGCACCGTGCGCGAGGCAATCGCGATCGCGGAGCCCGGAGCGGGCGGCCGCGAAGTCGAGCCGGAACTGGTGGGCGCGGACGTGCCCGAGGGACCGGCCAAACCGTGGGGCGCGTGCTGATGCACGGTCGACTCGCGGTGTTCACGTACAACTGAGACAGAAAGCAGGTCCCGCATGGGGCTGTTCGACAAGGTGAAGAAGGCGATCACGGGCGGCCAGCAGGCCAAGCCGGCGCCGAAGCAGACAAGTGGCAAGTCCGGTTCCGGGCAAGGCGGTCGCGGTGGGCAAGGCGGCGGCAATCGTCAAGGCGGCCAGGGTCAGCGCCAAGGACAAGGGCAAGGCCAGGGGCAAGGTGGCTCTGGTTCCGGAAACGGGCGCCGACGCGGCTCGCGCGGCGGCCGAGGTCGCGGCGGTCAGGGCCAAGGCCAGGGCCAGGGCCAGCGCCAAGGACAATCCGGCGAGCAGCGCGCGAAGCAAGGACAGGGGCAAGGCGGCGGCAATGCCACGCAGACGCAGCGCAAGGATGGCCAGACG
>JBDHZF010000127.1:0-7003 GCA_039811765.1 Thermoleophilia bacterium | reverse complement strand
ACGAATCCTCGATTCGGCTCTTCAGATCGAGCGCGAGCCGTCCGATGATCGTTCTACCGCGCCGGCCCCCAAACGCCCATGAACCGTGTCGACGCGCGCACCGTCACCGATGAATTTCCGCACCCGATACAGGCTCTCCGCGATCCCGTCCTTCATCACGCTCGTCACGTGCGCGAGCATCGTCGCGCTGGTGGCGATGGAGCTGTACGACCCCTTCGAGAAGATGCTCCGCGAGCAGCTGCCGATCATGCCGATGATCGTGAAGGTGGCCGCGATCGCGCTGCCGCTGCTGTGCTGCTCGTGGTACGCGCTCAACTACGCGGAAGTGCGCCGAGGCGGGCGCTTCCGCATGCGGTCGCTGATTCGCTCGCAGCGACTCGACCTGCGCCGGCTCGAATCCGTGTACGTGTTCGCGCGCAGCGCCAGCAACAGCAAGCGCAAGGCGCACCAATTGGTGCTGCAGCTGCGCGACTCCGACGGTCGCGAGGCATGGCTGCCGCTCAACGTGTGGCGCGACGAGGACCTGCTCATGGCGCGAATCCTGCGCGCGACCGTGGAACGCAAGGTCACGATCGAGGGCGATCCGCTGCTCGTGAAGCGCTTCGGCCGCCTGCTTGTCACCTATCGCTCGTGGGACCGCCAGCAGGCCGCTGCCTGATCGCGGCGCGCGCGAGCTGGCGCTCGACGCGAACGCCGGTCGCGTCGAACCATCGCACGTCGACGTCGCTCGCCGGGTTCGACTCGAATTCCGAGCGCAGCATCGTGAACATCACGGCGTCGCGCAGCGGCCCGTCGGCGTGATCGTCCAATTCGCCGCGACGCACGCCTTCCTCGACGAACCCGAGACGGCGCGGCACCGCGCAGCTCGCGACGTTGCTCGGTTCGACCTTCACGTCGAGCCGCTCGACGCCGCACCAGTCGAACGCCGTGCGCACGAGCATCCGGCACGCTCGCGTGGCGATGCCCTGGCGAACCTCGTCGGCGCGCACCCAGTAGCCGATCTCCAGCGTTCGCGGCCCGCCGCGCGGGTGCAGTCCCGTTCCCCCGAGCACGCGCTGCTGCGACGGATCGAAGATGCCCATGACGAAGTCGCGGCCGAGGTCGTAGCTGCCGCGGAAGCCGCGGAGCTGCTCGACCTTCTCGTCCATCGTGGTGGGTTCGGCGTTCGCCCACGGCATCCAGGCGCGCAGGTGATCCAGGCTCGCGTCGATCGCGTCCTTGAGCGCGGGCGCGTCGGCAGGTTGCCAGCAGCGCAGCACGAGTCCCTCGCCGTGGATCTCGTAGGGCGGGTCGATTCGCTTCGTCGTCATTCCGAGGTGGGTACCCGAAGCGCAACGAGGCGAACCGAGGAACCGATATCCGGGAGACGGCGTCATGCGCGCGGAACGACGCGCGTGACGAGGGACCAAGGATCGATCGGACGAGGCGCGGGCGATGACGACGCTGGTCAACCCGAATTTCGCGACGACGACGCGCGCGGTGGCCGCATCGCTGGGTCCGACCACTGGTGGCGAATCGCCGACCGAGCGCCAGTCGGGGCAGCTCGACGCGATCTACGACGCGCTCGATCGCACCACGAACGGGCGCGACGTGAGCACGTACCTGCGCGCGCACCCCGAACTGATCCGGATCTGGGACGACGCGGCGTACGACGCGGCGTTCCCGGGATCGGGCGCGTCGTTCGACGCCGCGCACCAGCGGCTGAACCTGCCAGAGCGGATCCTGCAATCGCCGACGTACGGCGCGACGACCATCGCGCACGAAGGCCAGCACGCGCTGGACGCGAAGAGCGCGGCGAGCCTGATCGCCCAGGGATACGCCAACCTCGGGTTGAGCGTCGGCGACGCGATCGTGGCTGCGGCGCACCTGCACAACCCCGTGACCGGCATGCTCGAGGGCTATCGAAATCGCGAGCTCGGCACGGAGGTCTCCGCGTATCGAACGCAGGCGAAGGTAGCGCGCGAGCTCGGCTACAACGAGCAATGGGCGCTCGGGCAGCGCGAGGACGGCAGCGTGCGCAGCGACGCGGAGATCCTCGCGGCGCTGCGAAGGACGTCGCTCTACTCGTTCGAACCGGCGCGTCGCGCACAGCTGGGCTTCGCCGCGAGCGGCCTCGCCGTGCTCAGCTCGGCGATCGCGACGCAGCTGGTCGCGCGCAAGGTTGCGCCCTCCTCGTATCTCGCGGCGCACATGTGGCCAGTCGTGACGGCCGGAACGGTCCTCGTCGGCGCGGCCCTGCTGCAGGACCAGCTCGCCGCGCGCGCAACGCGTTAGCGAGGGGGGCGATTCGCGTCGGGGGGCGATCGGTGCTGCAATGTCGGCAGTTCATTGCGTGCACAAGGAGTTCTCGGATGCCCATCTTGCCCGACGTCACCGCGACCATCGGCAGCACGCCGCTGGTTCGGATCAACCGGATCGTCGACGGCGACGCGATCGTCGTCGCGAAGCTCGAATCGCAGAACCCAGCGGGGAGCGTGAAGGACCGCATCGGCGCGGCGATCATCGACGCCGCCGAACGCGACGGCGCGCTCGCGCCGGGCGGCACGATCGTGGAGGGCACGAGCGGCAACACCGGCATCGCGCTCGCGATGGTCGGCGCGGCGCGCGGCTACCACGTGGTGCTCGCGATGCCCGAGTCGATGTCGGTCGAGCGGCGCGCGCTGCTGCGCGCGTACGGGGCGGAGCTCGTGCTCACGCCCGCGGCCGATGGCATGCGCGGCGCGGTGGCGATGGCCGAGCAAATCGCGGCCGAGCGCGACGGCGCGATCCTCGCGCGCCAATTCGCCAACCCCGCCAACCCCGCGATCCATCGCGCGACGACGGGCGAGGAAATCTGGGCGGACACCGACGGGGCGATTGACGTGCTCGTGGCGGGCATCGGCACCGGCGGCACGATCACCGGCGCCGGGGGGCTGCTCAAGGAGCGCAAGCCGTCGCTGCTCGTGGTCGGCGTGGAGCCGGCGGAGTCGCCGATCCTGAACGGTGGCGCACCTGGCCCGCACAAGATCCAGGGCATCGGCGCGAACTTCGTCCCCGACGTGCTCGATCGCGAGGTGTACGACGAGATCGTGGACGTCGACGCGGAAACCGCTGTGGCGTGGGCGCGGCGCGCGGCCACCGAGGAAGGGTTGCTGGTGGGCATCTCGTCTGGGGCGGCGCTGGCCGCGGCCGCGCAGATCGCCGCGCGACCCGAGCACGCGGGCCAGACGATCGTGGTGGTGCTGCCCGACTTCGGCGAGCGCTACCTCTCCACGGTGCTGTTCGAGGGGCTGGTGGACTGATGGCGCCGCCGCTCGCCCCGCTCGCTCGCGTGGTTCGACGCGCGCGCCGCGCGATGCGCGAGGACATCGCCGCGGCGCGCGATCGCGATCCCGCGTTGCGCTCGACGACGGACGCGGTGCTCAACGCGCCCGGCCTGCACGCGATCTGGGCGCATCGCGTCGCGCACGCGATGTGGGAACGGAGCGACGAGTTGCGCACGCCCGCGCGCGTGATTTCGACGATCGCGCGCGCGATGACCGGCGTGGAGATCCACCCGGCGGCGGCGATCGGCCGGCGCTGCTATATCGATCACGGCATGGGCGTGGTGATCGGTGAGACGGCGGTGATCGGCGACGACGTGCTGCTGTACCACGGCGCCACGCTCGGCGGGCGCGACCTCGACCCGGGCAAGCGTCACCCCACCGTGGGCGATCGCGTGATGGTGGGCGCGGGCGCACGAATCCTCGGGCCGGTCGTGATCGGCGACGACGCGCGGGTGGGCGCGAACGCGGTGGTGGTGCACGACGTGCCGGCGGGCGGAACCGCGGTGGGCGTCGCCGCCAACGTGCGCGAGCCTCGCGAACCGAGCGCCGAGCAGGTCGTCGCGAGCGTGTGACGAATGAGCCTCCGACGGGAGGTTCGAGGGCGTGTGCGCGAGATGCGATTCGAAGGTGACGAGGCGCTCGACGAGCTGGGTGGTCCGCATCCCATGACGGTGCTGCTCGTGGTGATGTGCGCTGGCGCGGTCGGGGTGGCGCTGCGCTACGGCATCGGCGCGTTCGTGACCGAGCGCGTGGGGCATGGCGGCTTTCCGTGGTCGACGCTGGTCGTGAACGTGGTCGGCGCGCTTGCGATGGGCGTGGTGGTTGCGCTGCTCGATGGGAGCTCGTCCGGCGCAGGCCACGAGCTGCTGCGCCCGGCGCTCGCGATCGGACTGCTCGGCGGGTTCACCACGTTCTCCGCGTTCGCCTACGACGCCGTCGCGCTCGTCGAGGAGGGGCAGCTGGCGCGGGCTGCCGTCTACGTGTGCGTCACCAACGTCGTCGGCATCGCCGCGCTCTTCGCGGGGCTCGCCGGCACTCGCGCGCTCGCGGGCGGCGGCTGAGAGAACCTCGACGATCGCGATCCGCGAGGTTGCCAAACCGCGGAAGTGGTTGGAGTTGTCGACAGATAGTGTCGCAAACTCCAACCACTTCCGCGGGTGCGAGGGGCGCGCGGTCAGTGGTCGGCGACATGGCCGTCGGCGGGTTCCATCGGCAGGCCAGCGGCCGCCCACCGCGCCGAGGCCTCGCGCACCAACCCACCCCGCAATGCTACGATTGTTCGATCATCTGCCCGGGTATTGAAATGCGTCAATAGATCATGTATGTTTTTCGCTCGAAATCCGTTGCAAACGAAGGCCATTTTCGATGAACAAGAAAGCTTGTGTGTTCCTTGCCGCGCTGGCGTCGGCACTATCCATGGTCGGTACGGCTAGCGCGACCACTCCATACAATTACTTCAGTGGAGGAGTGTACGAAGGCGCGTCCAAGGCCGATACCTACGGAAGCAATCTGCATTGGCGGGACTACACGAACGTGATCTTCCCGGATGGAACGCAGCCCGTGTCGTTCTGGCTCGTGATGAACTATGCAACCCAGCAGTGCACGAACCAATCGAACCACTCGAGCACCTCGCCGCTGCTTCGCCTCGCAAATTGTCCCGGGGCCAACTCGAGCTCCTTTTGCGGCCGCGATTACCAGACCCCAAGCGTTGGATTCCTCAGCGGCGTCTACTGTCGCACGACGCACACATGAATCCCGCTCGGTAGCCTCGTTTCGATCACAAGCAAAGGATGTATGGACCCATGAAAAAGACGTTGACGATCTCGATCGTGATGGCCGTGATGGTTGTGGGTGTCGTTGCGATTGCGAATGCAGACGATGAGCTGGCTCGAGCGCACCGTGCATCCACGCAAATTGCTGGAACGACCGCTGTTGACCACGCTGCGCCTACGTCCAAAGAGCTCGGCATCATTCGGGCGCTGGTAGGCGGCGTGCCGTCCGATTCAGCCGACTACACAGGTCCCACCACGGAGGATCTACCTTCGCTTGATGATGCGAAAGTCGTCTTTGACGAATCCGATCAAGGGCGAGTGGTTGCAATTGCCATGAAATCCGGCGAAGTGTGCTTCACCGCCTCGCTTGAAGGTCGTCATCTTGGCGCGACGTGCGTGCCTGATCTCAACGACGAGGGAATGTCATACGTAACTGCGCGCGACGGCGACCTCGACGCGGTCTTTGGCCTAGTTGCGTCGGACGTGACGGCGGTGGAGGTTCATGACAAGGCAGGCAAGGTTGCCGACGCTGTCGTCGAAAACCACGTCTATCTTTGGCATGACCACAGCGGCGAGGACGTGACGAAGGTCGTTGGGTTGCGAGCAGACGGCACGGTGCGGGGAACTTACGACATCAAGTACTCGGGCTAGGTTTCGAGCCCGTCAGATCTTCCGCGAGGGAAACACTGCTGCGAAGTGTTTCGGCGAATGACGGTCAGTGGTCGGCGACGTGGCCGTCGGCGGGCTCCATCGGCAGGCCAGCGGCCGCCCACGCCGCGAAGCCGCCGGTGAGGTTATACGCCTCGTAGCCCACGCGGCGAAACGCGTGCGCGGCGAGCTTGGCGCGAATGCCTAGGCGGCAGCAGAACACGATAGGGATGTCGTTCGGCAGGGTCGGCGCGTTCCATCCGAGCCGCTCGATCTCGATCGCGCGCGCGCCGGGCACGTGCCCGGCTTCGTGCTCGTGCGGCTCGCGCACGTCCACGAGCAGCGCCTCGCCAGCGTCGAGCATCGCCGCGACCTGCTCGGGCGATCGCTCGATCGCTTCGTCGGCGAAGATCGCCTCGGCGCGCTCCAGCTGCGTGCGCTGCTCGTCGGTCAGGCGCTCGGTGCCGGGCTGCATGTCAGAGCACCCATTCCGGGCGCGCGAAGTGGCACGTGTAGCCGTCGGGGAAGCGCTCCAGGTAGTCCTGGTGTTCGGGCTCGGCTTCCCAGAACTCGCCCGCCGGCTCCACCTGCGTCACCACGGGCCCGGGCCAACGCCCGGACGCGTTCACGTCCGCGATCGTCTCGAGCGCCGTCTCGCGCTGGGAATCGTCCACCGCGTAGATCGCCGAGCGATACGACTCGCCCACGTCGTTGCCCTGGCGGTTGGGCGTGGTGGGATCGTGGATCTGAAAGAAGAACTCCAGCAGCTCGCGATAGCTCGTCGCAGCCGGATCGAACACCACTTCGATCGCCTCCGCGTGCGAACCGTGGTGTCGGTAGGTGGCGTTCGCCACGTCGCCGCCCGTGTAGCCCACCCGCGTGGAGACGATCCCGGGGCGGCGGCGAATCAGCTCCTGCATGCCCCAGAAGCAGCCGCCGGCCAAGATCGCTCGTTCGGTGCCGTGCTCCGTATCGGTCATCCTCGGCATGTACCCCGCCTCGCGCGGCGGATAACTGCGAGCTCGTCAGCGTCGGAGCAGACGCTTCCATGCGCGCTCCGTGGCGTTGAAGTCCTCGACGCAGGAATCGAGACGGTCGGGTTCGATGCCGAGGCCGTCCACGAGATTGGCGTTGCGGTCCGGATTGGCGCCGTAGGCGAGGCAGCTGATCGAGTAGAAGCGCTGCGCGTCGAGCGAGTGCGAGTCCGCGAGATCGGCGTCCTCGATGCCCGTGCCCGAGAACTCGCGATCCCACGCGTCGAACAGGTCGCTCGCGGCG
>JBDHZF010000126.1:0-7026 GCA_039811765.1 Thermoleophilia bacterium | reverse complement strand
AAACCCAACGCAACTTCATGGCGACGGCGGCGCACGAGTTGCGCACGCCGATCACCGCGATCCTCGGGTTCTCCGACACGCTCGTGAACCCAGACCTCGAGCTGACGGATCGCCAACGCGGGGAGTTCCTCGCGATCATTCGCGACCAAGCGCATCAGCTCGAACGCATTGCCGACGCGTTCTTCACCAACCATCAGCTCGCGAACGAGCGCGCCGAAGTGTCGCTCGAGCCGACACCGCTCGGACGCGTCGTCGACGATGCGATGCATCGCGTCGAATCGCTGCTCCCCGACAGCGCCAGCGCGCTGCGCGACGTGCGGATCGAGATCGATCGATCGATCAGCGTGCTGGCCGATCGACGTGCGCTCGTCGGCGTTGTCGCCGTGCTCGTGGAGAACGCGATCAAGTACGGCGAGACGCCCATCGAGGTCGTCGCGAGCAAGCAAGGCGGCTCGGTGGTGATCCGAGTGAGCGACGACGGCGCGGGCATCGAATCGCACCACCATTCGCGCCTGTTCGACCCCTTCTATCGAGTGGACGTTGACATGCGATCCGGCGTCGGCGGAGCGGGACTGGGCTTGTTCACCGCGCGCAAGCTCGTCGAGGCGATGCATGGGTCCATACGCGTGCTCTCCACGCCCGGTCGCGGCACCACGTTCCTGGTCGAACTGCCGCTCGCGCCCGTCGAGCGGCGCGCGATTCGTTCGACCGGCGACGACGACGTCGACGGCGAACTGCGCCTCGTCGTCGGCTGAGAGCGCAGGGATAGCGTCGTCGCGGTGTCGGGTACGAACTGCCCATGGAGTGTTGGACGTGTCATGAACCCGCCGCTGCGACCTGCCGATTCTGTGGTCGCGCGACCTGCCGAGCGCACGCGCAATCGTTGCCGTACGTGCTTGCCGCGTGGAGCGGCGCCGGCACGCAGGTGCAGTCGCTCGTCGTCGAGGACGCGATCCATTGCGGCGGGTGCCGACCACACCCGGCGCCGGTTCGACTCGACCTGGTCCTGGAGGAACAGGACACGTGACGGATCTCGGCTTGTGGCAGCGACTGGATCGACGATTCTCGCTCGTGACCATGCGCCCACGATTGTCGGAGAGCGTCCGAATCCGCCATATCGGCGACGAGTTCGAGCTTGTGCAGGTCGGCACACGGCGCGTGCTGCCGCTCGACCAGGGCGAGGTCGAAGTGGTGCGCCGGTTGGACGGCGTTCATTCGATCGCGGAGATCATCGTCGCTGGGATCGACCATGGAACGCTCGCGGTGGAACCGGTGCTGTCGCTCGTCGATCGTCTGATGCGCGCCGAGCTGCTCGACGACTACCCGCCCGACATGTACCGTCAAGTGCGCCGGCATCTTGCCCGGATCGCGACTGAATCGGGCGAACCACTTGCGGCTCCTGTCGTCGACCCTGAGCCGCCCGAGGCAATGCCGGAGCCGCGGCGCGAGCCCCGCGTCGATGGCCCATGGCGGGCACGATCGCCCGCGCTCGCCGAACGCGCGCGGTTTCTTCGTGGTGTCGGATTGCTGTCCGGCCTCGACATGCAGGCGATCGGCGCGCTCGCCGACACAGCCCATGAAGAGACGTGGCATCCCGGCAGCACGATCGTCAGCGAGGGCGGTCGCGCCGATCGATTCTTCATCGTCCAATCCGGCACGGTGGACGTTCGTCGACGCGAGGAGAGCGGCCCGCCGAATCCAATCGGTCGCTTGGGTCCGGGCGATTGGTTCGGCGAGGCGGCGATCGTCGACGACGCGCCGCGCAACGCGACCGTGCTGGCCGGCGAGGGGCGTGACGCGCGCTTGTTGTCATTCGACGCGGACGTGTTCGACCGCTACATCCGTCCGCACGTGCAGATGCGAGACGGTCGCGGCTCCGCGCTCGTCTCCAAGCGCAGAGCACAGCTCGAACAGGTGCCGCTGTTTCGCGCGCTGGCGCCGCAGGACTTGGATCGTCTCGCGCGGGTGCTGCGCGAGGTTCGCGCGCACAAGGGGCAAGTGCTGTTTCGCCAAGGCGACGAAGGCGATCGCTTCTACGTGCTGATCAGCGGCGGCGTGGGCGTCGTGAAGGACGGCGTGCCGATCGCCAAGCTGCTGCCGGGCGAGTTCTTCGGGGAAACGGCGCTGTTGTTCACCGACGAGCGAACCGCAACGGTCGCCGCCACTGAGGATTCCCGCTTCTGGGTGCTGGATCGCGACGCGTTTCAGACCTTCGTGCGCGATGCGCTCTTGCATCGTCGCGACTTGATGCCCACGGTGCTCAACCGCATCGGATCGACCGAGCCGGTCTGACGGTCCGCGTCACACGCCCGCTCGTTTGAGTTCCTCGTCGAGCGCCATCGTCATCGGACTGGACGAGCCGTAGCGCGCGCTCGCTGCTGCTCGCAATCCGTTCGCGACCCTCTGGAAGCTCATGTCCCCGACACGGTGGTCGTTGATCGCGTCGTAGAACACGTGCTCCACGAACTGCCAACCGGCTTCGCCGCCGATGCGCGCCTGCGTGCGCTGCGCCGCCGTGGAGATCACCCCGCTCGCCCAATGTTCCTCGGCTGGTTCGCCCGACTTCGTGTTGTCGCGGACTTCGTCCATCGTGGTCCACAGCCCGTGGATCGCGGTCGGGTCGTCCGGATCGGCGATGTTGCGCATTATTGCGTAGTCACTGGAGTCGTCGTACATGCCTTCGCCGATCTTCCAATCGCGCGTGGCGGAGGCGGCGAGCACGTCCGCGAGCGCTTCGTTCGTGGCTCCGGATTCGGTGGGGTTGCCGCCGATCTGGCCGGTTTCGCTGCGGATCACGCCGTGCATGAGCTCGTGGATGGTGAGATCGTCGGCATGCTGCATCGGGGCTTGGTCGACGGTTTCGCCGTTGCGCGTATAGCTGATTCCTTCGCCGAAGTGGATCGCCTCGCGCTGCGTGCCTGTTGCATCCGGCATGCGGAAGTAGCCGCCGTTGCCCTGGAAGCGTTGCTTGCCGGTGGCCGGATCGATCGACGTGTCGTCCACCATCACGTCCACGCCCGAACCAGCATCGTCCACGCCATTGCGACCGAACGTCTCGGCCAGCCAGTCGATGCCGGCTTGCACGTTCTGCGCCGCTGCCGCCGCATCGGAAGTGCCCTCGAGCGTGTCCGCGGTGCCGAGGCTGGCGTTCGTGCTCGCGTCGTACACGCGCGCCCGAGGCGTGGGCGCGGGCGATGGGGACGGCGTCAGGACTGGTGCCGGTGTTTCGTGGGCGATGGTCGGCGTTCGAAGAATGCTCGTGGGTGTAGGTGTGGGTGTGGGGGTGGGCGTCTCGGCGCGCGAGTTTCGGAACTCCATGACGGCCTCGAGCATCGATGGCCGCTGCGAACTCGTAGGAGCGGATTCGGCCGCTGCCCATTCGGTGGGCGCCGCTGTCGAGGGGTTCGAGGCGACCTGCGGGGTCGCGTCGGAATCCGCGTGCTGCGGCGTGCCAGCGTCAGGTGGCGACATCCCGAACAGGTGCTGCACCGAGTTCGAGATGGTGCTGAAGATGTCGTCGACGAACGACATGGCGGTTTGCGTTCCCCTTCCGTGCAGCGAGAACAGCGCGTTGGCGGACGCGCATCGGCGAAGTGCTGCCTCTCGAACGTATGACGAGACGCTCGAACGCGCAATGGGGAGCCGATGTGTCCCGGAAGAGGAGAACGGGCCTCGGCGGCATCCATGCCGCGCGAGGCCCGCGAATACCCGATGTGATCGTGCCGCCTCAGGAGGGGAGGGGGAGGGGCGAGGCAGCTGATCGTGGTTGGGAACCGAGGAAGGGGGAGGATCGGTTCCCGGAGTGGGGGTATGAACCTTTTATACGCGACGATCTGCAAAACCGTCAAGCATTGTTTTCAGATCGCAGATTCGGCGTGCTTTCGTGTTCCCGAAGCCCATGGCGATTGGCGTGGCCCCGCGGCGGGGTAGAGGGGTGCAGCCTGCTATACTCGCGGGCGGAGACGGGTGCCGGTCACGCGGCCGTGCAATCGCCTCCGGCAACCTGGACACGACGTTCAAGGGCCGCGCGGCCCTTTTTTCATGGCACGACACTTCGACAGAGAACGCGAGTTGCAAGAGCGCATCGAGGATGTGCTGGCTTCCGCGTTGCCCGAGATCGAGGTGCTCGACGTGGAGCTGAACGATCCTCAGGAGAAGGTGACCGTGTTCATCGACTCGCCCGACGGCATCGGGCTCGAGCATTGCGAAGCGGTCACCCACGCGATTCGCGACACCTGCCCCGACCACGAGCTCGAGGTGTCGAGTCCCGGGATCGAGCGCCCGCTTCGCACGGCACGTCATTTCGAGCAGGCCGTTGGCCACAAGGTTCGGCTTCGGCAGACCGGTCACCACCGCGCGACGGTGGCGACCGTCGAGTCTGTGCACGAGGATCGTGTCGTGTTGCGAAACGACGCGGGCGAAGAGCGGGTCGTGCCGTTCGAAGAGTTGGTTCGCTGCAAGCTCGTGGTGGAGGACCCCTTCGCCGCAGCCGCAGCACGAAAGGGAGGACGGCCATGAGTCGAGAGATCATCGACGCGGTCCAGATGCTCGAGCAGGAGAAGGGCATTTCCGGGGAAGCGCTGCTCACGGCGCTCGAGGACGCGCTGCTCGCGGCCTATCGCAAGACCCCTGACGCGGTGCCGTTCGCTCGCGTGGAGATCGATCGCGCCAACGGCACGTTCCAGATCCACCAGTTCGTCGGCGACGAGTTGCCGATGGAAGCGATCATCCTCAAGGACGAGCCGGAGCTTGGCGACGAGGCGGCTGCGCCGACCGACGACGCCGGCCTCGAAGAGGACGAGGACGAGATCGATTTCGACATCGATTGGTCGCAGGTTCCCGCGAGCGAGATCGAGACCGTGCCGATCAACCCGTCCGGCGAGTTCGGCCGCATCGCCGCGCAGACCGCGAAGCAGGTCATCCTGCAGCGAATTCGCGATGCCGAGCGCGGGATCATGTACGACGAGTACATCCACCGCGTCGGCGAGATGATCAACGGCACGGTGCAGTCGCAAGAACGCGGCGTCACTGTGGTGGAGCTGGGCCGAAACGCCGAGGCGATCCTGCCCAACAGCGAAGGCATACCGGGCGAGCGCTTCGATCATGGCGCGCGCGTGAAGGCCGTGATCCTCGAGGTACGAAACGGCACGAAGGGTCCTCAGATCGTGCTCTCGCGCGGCGGCGAGGAGATGCTTCGCCGCTTGTTCGAACTCGAAGTGCCCGAGGTTGGCGACGGCTTGGTGGTCATCAAGGGCGTCGCGCGCGAGCCGGGGTATCGCTCGAAGATCGCCGTGGAGAGCACCGTGCAGGGCGTCGATCCCGTCGGCGCGTGCGTCGGTCCGCGCGGCAGTCGCGTGCGCATGGTCGTGAGCGAGTTGCGCGGCGAAAAGATCGACATCATCCCGTGGAACGACGAGCCCGCTCGCTTCATCGCGAAGGCGCTCTCGCCCGCGCGCGTGAAGGAAGTGCTCGTCGACGACGAGTCGATGCAGGCGACCGTGATCGTGCCGGAGGACAACCTCGCGCTCGCGATCGGTCGGGAAGGGCAGAACGCCCGTCTCGCCGCGCGCCTGACTGGTTGGCGCATCGACATTCGCAGCGCCGCCGAGTACGACGCGAATGCGCCGGAGCCGAGCGCGGGCGGCAGCGACGAGGGCGATGCCGAGAGCGATGGGCGTTGTCACGCGGTGCTCAAGACGGGCAAGCGATGCCCGAACGCCGCCGAGGACGGCGAGCTGTACTGCTCGCTGCACGAAGGCTGGGTCGCGCCGGAAGTGGACGAGCCTGAAGACGAGCCCGAGGGCGACGAGGCCGACGCCGGTGGCGATGTCGACGAAGCGTCGGAGCCGGAGGCGGTCGTCGGAGCGTCCGATGGCGACGCGGAGGGTGATGACTGAACGTCATGCACCAGTTCGCACCTGCATCGGATGTCGTGAGCGCGAGCCACGCGGCGAGCTCGTTCGATTCGTGCTCCGGCACGACGACGGCGACGTTGCGCGGATCGTGCGCGACGACGCGAAACGGCTTCCGGGCCGTGGCGCGTGGATGCACGACGACGAACGATGCAGGCAGCTCGCGATTCGAAAGCGCGCGTTTCGGCGCGCGCTTCGGGTCGCGGGAAACGTCGAGCCGCCAGCCGGCGGATTCGGCGCGAGTGAGGCAGATGGAGCCGGGCATGTAACCAGCCCGGACTGACAGGTAGAGGAAGCGGAAGCCGAGATGAGCAAGAAGCGTGTTTACGAGATCGCGCGTGAGCGTGGTCTGACGAGTCCGCAGGTGATCAAGCGCCTGGAGCAGGCCGGGATCGCCGTGAAGGCCGCCGCATCCACCGTCAGCGCGGAAGACGAAGCGCGCGTCTTTGGGGAAGCCAAAGAGCGCGAGACCGCCGCGCCGTCCGCGGGCAAGGGATTGCCAAGCTGGCTGAGCCCGAGCGCGTCGTCGGGTCCGCGCACCACGTCGAAGGCGGCGCTCGACGCCGAGCGCGAGAAGCGCACCGCGAAGGCCGACGCGGCGAAGGCTGCGAAGGCGAAGGCGCAAGAGCAGGCGAAGGCGCTGCGCGCGCAGCTCGCCGCGAAGAAGGCGCAGCAAGACGCCGCCGCGGACGCCGCGCGACAAATCGCCGACGAAATCCCCGCGGCCGCGGCCGCGCAAGAAGCTGCCGACGCCCCGGCTGCGCCAGTTGAGGACGCCCCTGCTGCGGCTCCGGCTGGGACCGAGACCGCAACGCCGGCAACGACGAGCGAAACGCCGGATGCCGTTGTCGCGGATTCGGACGAGGATTCGCGTGTTGGGCCGAAGATCGTGAAGCGCGCCGAAGCGGCACCGGCCGCAGCCCCGCTGGCGGCTCCCGTGGCACCCGCCACGCCCGCGGCGCAGGCAGCCGCCGAGGCCGCGGAAGCCGAAGCGCTCAGCGAAGCCGATCAGCGTCGCCGCGCGCAGAAGATGGCGCAGCAGCGCGTCGCCGAGCTCGCGGCGCGGCTGCGCGCGGAGATCGAGCGCGAGAAGCTCGAGACCGAACAGCGCAAG
>JBDHZF010000125.1:0-7083 GCA_039811765.1 Thermoleophilia bacterium | reverse complement strand
GTGACCGTGAACGAGAACGCTCCAGTCGTCTTGTCGCAGAAAGCTCGCTGTGTGGCGGCGTTTCCGTACTTCCAGACGAGGTTCGTCGTGCTGCCGTCGCAGCCCGCCCACGGAATCGTGCCCGCCTCGTCAACGGTCGCCGTACCCGTCACTGTGAAGTTCGCGAACGCCGAGGTCGGCGCGAGCAGCAGCGCAGCGAGCGTCGCGGCCACGACCAGCCACGCGCGCACGCGGGTCCGCACGTATGAGCGAGTGTTGCGGGCGAGCTGGAAGTGCAAGTGCGCCACGCTCCGCATATCGGCAGTTCGGCGAGCCGCCTGAAGCGCGCGCGTTCAAGTGTCGAGCAACCGACGCGAATCAGCCGCGCGGAACGATGTACTCGCGCTCCTCCACCAGGCGACCGCCAGCGATGCGCATCACCGTCACCATCGAGAAATGGAGCGGTTCGCCGCTCGCCGACCACGTGCCCTCCGCGGTGGCTTCCACCATCGCGGTGTCGCCCTGCACGAGCACTGTATGGGGACGGTACGAGAGATCCGATGTGGAATCGACGAAGCTCCGCCACTCGGACACATAGGCATCTGCACCGTCGATCCGATCACGCGTGCCCGGACGCCAATAGATCACGTCGGGGGCGACGCACGCGGCGAGGCTCGTCCAGTCGCGGGCGGCGATCGCATTGATCACTTGCCCAACGACATGACGGGTCATCAGGTCGGTGGAGGTTTCGTCGGGATTCATCACCATCGTCGGCACGCGCCAATCATACCCCGACGAGCACGTCGCGCGGCAGCGCTGGCAGCGCCTCCAGCCCGTCGGCAGTCACCACGAACGCGTCCTCGATGCCCACCGCGGCACGCGCCGGGAACACGAGCTTGGGCTCGAGCGCGAACACCATCCCCGGCTCGAGCGGGGCGTCGAACCCGCGCGCAAGGAACGGGTATTCGTCCACCTCGAGGCCGATGCCGTGCCCCACGAAGCGTGCCTGGTCCGGCGCGACGCCCATGAAACGATCGGCGTGCCCCGCGTCTGCGGCCAAGTCGAGCGCGAGCTGATAAAGCGAGCTCGGCGCGACGCCTGGCTTTGCGGCGGCGGCCACCTGCTCGAGCACGCCGACGCACCATGCCTGCGCTTCGAGCAGTTCCTCGTCCACAGCTTCCACGCCGCCCACGGCGATCACGCGCGTGCAGTCGCTCAGGTAGCCGTTGTGACAGCCCATCAAGTCGAGCACGAGCAGCTCGCCCGCCGCGAGCAGCCGACGCGAGGCGCCCTTGCCGACGGACGGGTATTGGCCGCTGCCACCGAGCGGCGCGTCGAGCGCGGCTGGAAGCGCGGCGTTCGCGCCGGCGCATACTTGCCCGTAGAACATCTCGCCACCGAAGCGGCGCATGCGCATCACGCCCTGATGCCCTGACGCGCGCAGGCACCCCTCGGCCAGGCGCTGCGCGTCCAGCTCGCTATGGCCCGGCACCACTTGATAGGCGACGGTGCGCATCGCCTCGCTCACCTGCAGCGCCGCGAGCCGGTGCTGGGCGAGCTCCCACTCGCTCTTCACCGCGCGAACGCTGCGCAGCTCGTGGGTGAGATCCACCCAGCGCGCGTCGGGCAGCGCGGACGAGAGCTTGATGTAGTCGGCGGCAGGGGTGATGTCCATCGCGAGCGCGATGCGTCCTCGAGCGACTCCCATCGCGTCGAGCTGCGCCACGAGTTGCTTCACCGCCACCATTCGCTCCACGGGCCAGCAGGTTTCGGCTTGCACGCGAGCGGCCGCGCGGCGCGCGAGCACGCGCGCCGCGCCCGACGCGGGCACGAGCACCCACCCGTCCAGCACCGACCCGGCCACGTAGAGCACGTCGGACGGCGACTGCACGATCGCGAGGTCGACGTCGGCGGCCGCGAGCCGAGCTTGGAGCGCGGCGACTCGACGCCGAAGCTCGTCGTGCGGAACGAGGAACTCCGCGCTCGCGAGGTCTTCGGGATCAATGATCTGCTCGACGGCTGCCGTGGACGATTCCATGGTCGCAGCCTACTGCGGGCGGCGAGATCAGCGAGCGGCGCGCACGTCGGTGTGCGCGAAGTCGTCGCCCACGAACAGGAGCGGCTCGTTCTTGTCGATCGCCAGCGCGTACGCGAAACAATCGCCGAAGTTCAGGCCTGCCGGGTGCCCTGATCCCTTGCCGAAGGCTCGGTAGGCGGCGGTGGCCAGGTCAGCCTGGCGGGCGGTCACAGGGTCGATCTCGATGTTCAGGCGAGCGCGAATACGTGCGGCGAACTCGACTTGGGCGGGGGTTCCCCTACGTTGCGAGACGATCGCGAATTCGACGACGCTCGCCGCGGACATGGAGACATGGTCGCTTGCGTTGATCAGCTCGAACAGCCGCGCCGCTTGGACCTCCGCGAACAGGATCGCGACGAGCGCGGACGTGTCCACGATCATGCTGGGAGGCCCGTGTCCGGATCGTAGAGATCGTCGGTGGTGAAGCCCTCGTCGTACCGGCCGAGTCCGCGAGCGTTGTGTTGGATCTCCTCCCACAACTGCTCGAGCTGCTCCGGCTTGGTTCGCTCGCTCGCTCGCAGCGCGGCAAGACGCGCGTCGAGCGCGAAGTACACGGCGTCCGTCAGGCTCTCGCCCGTGATCGCCGCCACCTCGCGGGCAAGCGCCACCGTCCGTTCGTTCTTGATGTTGAGCGCCATGATTCCTCCATGGTGGAATATGCGTCTACCATTCTACCATCGATTCGCCGGGGCATCGCGGCTCACGTTTTTCGCGCACCACGCGTTGCATGGGCGAGGATGTTCGCGATGACCGTCGATTCCATGCCGTTCCAGTCGTTCTACGTCGCGCACCGCGCGGCGGTGCTGCGCCTGCTCACCGGCATGGTCGGCCCCGACGACGCGCAGGACTGCTTTCAGGACACCTGGCTCAAGGTGCTGCGCGCGTGGCCGCCGCGCGACCCGGATGGCCGGCTGGATTCGTGGGTGCTCACGATCGCCCACCGCACCGCGCTGGATGCGCTGCGACGACGCGCTGGCGCAGCGCCCGCGGCCGAAGTCCCCGCGGTGGCCGACGAGATGGAGCTCGTCACGCTCGGTCCGAGCGACCTGCACGCAGCGGTGATGGCTTTGCCGGAGCGCCAGCGCGCCGTGGTGCTGCTGCGCGTCGTGCTGGATAAATCGCACGCGCAGATCGGCGAAACGCTCGGCTGCAGCACGGACGCGGCACGCCGAAGCTACGCGGACGCGATCGCCGCGCTGCGAACGAAGATGGGAGCGACACGATGACGACGACAGCTTGGGACGACGCGCTCGCCATGGCCGACGACGCATTCGGTTCGGCCGCGCTCGACGAGAACCTTGTCGACCTCGCCACGACTACCGTCGCGAGTCCCATCGGCGACCTGCTCGTCGTCGCCACGCGCGACGCGATCGTGCGCATCGCGTTCGACGTCGAAGACCACAACATCGTGCTCATGCAGCTCGCTGAGGCGATTTCTCCTCGCATCGTGCCCGCGCGAACGCCCATGCTCGACGACGCGCGTCGCCAGCTCGACGAATACTTCGCGGGCGAGCGCGGCGCCTTCGATCTGCCGCTCGACCTGCGCCTCGCGAAAGGTCCGTTCCGCCGCGAGGTGCTCGACCACCTGCGCGACATTCCCACAGGCCAGACGCGCACGTATGCCGAACTCGCCGCCGCGGCGGGTCGCCCACGCGCGGTGCGCGCCGTGGGATCCGGATGCGCGTCGAACCCGATACCCGTCGTCATCCCGTGCCATCGCGTGCTGCGCACGGGCGGCGAGCTCGGCGGCTACCTCGGCGGCGTCACCCGCAAGCGGTGGCTGCTCGACCACGAGCACGGCCACGCGGCATGACGCGGCGCGTCAGCGCTCGGGCGAGTCCACGAGCGCGCGACGCTGCGCGGTGAACGCCGTCTCGAGCACGGAGAGCTTTGATTTGATGCGCGCGTCGACCTCGCCCACCGGCGAGACGAGCACCACGCCGCCGACGTCCACGGTCTCGTCGGCCACGATCTCCACGCGGCCGCCGCCCTGCACGAGCCGCTCCAGCTCGCGACGCGACGCCTCGACCATCGCCAAGTCCCCGGGATGCACGCGCACCTCGAGCGAAGTGGACGGCTCTAGCTCCGCGATCGCGTGCTGCACGATGCGCGACACCAGCGTTGGATCGGCGTCGAGGTGCGCGCCGATCACCTTGCGCGCGATCTGCAATGCGAGATCCGCGAGCGCGCCCTCGTGCTGCTGCGCGAGGCGATAGCGCTCCTGCTGTGCGGCGGTGAGCGCGGTCACGGCCTCGATGAGCTGGTTCTGCACTTCGTTCTGCGCCTGCGCGATGCCGTCGCGATAGCCGTCCTCGCGCGCGTTCGTGCGAAGCGTCTCGCTCAGTTCCTGGACCGCTGGGCGCATGCCGCTGATCATGCCGACCATCTGCTGGAGCTCGCCAAGCGCGTGCTGCAGCTCGGCCGGCTCAACTCCCGAGAATGCGGGATCGGGTGCCTGCTCGACCGCGCTCGGACCGTGCGGGTCCGGCGGCATCGGGAATTGACCGTCGTCGAAGTTGCTGCCCTTGATCACACGCGCCATGCGCACACCGTACCCATCGCCCGGCCCGCCATCACGCGCCGATTCCGTCCGCGGCGCCGGTCCATGCGAGCGGCGTCGTGCTGAGCAGCTGGTGATGCTCGCGCATCGCCCGAGGAACGACGGTTCGTGCGATCGCGGCGACCACCGTAGCGAGCAGCGCCGGTGCCGTGTGCGCGAGCTCGGCCTGCCGCGCGCGCGCGTCCTCGATCGCGGCGCGAGCGCTCGGGTCCAGGTACAGCTGCAGCGCCGCGCGCGCGTTGTCGTCCAACCGATCGAGCACGATCGCCCATGCTTCCGCGCGCTCGCCCTGCATCGCGCGAGCGATCGCCGCGGGGTGCAGGTCGCGCAGTCGATCCATCGGGTCGATCGCGGGTTCGACGGGCTGCGTTCCCGCCGTTCGCGCCCGTGGCCGCGCGCCGTCGCGCGCGAGCTCGCGCACCTCGCGGTCGACGTCCGTCGTGCGCCGCGCCGACACCCGGTTCGCCGTCTCGTGCAGCAACCGGCGACGCTCCGCCACGTCCTGTGAGAATTCGCCGTGCGGACGATCCGTCAGCGACGCCAAGTACGCGCGGATGCGCTCGGCGTGCTCCGGCGTCATTCGCCCGAGGATCGTCTCTCGGGTTTCGGGCGAGAGCATCTCGAGCTTCGCCGCCGCGGCGCGCACGGCGACCAGCGTTGGATCGTCGGCAACCGGGGCTGCGCCACCGCCGTCGACGATGCCGTGCTCGTTGGATTGGGGGGAGGTGTCGGTCATCGCTGGTCGTTTCGCGTCAGGGGATCAGAATCGTGGTTCGGTCGCGGCGGGCGCGCCGAACAGCGCCTCGAGGTCATGGGCGATGTCGTCGGGGTTCTGCTGCGCGAAGTTCTCGAACAGCCGCTGTTCTTGACTGAACGCTTGCTCCATGCGGGCGCGCTCGCCGGCCATCGCCTTCGTGCGGCGCAGCAGCACGAGCACCGTGGCGGCGATGCCGATTACCAGCGCGATCAGCAGGTAGACCATCCACTTCGGGGTCTTCGCCTGTCCGCCACTACCGTTGGACGTCACCGCGGGCTCGTCGCTGTTGGCCTTCGCCTCGTCGCGGATCTTCTCGTACGTCTCGTTCGTCGGCTTGTCGCCCGCACCACCGGCGAACTGCGCCATCTTCACCACTGGCGCTGGATCGCCGCGCTCGGGCACGATCTGCGCGGAGAGCAGGCTGGCCACCGCGGACTTCTGGTCCTCCGTCACGTTGTCCTGGTCGAGGATGACGCTGATGCGCAGCAGCTTGATGTCGCCCGCCGGATCCACCGACGTCTTCTCGCTCGTGTTCGGGGGCGTCGAAACGTCCTCCGACGACTGGCCACCGCCGCTTTGCGTGCTGCGGCTCTCGGTCGCCCCCTGGGTGTTCGTGGTGGACGTGGTCTGCGTCGCCACCGAATCGATGGTTGGCTCCACGGTGAGCACGTAGCGATCGCTGCCGCCGAGCAGCTCAGTCAGCTTCGAGCCGATCGACTGCTCGTAGCAGCTGCGCACGGCGGCTTTCTTCGTCTCCACCTCGGTCGCCGCAGCGATGTCGCTGCACCCGAGCGCCAAGGTCGACGCGGCGCCGCTCGCGGAGTCGTCGGCGCTCGCTTGCGTGCCGTCGAACATCGCTTGCAGGTGGCTGTCGGTGATCGTCACGCGATCCAGCGTGGTGCCGACCGATCGGCTGATCGCGCGAGCGGCCTGCTCGGCGTCCCACTGGTCCTCCATCGACTTGGGCAGGAACACCTGCGCCACGACGTTCATCGACTTCTCGGGCCCGAGCAGCGTGCCGTTCTCCTCTTGCGAGACCTTCACGTTCGCTGCGGTGGCGCCGGCGGCGAGGAGCATGTTCTGGACTTCCTTCGCCTCGGAGCAGTTCGTGTACTTCTCGTTGGCGGCCTTCGTGGCGGTGAAGCCGGGCGCCGACGGGCAGTTGAGCGTCTTCGCGAGCCCGGTGCGGTCTTGGATGCCTGCGGCGGCGAGCGCGGTGGCGGCGTTCTTCGCCGCGTCGCCGGCCGGCACCGACAGGATGTACTCGCCGTCCGCCGCGCTTTCGGTCGCGTCGATGTGCCCGTTCTCCAGCACCAGCTTGGCGTTGGAGTACACGTCGTAGTCCTTGGTCTTGATGATCTCGACCGGCGGCTCCGACTTGAACGCGGTCATGTGCAACAGCAAGGCGACCACGAGCACGAGGACCGCGCCGATCGCGATGCGCACTGCGAGGGGGAGGTTGGTGAAAGCGTTCATCTGTGGGGGTGGCTCCGGGGGGTGGGGTGAAGCTCAGGCGAACCGTCCGCGATGGCCGGTTCCCCTCCATGGAACGACGAGATCGCCGATCTGGCAAGGCCCGCGAGGGAAGTCGGCGTGATGCGTCACGCGGCGCGGCGGGTCAGCAACAGCGATTCGTCGTCTTCCGTCGCAGACATGCTGCCTCGAGCACGACCACGAGCATGAACATGAAGAATCCTGATCGCACGACAC
>JBDHZF010000124.1:0-7105 GCA_039811765.1 Thermoleophilia bacterium | reverse complement strand
GATCCACTCCGAGGAAGAGCTGAAGATGCTCGTGTCGCAGTCCAGCAAGGGCGGCGTGCTCGAAGAGAGCGAACAGGAGATGCTCTACAACGTATTCGACTTCGCCGACACCGACGTCGCCCAAGTGATGGTGCCGCGCCCCGACGTGATCGGGTTCCCCGTGGACATGCCCCCCACCGAGTTGCTTGCGGCGGTGGCCGGCCAGCCGTTCACGCGCTACCCGATCTACCGCGGCTCGATGGACGACGTGATCGGCATCCTGCACATCCGCGACCTGTTCACCGCCGCCGAGCAGCAGGGCAAGGACCGCGTGCGCGTGGAGAGCCTGTTGCGCCCCGCGCACGTGGTGCCGGAGAGCAAGTCGCTCGCTGGATTGCTCGCGGACTTCCGCCGCTCCAAGAGCCACATGGCCCTCGTGATCGACGAGTACGGATCGCTCGCGGGAATCGTCACGCTCGAAGACTTGATCGAGGAGATCGTCGGGGAGATCGACGACGAGCACGATCGTCCGGAACGCCCGCTCGAGCAGATCGCCGAAGGACACATTCGCGTGGACGGCAAGTTCCTCGTCGAGGAGCTGAACGAACGCTACGACCTTGACCTGCCAGTCGACGACTACAACACGATCGGCGGCGTGGTGTTCGGACTGCTCGGCCAAGCGCCGCACGAAGGCGACGTCGTGCGCCTCGGCAACGTGCGCATGGAGGTCGTGGAGACCGATGGTCCACGCATCGTGCACGTTGACGTGATCATGCGCACCGAGCGCGGCGAAGAACCCTCCGGCGACGAGCATGGATCGCAGCTCGGCGATGTCAGCGGCTTGGATGCCGGCGACGACGCACCCGCCAGCGAGGGCGAGCTGGACCTGATCCCCGGCGCCGACGCTCGGCGCCGCCGCGGCGGCGGACCGGACGCCTGACCTACTGGTAGCGAACGCCCGGCAGGCGTCGCCATGGCCGGACGATCTTGGTTCGGGAGTTGCCGCGAGCGTCGGTCAGTCGAAACGCCACGACGCGGGCCGTGCGGAGTCCCGTCACCGATCGCCGACCTTGGCCGGTCCAGAACGTGCCGCACGAACGCCACGCGCCCTGGCGCCCGGGATGCCAGCCGCATTTCAGCCGATCCCCGGCGCGGGCGTCCGTCGCGGTCCACCTGAACCACACGCGTCCGCCAGCGCTGCTCGAGGCCTCGAACTTCGAGATCTTCGGACCAACGAAGTCCAGCCCCACCACGAAATCGGCGCAGGCGGTTGATCGTTTGTAGAGCGAGTCCTCATGCTCGCCGACCGTGGCGCAGATCGTCCACCTGCCCGCTCGTCGAATGGGCAGATGGGCACGAGGAGCAAAGGTGGGAACCACGTACGGAGCGCCGACCACGACCTCGCCATCCGCACTGCGCGCGGTGACGTCCAGTTCGCCGACGTTCTGTGGAACGACACCACCGATCTGCACGTCGAGTCCGCTGCGTCGTCCGACGAACGCCTTCAACCTGGGCTCCGTCAGTTGCCTGACGCGAAGTCCAGCGACGGGGAGCTTTGGTCGCGCCACGGCAAACGTCCACGTTCGGGTCGTTCCATCGGCATTCGTCGCGGTGGCTCGGTAGCGCGCTTTGTCCTGGAGCGGTTGCATGGGCATGAACAGCTTCGAGTGGGATCCGTAGGCGGCGGGCCGCACCTCGACGTCGCCCGACGGACCGGTGAGCGTGACGCTCGTCACATCGACGCGCTCGTCGTTTCGGTACGTCCAGACGTAGATCGGGGGAGGGCTCGTCGCGCAGTCGAGACCAACGTCGACGGCAGGGCTGGTCGGGGATTCGCTGCAGACGTCGATCGTGTTCGGAACATCGACATCGCCTTCGGGGGGGAACACGTACGTTCCGTCGGCCACGGGACGAGCGTCCAAGATCGCCGCGATGTCAGTCGCGGCTTCGTTGCCGGATCGCCACGATTCGGGCAGCGTCACGAGGCACGATCCGCCGGGACCCGACGCGTATCCGGTCATCGACAGTTTCGGATCGAGGACCTGCGCCAAGTGGTACGGCGCGCGAAGCCACTGGTCCACGCTGGTGACGTCGGGCTCGTTCGTCAACACCGCCGTGCCGCCCGCCGTGCGCCCGAGATCGCTGGCGCCGGGGAGGTTCGGCCATTCCTCGTGCGTGAGCACGCCGTTCAAAGCAAGATAGTCGAGATGTCGCGCGCACCCTTCGTCCATGAGCGGGTGGTGCGTGATCGCGGCCGGCAGGCCGTGCGCGGCACGAAACGCGTTCAGAGCTGCGACTGCGTCGTCAGCGGTGGCGGTCGCCAATGCCGATGGCGCGACGAAGCTCAGAAGGGCGACGGCCGTGATCACGATGGCCAAGCAGCAGCGGCTCGACGCGGCCGGCACGCCTACGCTGCCTTGGTGTCCGGATCGTCTTGCGCGACCCGTTCGCCCTGCCTGACCGCGCCGAGCGGATTGACGATCTCCTCGCCCTCCGCCGCGCCATAGTCGACTCCCTCGGCGATGCACCAATGCTCGATCACGTCGAGGAAGACGCTGACCACGGCCGGATCGAATTGCGTGCCGGCGTTCTCGGTGAGGATCTTGCGCGCGAACGCGTGCGGCTGCCCCTGGCGATACGGCCGGTCGCTGGTGATCGCGTGGTAGGCGTCGCACACGAAGATGATGCGGCTCGCGATCGGGATCTGCTCGCCGCTGATCCCGTCGGGATAGCCGCGGCCATCCCATCGTTCGTGCTCGTGGCGCACGATCGGCGCGACGTTCACCAGGAAACCGATCGGCTTGAGGATGCGCTCGCCCACGATCGTGTGCGACTTCATCACCTCGAACTCCTCGTCGGTGAGGCGTCCGGGCTTGTTGAGGATGTCGTCGGGGATCGCGACCTTGCCGATGTCGTGCAGGATCGCGCCGAGCTCGAGCTCGCGCAGCGCGTCCTCGTCCATGCCGAGCCTGCGACCGGTCTCCATCGCCCATTCGGCGACGACGTCGGAGTGGTCGGCGGTGTACTGGTCGCGCGCCTCGAGCGCGTGCACGAGCGCTTGGATCGTGTCCTTGTAGTTGCGCTCGATTCGGCTCGTGGCTTCGATCGCGACGAGGCACGCCGCGGCGTGCTCGCACATCGACGCGAGCAGGGCAAGATCGTCGACTTCCTGCTCGGGCGTGATGCTGTCGGGCTGTTCCACGTACAGCACCGAGTGGATTCGCTCGCCGCTGGCGATCGGGATCGCATGGCACGTTCGATCGTGCCGCTCGTTCCGGCTCGGACGACGTCGATGCAGCGCCGTGGAGACGAGCGACTGCTCGCGCGACAGGGTTCGCACGGGAGTACGTCCCGAACTGGCCATCGCGCGCAGCTCCGAATCGTAGACCGCGGCACGCACGTAGCCGAACAGCGCGCCGATGCCGAGCACGACTGCTTCATGCAGCTCGTCGCTGGTGGCACAGCCGGTCACGGTCCGAGCCAACGTGTTCGCCGCGGCGAGACGACTCGCTCGAACGTGCTCGCGCGCGAACAGTTGCGCGTTCTCGAGCGCGACCGACACGGCGGGCGCGAGCGCGCGCAACAGTTCCTCGGCTCCGGAATCGTCGCTGGCGTTCGGCATCGCGGAGCGGTCGACGCCGAGCAGCAGCACGCCGGTGGTGCGTCCCGCGACGCGAAGCTGGACCGCCCAGAGCTGCGTGTCTTCGAGGCGTTCGCTTCCGGCGAGCGAGCCAAGACCCAGAGCAGCGCACGCTCGCAGCGACGGAAGCTGCAAGCGAACGGGCGCGTTGCCTTCGAGCGCCGCGCCAAGAAGATCGGCCTCGGGTTCGGTGGCGACGCGAACGGTGCCATCGCTCGGCGGCGTCAGGATGGGCACTGTCAGTCGACCAGTCGAGTCCACCGGAAGCACCGCGACGGCTGTCTCGCCGATCATCTCGCCGACGAGTTGTTCCACCGCGGCTCGGAGCGAGGGCACGTCCCGTTCGTCGGTGAGCTCGGCAAGCACGCGGTTCTGCACCCGCATCGACATCGCCGCGTCGGTCGCGGCCTTGTGAAGCTCGGCTTTCTCCATCGCCGCGGCGACTTGCTGCGCGAAGATCGTGACCGCTTCCAGCTCGATGTCGGCGAGTGGCGTTTCGGTGACGACGGTGATCGCGCCAAGCACGCGCTCCCCAACTACCAGCGCGTGCACGCTCAGCTGCGACGAATCGATCGAGAACAGCAGTCGCCGCCACTCCGCGCCGATGCCGCTCCCCAACTGGTCGGGCGCGAAGCTGTCCGCCAAGCCGCATCTCGCGATCCGCATGAGCGCCGCAGGCAGGCTCGCGGGCGCGTCGCCGCCCGGTCCTGCGCTCGCGAGCAGCACGGGTCGACGGTCCTCGAACTGCCACACATCCGCGCGACGCGCGCCGAGGAAACGAACGGCGGCGTCGGCCGCGTTGCCGGGCACGACACTCGGTTCGAGCATCGTGGACGCGGCCGCGGTCGCGCGATTGACCGAGCGCAGGAGCGGATCGTTGCGACGCTCGGAATTGGGCCGTCCAATGGGCATGGTTGAAATTATCGGCCCGAAGCTCCTGAAACTTGAACCCGTGTTCGACGAAGTGGGCGATCACTAACGCGGCCAAATCCCGCTTCGTTTCGTGCTCGAACGTGTTTCGCGGCGGGTAGGAGTGCACCATGCGAATGACGCTGTTCAAGGGCGGGTCGACGAGTGCCGATACGACCATCCGTGAACCCCGATGCGATCACCCACGCTCATCGGCGCCATTCGCTCCTGCGGCTCGATCCGTGCTCGATGGCGCTGCTTGCGGCGATCGTCGGCGTGATCGCATGGACGATGGCGCCACTCGCCACGGGCGCGATCGCGCCCGTGAGCAGCGACACGCGCATCCAATTGAACGTTCCAGTCGCCACCTCCGTCACCCCTGGATGGACGAGCGGAGACACGAACGTGCGAATCCCGAACCTGTCGATTCCGGGCGAGCCGCACGACGTGACGAGCGCCGGCTGGAAGCTGTCGTCGAATTGGGCAAAGGGGTACGAGGTTCGAATCCGCGCGACCACAGATCCCGCGATGCGCGGCAGCAACGCCGTGGACGGCGCGGGCGCTCGATCCTCGTTCGCGGACTACACGACTGGATCGTGCCCATGCGCATGGAGCGGGAAAGGCTTCGACCGAGGCATCTTCGGCTACTCGGTGAAAGTCGCGGCGAGCGGTGGCGGCACCGCGCTCGACACCGACAAGTGGAGCGGCGCGGGCGGCACGCGCAAGTGGCGAGGCTTCTCGCGCGATTCGTATCGAGCGTACGCAACCTCCGGTGGAACCGGCTCGTACTCGATGTCGATCATGCTGCGTTCGATGATTCCGGACGGAGCAACCCAAGTCGAAGGTTCCTATCGCGCAGGACTCGTCGTGTCGGCGCATCCGTTGTCCTGACGCTCGCCGCTTCGCTCGCGACAGCGTGCTTGTCGCCGGCAGGGTCGCTCGCAGCGACGAGCGCGACCGAGCAGGCGATCAATTACGAGCCGTCGATCGCGTTCGTGGACGTGACGGCCGGCAATGTCGCGCTCACCTCGATCACCGTGCGCAACCAAACGCTCGTCGACACGCGCTTCGAGGTCGCTGCTCAAGACATGCGCGAGGAGCCTGGCGCGGGACGCGCGCTCGAGCCTGTGCCAATCGGAGACGCCGCCCGCGGCGCGGGTGCGTGGCTTAGGCCGTCGACGACGTCGTTCGTGCTTGCGGCCGGAACCGAACGCCAAGTCACTGTCGTGATCGACGTGCCGGCAGACGCCGGCGCAGGGGGTCACTACGCCGCGGTGGTGTTCACGGCGCGACCGGTCGAGGCTCAAGCGCAGTTCCAGTTCGACGCCGTCACGAGCGTCGCGATGCTGCTCACGGTGGCGGGCGACTATCAACGCGACCTGCGAGTCTCGATCACGCCCGACGCGCGCGTTCGCTGGAGCGGCGGTCCAGTCGGGTGGACCGTGCACCTTCGCAACGACGGCGACGTCCACGAGGTGGTCGCCGGGCGCGTCACCGTCGACGCGACGATCGCTGGGGCCAAGTCCATGCCGCTTCGCTCGGGCATTCTGCTGCCCGGCGAGTCGCGCACCGAACACGCGACCTTCCAAGCACGGTCGGCGCCGGACCTGTTGCGGGCGACCGTGAAGGTCACGCGCGAAGACGCGAAGCCGATCGACGCGGACGCCGCTTCAACGTGGATCGTTCCATGGTGGATCGCCGTCGTCATCGCGTTGATTGTCGCGTTGGTTTTGCGTCGCCGAGCCCTTCGTCGGCGCGACGCGGGATAAAGCCGCTCCACGAGGATGCCGATAGGACGCACATGAGTCCTCGGCGCGCGCGCTCACGCATGCTCGACCTGGCCGTCGCGACGGTCTGCGTCGCGTGCGTGTGCGCGCCATTGCTGCCGATCGTCCACGCCGCGGACTCCGCGTCGAATCCGTCGGTCGTCGAAAGCGGCGGCACCGTCGACCAGCGCGTGCTCGAGAACGGAATGATCTCGAACCCGCTCAACGGCGCGTTCGAAAGCGGCACGAGCGGCCGGGTGGACGGGTCGGTGCAATGGGACGCCTACACCACGTCCGCGTCCGGCCTGAAACTGGTCGTGTCCTCGGATCGCACCCCGGCGATGCGCGACGCCCAAGGCGGAGTCGACGTGCCCGACTACTCCGCCACGCCGACGGCGTGGAGCGTGAGCGACGGCGATCGCCGATTCGGATTCACCGTGACGGGCGACATGACGCTCGGCTCGCTCTCGAACGGTCCGTTGTGGCGCGGCTTCACTGGCGCCAAAGGCGTCGAGGTGGCACGCAAGGCCGCGCCGTTTGGTCGCACGCGCACCACGCTGCTGCTCCGAGCCGCGCTTGCGAGCAGACTGGGAAGCGACGCACGCCCCACGGCCAACATCACGATGACGGCGGTTCCGAACCTGTGATGCGGCACACGAATCGCCCACGACGACGTCGCGCCTTCCCGACGATCGCGTTGCTTGTCATCCTCGCGATCGGTCTGACTGCCGCAGGCGCCGCCAGCGCGGCCGACGACGACTCCACAGGCTTCGCGGTGTCGCCGATCCGCTACTTCGTGGACGTGTCCGCC
>JBDHZF010000123.1:0-7206 GCA_039811765.1 Thermoleophilia bacterium | reverse complement strand
CTTGCTCGCAGGTAAGGCCGGCCTTACGAAACGAGGCCGTGCTAGGTTCGAGCAAGGTCGTCGCGTGCGCGTCGAACGCACCTGCATGCGCACGCGCGCGAGTCGACTACTGACACGTCAGAGCACCCGAGGAGAGTCCCCCAAGTGATCGCATCCCATGATGTCGTCATCGTCGGCGCCGGCCTTGCCGGCATGCGCGCCGCGGTGGAAGCGGCGAGGGGCGGCGTCGACGTCGCCGTCGTCACCAAGCTGCACCCGGTGCGCTCGCACTCCGGCGCGGCGGAGGGTGGCATCAACGTGGCGCTCGGCAACGTCAGCGACGACTCCACCGAGGGCCACACCTACGACACGGTGAAGGGCTCGGACTACCTCGCCGACCAAGACGCCGCGCGCATCATGTGCGAGGCGGCGGTGGGCGACATCCTCGAGCTCGAGAACATGGGCTGCTTCTTCAGCCGCCTGCCCAACGGCCGCATCGCGCAGCGCCCGTTCGGCGCCGCCGGCCGCCCGCGCACCGCGTTCGCCGCCGACATCACCGGCCACGTGTTGTTGCACGTGATGTACGAGCAGCTGCTCAAGCACGGCGTGAAGGTGTACGAGGAGTTCTTCGCGCTGGATCTCGTCACCGACGCGAACGGCGACGTGATCGGCGTCTCGAGCTGGGACATCAGGGGCGGCGGCATCCACACGGTGCTCGGCAATGCCACGGTGATCTGCACCGGCGGCATGGGCCGCATGTTCCACGGCACCACGAACGCGTGGGCGTGCACGGGCGACGGCATGGCGATGGCGTTCCGCGCCGGCGCGCCGCTCAAGGACATGGAGTTCATGCAGTTCCACCCCACCACGCTCAAGGCGAACGGGGTGCTGATCACCGAGGGCTGCCGCGGCGAGGGCGGCGTGCTGCGCAACGCCAAGGGCGAGCGCTTCATGAAGGACTACGCGCCGAACGCGATGGAGCTCGCCTCGCGCGACGTGGTGAGCCGCGCGGAGTGGACGGAGATCATGTCGGGGCGCGGCGTCGACGGCTGCGTGCTGCTGGACCTCACCCACCTCGGCGCCGACCACATCAATCGCGCGCTGCCGGGCAGCCGCGAGCTCGCGCTCGACTACGCGGGCGTGGACGCGATCGACGAGCCGATCCCCGTCCGCCCGGGCGCGCACTACCAGATGGGCGGCGTGCACACCGACAACGACGGGCGCTCCCCGCTGCCCGGCCTGTGGGCCTCCGGCGAGGCGGCGTGCGTCTCCGTGCACGGCGCGAACCGCCTGGGCGGCAACTCGCTGCTCGAGGCGGTCGTGTTCGGTCGCATCTCGGGCGAGAAGGCCGCTGCGGACGTGAAAGGCAAGACCAAGCCCGATCCCGCGGCCGCGGCCGCGTCGATCGCGCGCACGGAGGGCAAGGTCGCCGCGATGCTCGCGGCGAAGGGTCCGCGTCCGGACGAGCTGCGCGAGAAGCTGGCGGAGACGATGTACGCCAACTGCGGCGTGTTCCGCACCGGCGACTCGATGACCACCGCGCGCGACGAGATCGCGTCGCTGCGCGCCACGTTCGACGAGGGCGTGACGGTGCAGGACAAGGGCACCGTGTTCAACAACGACCTCACGTACGCGTTCGAGGTGGGCTACCTGCTCGAGATGGGCGACGTGCTCACCCGCTGCGCGATCGAGCGCACCGAGAGCCGAGGCGGCCACACGCGACTCGACTTCCCGGACCGCGATGACGAGAAGTGGCTGGTGCACTCGCTCACCACGCGCACCGTGGACGACGCGACCATCAACGTGGGCACGCATCCAGTGACGATCACCGACTACCAGCCCGCGATCCGCACCTACTGAGGGGGAACGACTACCGATGTTGGTCAAGCTGAAGATCTGGCGCCAGACGCCGACGGCGAACGGCGAGTTCACACGCGAGCTCGTCGACTTCGAGGTGGAGACGTTCGAGGAGGCGACGCTGCTCGATTGCCTCGACGCGATCAAGAACCACCAAGACGGCACGCTCGCGTATCGAAAGAGCTGCCGCATGGCGATCTGCGGCTCGTGCGGCATGCGCATGGACGGTCGCGCGGTGCTGGCGTGCAAGACGCCGATGAAGGAACTCGTCGCCAAGGGTCGCGTGCCGGTGATCGCGCCGATGGGCAACATGCCTGTGATGCGCGACCTGGTCACCGACATGGGCGACTTCTGGTCGAAGGTCCGCGCGATGACGCCGTGGCTCGAGCGCGCGAGCCAGCCGCTCACCGGACCGGACGGACGCGAGCATCTCGTCTCCCCCGAGGAGCAGCAGAAGATCACCAAGGAAACGATGTGCATCATGTGCGGATGCTGCGTCTCCGAATGCAACTCGATGGAAGCCGACCCGGCGTTCCTGGGGCCGGCGGCGCTCGCCAAGGGCTACCGCTTCGTGGGCGACGTGCGCGACAAGCGCACCCGCGAGCGCCTCGAGCAGTACAACGGCAAGCACGGCGTGTGGGACTGCACGCGCTGCTACTTCTGCAACGAACGCTGCCCGAAGGGCGTCGATCCCCGGGATGCCATTGCGAAATTGGGCGCGGCGATGTTCGATCACGGCATGACGAACGACAAGGGCGCCAAGCACGCCAAGGTGTTCATCGACTCGGCGAAGGGTCGTGGCCCGGCACCGGGCAGCTTCGGCATCGAGGCGCCTGGTTCGGCGATCCTCTACAACGGCCACCTCTCCGAGACGGCGCTGATCCCGCTCACGCTCGGTCCGGAAGCGGCGCTTCCCGGCTGGGCGGGCATGGGCATCAAGCTCGGCAAGAAGGGCAAGGTGCCACCGCCGTGGCACGGCGCGTTCCATCGCGTGCAGGGCCTGAGCGAGGTTCGCAAGCTCTGGAACGTGCTCGAGCGCGAGGAGACGGCCGAGCGACGCGGTGGCGATCTCGAAGAACCCGTCGTGCCGCTGCCGCCGAACATCGCGCAGGGCGTGCGCACGCAGTTCACGCCGGAACAGATCTTCGAGAAGACCGGCGCGGTCGTGAGCGAGGACATCACCAGCGGCGGCGGCAAGCTGCCGCCGGACGCGGTGGACCTCGGCAGCTACTACGGCGGCGACACCGTCGTGCAGCGATTCGTCGCCGACGGCGGCCTTGAGCGCGATCACGGGCTCAGCGGCCCGGTTCCGGAGAACTACGCCGCCCAGCAGGCGGCGACCATCGCGGCGCATGGCTCCAAGCCGGGCGCCGGAGCAACTACCAGCAAGGACGCGTGAGCCACACCATGAAGAAGGTCGCCTACTACGCCGGATGCCTCGCCAGCCTCAGCGCGAAGGAGCTCGACAGCTCCACGCGCGCGCTGGCGCCGCAACTCGATCTGGAACTCGTCGACATGCCGAAAGCCACGTGCTGCGGCGCTGGCGACATCCACGAGGCGAAGCCGGACTTCTACCTGCACCTCAACGCGCGCGTGCTCAGCCAGGCCGAGCAGATGGGCGTCGACACGCTGATGACGATCTGCAACGTCTGCACGCTCAACCTTCGTCAGGCGAATCAGCGCATGCAGGCGGACGAGGACGTGCGCGAGCGCGTGAACAAGCACCTCGCCGAGGCGGGCGTCGAGCCGTACATGGGCACCGTGGACGTGCAGCACTTCCTGTGGCTGATCACCACGGGCGAGCGCTACGAGCGCCTGAAGACCGTCGCGGGCGGTCGACTCGCCGGCATGAAGGTCGCGCCGTTCTACGGCTGCCAGATCCTGCGCCCGAGCAAGATCCTCGGCTTCGAGGATCCGGACAGCCCGCAGAGCCTCGAGCGCATCATCGAAGCGTGCGGCGGCGAGGCGATCGACTACCCGGCCAAGCTCAAGTGCTGCGGCTTCCCGATCGTGCTCGCCCGCGAGAGCGTCGCGCTCAACGAGGTGACGCAACCGCTCAGCCAGGCGAAGGAGCGCGGCGCGGACTGCATCGTCACGCCGTGCCCGCTGTGCCACCTCTCGCTCGACGCGTGGCAGGGCAAGGCGGAGAAGCAGGCGGGCACGAGCTTCGAGATGCCGACGCTTCACATGAGCCAGCTGATCGGCCTCGCTGCGGGCGTGGACGGCGCGGACCTGAAGTTCCAGCGGCACGTCACGCCGGTGGGCCGCAAGATCAACGACGCCGTGGTGCGCTGACGATTCTGCGATGATTCGGGCATGCTGAACGCTGTCCGTCGCCGTCTCGACTCCGCCCATCTGCTCGCGATCGTCGCGATCGTGCTCGCGTGCGCCGTGCCTGCGGGCGCTGCGACGGCGCTGATCACGTCCAATCAGCTCGCGAAGAACGCGGTGCTGTCCAAGCACATCAAGGACGGGCAGATCGCGAGCGCGGACCTCGCCAAGAACGCCGTGAAGAGCAAGAACGTGGCCGCGGGCGCCATCGGATCGGCGCAGGTCGCCGACGGCGCGATCACCGCTGCGGATCTCGCGCCGGGGACGATCCCGGCCGTGCCCGAGTTCACGATCGGCGACGGCGCGATCACGTCCGCGAAGCTCGCCACGGGCGCGGTGACGAGCGCGAAGCTCGCAGCTGGCTCGATAGCCACCGTCCACATCGCCGACGGCGCGGTGACCGGCGCGAAGCTCGCGGCCAACGCGGTCACTGGACCGGCGATCGCAGACGGATCGGTAACGGGCGACGACCTGGGCCAGCTCGTTGCGGCGGGCGTCACAGCGACCAACGTGGCGGTGACGCAGGACGCGCTCGACCTGGACGTGGCCACGGACGAAGCGGACGGCACCGTGGTTGCGTTCGCATCGGAGCAGTTCGACACGGACGGCTTCTGGGCTGCGGGCGCACCAACCGACATCGTCGTCCCTTCCGACGGCGTCTACGCGATCGACGCGTGGATCGCATGGCAGAACGACTCCTCCAGCACGTACCGCGAAGCGCAGGTCGTGGTGGACGGCAGCATCGTCAGCCAGCAGCGCATCCCGTCGGGCAGCGGCATCGTCGGCGGTCGCACGAACCAGACGCTCACGGCGCTCGCCCAGGCCGATGCGGGCGACGTGGTGCGACTGAGGCTCTCGCAGCCGAACGTCGCGACGCTGAACGCCGAGCGTGTGCGGCTCACGATCCGCCGCGTGGGGTCGCTCTGACGCGGACCGAATCATGGTCCGGGACGCGTCGGGGTCCCGCGACTGACACAGCCGCGTCGTGGTCGACGGCATTGGGGGACGAACGACGCACGCGACGCGTCCCGGACCGATGCGCTCGATAGCGAGACGTACGATCAGACGCCTGGCGACCGGGAATCCTGCGTCGGCGGGATCCCGGCGGCTGCAATCGGCCCACGTCGGCCAATGCGTCTCCAGCGACCTTCCCTCAACCGGTTCAGGGCACCTATCCTGCCGTCATGCAAACCTTGGACCTGACCCGCTCCGGCGGTGAACTCCCGCAGCATCCAATTCCGCCGCAACCGCTCCCACCCGTGAAGCCTGTGCCAAGCGCGCTCGGCGCCGTGTCGTATCGCGACAACTGCGACGCAGGGTTCTTCGAGCGCGCGTTCGCCGACAAGCACGGCGTGTTGGACAAGGGCATGGACCGAACGGGATTCCTGATCCCCGTCGGCGCGCCCCAGACCTGGCATGGCTCGTTCGATTCGGTGCGTGACCAGGTGCAGGCACGAATCGCCGAGCTGGATGCCGGGCCGAACCGGGTTCGCCTCGACCCTCACGACAAGTACTCGCACAGCCCCAACGTCGTGGTGACGTACGAGGGCGACTACTACGGATCGACCCCCGTGCAGCTCATTCGCGCCACGGATCGCGCGGACGAATGGACCGTCACCCCCGTGTCGTTCCAGGTGGCCGACAATCGCCACGTCGACGATCACCGGATCGCGCAGATCGACGTCGATCCGCAGTCCGGAACCGGGATCTTCGCATTTCGACAACGCTACGAGATCGCCGGGCTCGACGCGAGCGCTCGCGCTCTCGTCGACGCGCATCGGGCGATCGAGATCCTCGACGGCGCCGCCGCCTGGGAGACCTCCGGGCGCAAGCTGCGCGGCGGAGAGTTCTACGTCAGGGATCCCAACGCGCCGCGCGAATCCGGCATGCTCTGATCCATTCCGGTCGGGCGATCAGCTCCAGCGGCCGCGATCGGCGAGCGCCTCGAGGATCTGCACCGCGTTCGTGGCGGCGCCCTTGCGCAAGTTGTCGGCAACCACGAACAGGGCGAGCCCGCGATCTCCGTCCACCGCCGGATCGGTGCGCACGCGACCGACCAGCACCTCGTCGCGACCTGCCGCGTCGCGCGGCATCGGGTACTCGTTCTCGGCGGGGTCGTCGACCAGTTCGACGCCAGCGGCGCTCGCCAGCACCGCCTGCGCCTTCACGACGTCGACCGGCTCGCGGGTGACGAGGTTCACGCTTTCGCTGTGGCCGATGAACACCGGCACGCGCGTGCACGTGGCGCTGATGCGCAGGTCCGGCAGGCCCAGGATCTTGCGCGTCTCGTTGCGCAACTTGAGCTCTTCCTTCGTGTAGCCCTCGTCGGCGAACGAGTCGCAGTGGGGCAGCACGTTGAAGGCGATCGGGTGGGGGTAGACCTCCGGCTCGGCCGGGGCGATGCCCATGACCAGGCGCGACTGCTGCTCGAGCTCCTGCATCGCGCCCTGGCCCGTGCCGGACGTGGACTGCATCGTGGTGACGGTGACGCGCTCGAGGCCGAACGCCTCGTGCAGGGGTTGCAGCGCCACCACGAGCTGGATCGTGGAGCAGTTGGGGTTGGCCACGATGCCGCGGGGGATGTCGTCGAGGGCTTCGGCGTTCACCTCGGGTACCACGAGCGGCACGTCGCCGTCCATGCGGAACGCGCTGGAGTTGTCGATCACGATCGCGCCGGCCGCAGCGAAGCGCGGCGCATGTTCGAGCGCGCGGTCGCCGCCGGCGGAGAAGAGCGCCACGTCGATGCCTGCCGGGTCGGCCGTGGCGAGATCTTCCACGACGGCCGTGTGCTCGCCGCACTCGAGCTCGCGCCCCGCGCTGCGGCTGGACGCCAGCACGCGAAGCGAGGCGATCGGGATCCCGCGCTCGGCGAGCACCTCGAGCATCGTGGTGCCGACGTTGCCGGTCGCGCCGACCACCGCCACGTTGAGGGGTCGCATGTCAGCCCTCCACCGGCTCGGCGTGACCGCGCAGCGCGGCCGAGTCGGCGAGGTCGAACGCGTCGTGCAGGCAGCGCACCGCGACAGCCACCTGATCGGC
>JBDHZF010000122.1:0-7234 GCA_039811765.1 Thermoleophilia bacterium | reverse complement strand
CCAGCTCGTGATCGTTGCGGATGCCGACTATCACGCCAAAGGGCTCTACGAATCGCTCGGGTTCGTCGAACGCGACCGCTCGTACAACGTGTCATGGTGGCCGACCGCGCCCAACGCAGCGCGTCACCCTACGCGGTCCAAGTGACGCTGCCTCGATCGTCGGTCTGCGTGACCACGACCTGCGACAGATTGCCCTTGCGATCGCCGACGACGCATGTGAAGGTGCCCTCGTCGTCGTAGGGGATCACGTCGGGGCAGATCACGCTCACCTCGCGCCCCTTCTGCTGCTTGATGCCGTCGACGATGTCGGTCTCGATCTCGTCCGTGGTGCGGGCGTCCATGTGCCATGTCACGTTTCCCTTCGCGTCTCGCTGCTTCGCCTCGAGCGGGATCGGGATCGCGTTGATGGTCGTCGCCACGCATGCAAAGCGCTTGCCTTTGGCGCGTTCGACGTGTTTGGGACATTGCACGGAAATCGTCGTATCGAGTCGGGCAGACGCATCCTGCGACAGATACGTCTCGACCTTCTTCATGTCCAGCTTCGGCGCATCCTTCGACGACGATCCGCACCCAACGACGAACAGCGTAGCGATACAGGTCATGGTCAATCTTGCAATCGTTCGAAGATGCACTGGGTGGGCCTCATGCTGGGGTCGCGGCAGCCCGATGCAGCCGCGTGATCAGGTTTCGTCGACCTTCTACCCACCTGCGTTATGCGCTTGTCATCGCTGCCGTCGTTTCGGTGGCAGGGGGCGGGTCCGCGTACGCGGCGAAGCTGATCACTGGCCGGGACATCAAGGACCGGTCGATCACCGCCGCGGACATCCAGAAGGGCACTCTGCAGCTCGCGCAGATCTCCAAACAAGCGCAGTTGTCGCTGCAAGGCGTTGCTGGCCCGATCGGCGCGACTGGCGCGACTGGTCCGCAGGGGCCCGCCGGCGCGGCCGGAACTGCTGGAGCACAAGGACCGGCTGGGGCTGCTGGCGCAACCGGCGCGACGGGCGCGGCTGGTGCCACCGGGGCGACCGGCGCAGCTGGACCTCAAGGCATTGCCGGCGCAACTGGCGCAACCGGCGCAATTGGCGCGCAAGGACCATCCGGAGCTGATGGAGCCATCGGTCCGCAGGGTCCGGCTGGAACAGATGGCACTGATGGCACTGACGGCGCGGACGGCGCGGATGGCGCGGACGGCGCGGATGGCGCGGCTGGACCACAAGGGCCTGCTGGCGCGACCGGGGCGACTGGCGCGACCGGATCGCAAGGACCTGCTGGCGCTGATGGCGCGATCGGCCCGCAAGGACCGACCGGAGCACAAGGGCCAACAGGAGCCCAAGGTCCGGCAGGCATCGATGGAGCGATCGGACCGCAAGGACCCCAAGGCGCGACAGGGCCGCAGGGACTGACGGGTCCGCAAGGGGCGACGGGCGCGGTTGGTCCGCAAGGCGCGACGGGGCCACAAGGCGCCACAGGACCACAGGGCGCGACGGGCGCGGCGGGGCCGCAAGGCGCCACGGGATCACAAGGTCTCACCGGTCCGCAAGGCGCGACCGGTGCGGCGGGTCCGCAAGGCGCGACTGGATCGCAAGGACTCACTGGGGCGCAAGGCGCAACTGGAGCGCAAGGACTCACTGGGGCGCAAGGCGCGGCGGGGCCGATCGGCGCGACCGGCGCGCAGGGACCGGCCGGCAACGACGGTGCCGACGGCGCTGACGGCGTAGACGGCGCGATCGGACCGCAAGGTCCGCAAGGCGCGACCGGTCCGCAAGGCGCGACCGGCGCGACCGGCGCGACCGGTTCGCAAGGACTCACCGGTCCGCAAGGTTCGATCGGCGCGACGGGCGCTCAAGGCGATCCAGGTCCGCAGGGTCCAACTGGTCCGCAAGGAGCAACAGGACCCCAAGGCCCGCAAGGCGATCCCGGTCCGACGGGAGCAACCGGCGCGACGGGGGCAACTGGCGCGACGGGGGCAACTGGTGCGACCGGTGCCACCGGGCCGGCCGCGACGATCGAACAGTACTCGCTCTTGGACGCATGGCCGGGCTTGTCGGCGTCGTCCACGCCTGTTGTGTCGCTCTCGACGACGACGCACAGCGCGACTTTGGCTCGCGTCTTCCCGTTCGTGATCGCCGGAACCATCACCGTCAACCAAGTGGCGATGAAGACGTTCGCTGCAGGCACGAACAATATCCAGCTCGGGATCTTCAGTTCGAATGGGACACGGCTGTGGACGAGCGGCAACCAGAGCACCGTGGCGGGAATCATGACCGTGACGACGTCGTTGCCGGTGACGCTCACTCCTGGCACCTACTATTTCGCCACAACGGTGGGAACTGCAACGGTGAGCGCGACGGCCGTGTATCAGACCACGCCAGTGTTCCCATCGGCGTCGGTTCCGCGCTGGGGCACCGTGCCAGCGACCGGCGGCGTGATGCCCACGAGCATCGACCCGACCTCGATCACCGAAACGGTCGGCGGCTTCATGACGTACACGGTGTTGTCCAACTGGACGACCTGAACCCGTCGCGTCGGGATCGCGTCGACAGTGGGCGCGGCCGCCTTCGGCATAGCGGTGGCCCTCGCCGGCCAACGACCTGCGAAAACTGCTCGGTGGACGGCTGCTGGATCGGATGAACCGGTGACAGTTGCAGCGTCGCCGGCTGGAGGGCCGGCGCCGGAGCTGACCTGGGAGGGTCGACATGTCCGTCACCATCGCAACCAACCCGCAGCAGGCCACATGGTGGCAGCGCCTCACCGGCACCGAGCCGAAGACGGTGATCACCGAGACCTCGCGCACCGAGGTCACGAGCGTGCCGGGCAGCAGCTTCGATTTCAAGACCGCGCTGCGCAACGGCGGAATTGGCGCCGCAGTCGCCGGCGTGCTGGGCGGCGTGTCGTTGCTCGGCAAGGTGGCGCTGCCGATCATCGGCAAGGTCGCGTCGCTCGGTGGGTTGGCGCGAATCGCCGGCATCGGCGGCGCGCTCGGCGTTGCCACGGCCGCGCTCCCGTGGGTCATGGACAAGGCGAAAGGAAACCCCACCGCGAAGGCTGCGCTCACCGGTGCGGCGATCGGCGCGGCCGCTGGCGCAGTGATGCCGTTCGTTCCGGTATGGCTTGGCGCGGCCGTTGGCGCGGGCGTTGGCTTGCTGGTCGACCATCGACGCCGCAATCCCGGCATCGAGTATGCGCAGTACAACGGCTACACCGCGTACCCGGGGTACGTAGCTGTTGGCGGCACGGGCGTCGGATCCACTGGCATGGTGCCGGTGATCCCGACTGGATATGCCGGCGGCTATGGCGCCAGCATGGTGAACCCGTATTCATATGGGTACGGATCGCCAGTTGCGACCATGCCGTACGCAACCTCGCCGTACGGCTACGGATCATCGATGATGTCGCTACCCGCGCAGGCAACGCAGCTGCAGGGCGCCGTCGCGCAACCCACGGTGGCCACGCAGCCTGTCGCGGTCGCGCAGCCGTCTGCCGTCGCGCAGCCGGTCGTGCGGACTGGTTCGGCCACGATCGGCACGGTCGCCGCGGGCACGAAGGCGCCTGCCGCCGCCACCAAGAAACCCGCGACCGCGACGAAGGCGAAGTTCCCGAAAGCGAAGACCTGGATCGACAAGCAGGGCAACGTGCGCCAAGTCGGCACGGGCAAGATCGTCAAGAAGGCGGCGTCCGGTTCGGGCACGAGCGGCTCGGTGACGGCAGGCACGTCGATTCCGAACAGCGCACCCGTGTTCGGTGTGGCGCCGGTGTCCTCGGCCGCGGCAGCCGCCGCAGCCGCCGCCACGCCAGCAGCGTCTTCCACCAACCTCGCCGCGTACCTGAGCGGGTTGAGCGGGTTGAGCGGGCTCCAGTCGGGCGCGCTTCCCACTGTCGCCACGAGCTGATTGTCATCGCCCTGCCCGGCCGAGGTGCACTGAGGCGACAGGCAACTGTCGCTCTGGTGCACCTCGCTGTCGTGCCTGGCGAAGCGCCGTCGCGCGCGCGCACGTGTGCGCGCGAATCTTGATTGAGTGCACTGCGGCGACATCGATGGTCTCCCGAGTGCACTCAATCGAACGGCTGACGCAACCGGGCGCAACGCACAACGTCTGAATCTGGAACCTCGCAACGGGGGAGCCGCGCCACACGGCTCCCCCGTTGCTATGTTGCGAGGCATGCGACGCATGCTCACCATCGTGATCGTGGCCGCCGGCATCGTTGTTCTCGCGGCAGGTTGCAGCAGTGATTCGGGCGGCGGCGATGGCCGACTCTCCAAGCGCGCCTACATCGAGCAAGCCGACGCGTTGCAGTCGCAGGCGGCGGCGGTGTTTCGAACGCTCGACGGGAAGTTGCCGGCCACGCCTGCGAAAGCCAAGCCACGTCTTACCGCGCTCGACGAGCTGATCGCGGGCTACGAGCAGCTCGAGCCGCCCCGGGCGTGGCAAGACGAGCATGACGAGATCCTGCTCGCGGTGCGCGACATGCGCGCGTCGCTGGCGCTGGTATCGAAGCTCTCCGCGCGCAACGCGAAAGCGATTCGCTTCCAAGCCGGTCGCTACCAGGACGCCCAACGACGCTACGAAGCGGCGATCGATTCGATCAACGCGACACGCTGAGGGCGGCCAGCGGGGGTCAGAGGCGGCCACCGGCGGCCTCGAAACGAGTGGCCCACGGTGGCCACAGCCCGTCGTTTCACTGCAATCAGAAATGCCCATCTCGTAGCCCGTCCTTGCAAAAATGATTCATTTGCAGGGAAAAACACACATCGAATGCGGCCGTGGCGTGGCCGTCGAAGGCCAACTCGTGTCCTCTTCTGCAACGGGCAGAAGCGGCCAAGCGAAAGACCGGTGACGTCAGTGTTCGGCACCCCCGCCGGAAACTGGCTCCCCCAGCACGGCACCTCGGGAGGGTGACAATGACAACGGTCTCGCAGATCATCGTTCGAGCAAACTACGACGCAGGTTCGGTTTCCGCGGCAGGCGGCGACACCAAGCAGACGTCGAGCGGTTCGCTCACCAACGACGGCTACTCCAGCTTCGCAGGATCCGTCCTTCGCAACGCCGCGATCGGCGCTGCAACCGGCGCGGTCATCGCGATGCCCACAGGCATCGGCATCGGCCTCGGCGCGGGCATTGGAGCGGCGGTTGGCGCAGGCTCCGCGCTGATCCGCCATCCGAAGGTCGCCTCGGCGGTCGGCGACGGCATGAAGGGCGCGATGGCCGGCGCTGCCGGCGGCGCGGTGGTCGGCACGGTGTCTCCGCTCGGTCCGGTCGGCGGCGCTGCCGCCGGCGCGATCGGTGGCTTCGTCACCGGCATCGCCAACGGCGTGCTCAAGACGGTCGCTGGCGGCAAGTACGCCAAGTACTCGATCGACAACGAGACCAGCGTGTGGGGCCGCATCAAGAAGGGCTTCACGATGGGCGCGGTCAGCGGCGCGGCGGTCGGAACCGGCGCAGGCCTGCTGTTCGGCGGCATCGGCGCGCTGCCGGGTGCCCTGTGGGGTGCGGCGATCGGCGGTGTCGGCGGCGCGATCTACGGCGCCACCACAGGCGTGACCGACGCGGCCACCGGCGCCAAGGGCGTGAGCTTCACCGGCGGCGGCTCGGGATCGATCAAGCTCCCCGACCTGAACCCGTTCGACAACGACAAGGACGACGACGGCAAGGTGACGCAGAGCAACCCGCGCCAGAGCGTCAAGCAGTGCGCGGCCTGACCCGCTTGGTCTGAGCACCACGCATTCACGCTCGAAGCTCCACCACGATCGAGCGTGATCCGATGCCCAGAGCGCGCAGTGGCGCGACCGTCACGCGAGACCCCGTCGCAGCCGCGCGCGACATGGCACATCCGTACCCCTCGGCGAGCGCCCCAGGCTCGCCGGGGGGTGCTGTTTCTTCGCGGGGCGCGCGCTTCGCACCGCCTGAATCCATGGTGTCCATGGTGCAGTTCGTTCAGGCGGTGCGCGGGGTCGGTGGCATCTCGGCGTTGAACGAGACGAGTCGCCAACCGTGCGGTCCGCGCGCGAGCTGCGTGATCGACGTGAACCGGATGCCCGAGAGCTTCGTTCGGTGCTCGGCCGGGAGTTCGAGCAGGGCGAGGACGAGCGCGCGGATCGTGCCGCCGTGCGAGATAGCCACCACCGCTTCATCCGTCTCCAGCGATGCCAGCGTCGCCGCAGCGCGAGCGCTGCGCGCCGAATGCTCGGCGTACGTCTCGCCGCCCGTCCACCCCTCGCGCCCTCGGAAGTACAGGTCGAGCGATCCCGGGTCGTTCGCCTCGATCTCGTCGCGCGTGCGGCCCGACCACGAACCCACGTCGATCTCGCGCAGGTCGGGGTCCACCGTGAGCGGCGCGCCCAAGCTCGACGCAAGCGGCTGCGCGGTCGCGCGGGCGCGGCGCAGGTCGCTGGTCACGACGTGCGTGACGTCGACCGCGGGGAACCGTCGCGCCAGCTCGGCTGCCTGCTCGATCCCCTGGACGGACAGCGGCGGATCGGCTTGGCCCTGCCACAGCCCAGCGGCGTTCCACTCGCTCTGCGCGTGACGCACGAGGTAGATGTCGGACGGGGGCATGGTCGGGTGGTACCCGGTCCCATAGGATCGCGAGCATGGATTTGAAGCTGGCAGGCCAGGTCGTGCTGGTCACGGGTGGGAGCAAGGGCATCGGGCTCGCGGCGGCGCGCATGTTCGCGGCCGAGGGCGCGCACGTGGCGATCGTCGCGCGCGGTCGCGAGGAGCTCGAAGCCGCCGGGCGCGAAGTTGCGGAGGCCGGGCAGTCGGCGCGGGCGCCCGGGAAGGTCGCGGCGATCACCGGGGACTTGTCCGAGGCCGACGTGCCGGCGCGCGTGGTGGGCGAGGTCGAAGATTCGCTCGGTCCGGTGGACGTGCTCGTCAACAACGTCGGGCTCGCCTATCAAGCGACGTTCGACCAGGTGAGCGACGAGCAGTGGGACGAGCTGTGGCAGCTCAACGTGATGAGCTACGTGCGGATGACGCGTGCCGTGCTGCCGAGCATGCGCGAGCGGCGCAGCGGCGCGATCGTGCACGTGTCGAGCACCGCGGGCAAGCGTCCGAGCGTGGGCATGGCGAACTACTCGGTGACGAAGGCCGCGGTGCAATCGCTTGCGCGGCTCGTGGCGGACACGTACGCGGGCGACGGGATCCGCTCGATGTCGATCTGCCCGGGTCCGACCACGAGCGAGGCATGGCTGGACGAGGGCGGGTTGGCCGGTCAGGTGGCGCAGGGCAAGGGC
>JBDHZF010000121.1:0-7246 GCA_039811765.1 Thermoleophilia bacterium | reverse complement strand
CAACGAGCATCAACTGCTCAACACGGGCTTCAAGCTCAGCAATACGACGGTCGCGGGAGTCCACACCTGCGGTCTTCGAGTCCCAGACTCCCAGTCCTGCTCAACCCACCTGAACAGTCACTAGCGCGATCGTTTCTGGCAGCGCGCCGCCGTCCACGCGCGCGTCCAGCTTGCCGGATGCGACGAGCTCGACGCCGTCGCGCACGCGAGCGATCGGTCGAACGACGGTTCGCGTGAAGAGGTACACGAGGATCGCGAGCATGATCGCAAGCACGCCCCAGATCGTGAACGCGAGGGCTCGCGATCGGTGGCTGAGCCGATCGGCGGCGGCTTCGTCTCGCTCGACGCGTTCGATGCGCACAGCGCGGAAGGATTCGAACTCGGAGCGGATCTCGTCCATGCGCGCCTTGCCCATGGGCATCGTCTCGCGCAACCAGCGGCGCGTGGCGCCCACCCGAACGCGCGCCACGAATGGGGCCGAATACTCGCGCACGTACGCATCGATCGAATCCCGAAGCTCGCGCACTCGCTGCTCGCCCAGCTGCCCGCGCACCTGTTGCTGCAGATCGCGGCCCAAACGCTTCACTGACTTCCGGCCCTCGATCCAGGGTTGGAGGAATCGTTCTTCGCCGGTGAGCGCCAAACCGCGCTGACCCGTCTCCATGTCCACAACCGCCTTCTCGAGCGACGCGCTCGTCGCGAGCACGCGCGTGGTGCGCGTGGCGTCGTGGCTTGCGTCGAGCACCGCGCGTTGCGCGTTCACGAGCAGCGCGATCGCGATCGTGAACGCGGCGAAGAACGCTGCCGCACCGACTACCAGCCGACCTCGAACGCTGCGGAAGTGCTCCCTCACGGGCGCTCGTCCTCGAACTCGTCGTGCGCAGGCAAGCAAACGACGAACGCCGCGCCGTCGACGACATTTTCGTCCAAGTGGATGGAACCGCCCATGCGTTCGACGATGCGGCGGCAGATGTAGAGCCCGAGTCCGTTGCCGCCGCGATCGCGACGCATGTCTGGGTCGAGGCGATAGAACTTCTCGAAGATGCGCGAGCGCTCGTTCGGCGGAATGCCCGGTCCGAAGTCGCGCACGGTGATCGTGGCGTCGGCGGCGTCGCGCGCGACGCGCACGAGCACGCGCGAGCCATCGGCATACGCGGCCGCGTTGTCGATCAAGTTGTCGAGCACCTGCCCGATCCGCACCCGATCGCCGAGCACCAGGCATTTTGTGTCGGCGGCGCCGTCCGCGGCGACATCGACGCCGCGACGGCGATGCGTCTCGATCGCTACCCTCGCCACGTCCTCGAGATCGACGAGCTCCGCTCGCACCGGCTCAGTTCCGTTGTCGAGGCGATTCACTTGCAGCATGTCCTCGACGATCGACGCGAGCCGCTCGGCTTGATCGTCGATCATCGCCAGCAGCTCCGCCCGAGTCTGCGCACCGAGCTCGATCTGATCGTCTCGCAGCGTCTTCACTGCGCCAAGCACGCCAGCGATCGGCGTGCGCAGTTCGTGGGAGACGGTCGCCACGAGCTCGCTGCGCAGGCGCTCGACAGCGTGCGTCTCGGTGACGTCGCGAAAGGCGATGACCACGCCATCGCGCGTGGTCATCGCGGACGCTGACAGCCAGAGCTCGTCGTCGTCCATGCGAACCGCGAGCACCTCACGGCTGGACGGGCTGCGCGGGTCGACGTCGAGCGGCGCATGCGCGAACGCGGCGGCAAGCTGGGGCTGGGTCGCGTTCAAGTCGCTTCCGATGATCGCCGACGCGGGGATGCCCGTGATCGACGCAGCGGCAGGATTCCAAATCCGCACGATGCCGTTTCGATCGATGAGCACAATGCCCTCGCCCATGCCGTCGAGAATGCGAGCCGCTTGCTCGCGCGCCTCGGCTTGAGCGCGAGCGGCGCGCTCGGCGGCGTACATGCGCGCGCGCTCGGCGGCGAGCCGGCGGCGTTCGAAGGCGAGCGCGCCTTGGCCCGCGATGGCGCGCAGCCACTCGCGATCAGGCATCGGGGCGTCCACCTCGTCGAACCCGAGCACGAGCGCGCCGCGCGCGGTTCCGTCGGTGGTGAGCAGCGGCACGGCCATGCGCGTGGCGTCGCGGGGAGCGTCGGCGCCGAGCACTGGGTCAGCATGCAGCACCACGCCGCGAGCGGTTCGCGTGGCGCGCGCCGCGGCGCCCTCGTCCGTCAACGCGAGGTGTGTTCCGTTGGCGTGCTGCCAGCCCTCGCGCGGGCCGCCACGGTTCGCGACGCGTCGAAGGCGAGCGGTCAGCTCGTCGCGCTCGTACACCGCGCCAGTCGCGGCACCCGATGGTCCGAGCACCTCGTCGAGCAACCGTTCGCCGATCGCGCGCTCGTCGTCCAGCACGATCAACTCGGTAGTGAGTCGATACAGGCGCTCCACTTGTCGATGCGCCTGCTCGGCGTCGCGTCGCGCCCATCGCTCGCGTTCGCGCGAGGATGCTCGATCGAGCGACACCGCGATGCGATCCGCAGCAAGCTGCAACACGCCAACTTCCTCCCGCGTGAATGGCCGTGCGGGCGGTTTCGCGATCAGAACCGTGCCGAGCTGTCGCGCGCCGATCTTGAGCGGCGCCGTCGCCGATGCCACGGAGCCATCGTGGTGTCGAGCGTAGTCGCGAAGCACGGACGGGGCGTCCGACGAGACGGGATGAACGCCGGCGCGCATGCGCGTGGATTCGGCGCCCGGCGGCGGCGTTCCTCCTCGACCATGGTCGATCGTGACCGCGCGCTCGCCTCGTCGCGCAGCGATCGTGAGCCGTTGTTCGTCGTCGATCTGGACGATCGCCACTTCGGCATCGAGCACGTCGACGATGCGTTCGGCGATCGCGCCGACCAAGTCGTCGACGGGGAGGTCCATGATCGCTTCGGCGGTGATCGCCTCGAGTCGCCTGAGCGCGTCCGCGGCCGCGTCGCTGTCGGCGCGCGCGGCCTGTTCGGACGCGAGTCGTCGAGCGGCGTCTTCAGGTTCGGGCGGTGCGGCGAACGTCACGTGTCGGACATTCTATCGCCGCGGCGAAGCAATCCCTCACCACTCGACGTCTTCGATGCCTGGCGCTTCGAAGTGCGTGCCCTCGGTGCCTGCGTGACGGAAGTCCGCGCCGTCGGTGAGCGCGAGGATGAAATCGCTGCCGGCAAGCTCCGCGCCCACGAACGACGCGCGCCGCACGTCCGCGCCTCGCAGGCTGGCTTGGCCAAGCGCGGCGGCTTGGAGATCGGCGTCGGAAAGGTCCCCGCCGTCGAGGTTCGACCCCACGAGCGACGCGCCCACCATGTTCGAGTGCGACAGATCGACGCCTTCCATGTGCGCGAACTGGACGCTCGCGCCCCACAGGTTGGCGTGCGCCATCGTCGCGTGGTTGAGATGCGCTTGGTCGAGCTGCGCGTGCGCGACGTTCGCGAGGTTCAGACACGCGCCCGACATCACCGCGCCGGCGAGGTTCGCGCCGACCAAGTACGCGTTGGAGAGGTCGGCCATGTGGAGCGCGGCGTCCTGCAGCGACGCGCCGGCGAGGTTCGCGCCTTTGAGGCTGCAGCCGACGAGATGCGCCCGGCGAAGCGACGCGCCGTGCAGGCGCGTTCCGGCGAGGTTGGCGTCCTCCGCGGTCGCATCGTCGAGCGTGGCATTGGACAGGTCCGCCCCGGACAGATCAGCCTTGGTGAGACGAGCCTGCGCGAAGTCGACCCCGCGCAGATCGCGACCGGCGAGATCGAAGCCGCCGAGGTCGATGCGCGCATCAGGATGTTCGGCGCGCCAGGCGTTGAACACCTCAACGCCGTCGTCGAGCAGCACTTGCAGGTCGGGTTCGGTCACGGATCCTTGGGCCTTTCGGGGCATCATGGGCGGGGCGCGCTGCGCTGCAGCCAGCGTACTGGCTTTCCCGCGTCGCCGCGACGGAAACCCCCGCGAGCGGTGGTCACGTCATGCTCAGCTCGCGCGCGAGCAGGCCGGCGCGATGCATCGATTCCTCGAGCTGGCGCGCGGCGCCCGGCTCGCGCAGGTGCACGGTCCACGTTCGCGCGATGCCATCTTGCGGGTGCTCGACGTTGATCGTGGCGACGCCGTGCCGCACGGTTCGCGTGACTTGCCAGCCGCGATCCGGTTCCATCGTGACTTGCGGCACGTCGACGTCATCAGGGATCGCGCCCACGCGCAGCGCGAGGATCGCGAGCCAGACCCGTCTCGCGACGAGCGACAGCACGGCGATCACCAACAAGAAAACGAATGCGCGCACCACGCGATCTGCACCTCCGAACACGCACGATACCGGTTCGGGGCGTCGTGGCCAGTCGATGGCCGTTTCCGCATGCAACGTCACCGCCAGTCATTGCGAAGTAATGGTGTGAGCACGCTGCAGGGCACCGCCCCGCAGCACCGGATGTGGGACGAGGACAACGGGACACGAGTTGCGCAGGCGAGGCGAATCACATGATTTCGCGCCACGCGTATCCCCCCCCAACACGCATCAGGCGCGAACGATCCGTGCGGCTTCGCGGCCGTGACGGATCCGGATCGAGCGGAGTAGCTGCCCTCGATCCCACATAGCGGGTCGGTGGTCGAACGCCACCCGCATTCGAAGGCGGTCGCCGCGGACACCCCCCTCAGTCCTGCGGCGGCCGCCTTTCGAAATTCTCGGGTCAGGCGACGGCGGCGCCGTCGGCGATGCCAGCCTTCATCGCGGCGATCGCGGCGGCTTTGCCCTCGGGGCCGAACAGCCCGCTGCCGCAGACGATCGCGCGGGCGCCGGCTTGCACGCCGCGCGACACGTTGCCGGGCTTGAGCCCGCCGTCGATCTCGATCGTCACATGTGGCGCGCGCTCGGCCACGAGCTTCGCCGCCGCTTCGATCTTCGGCAGCATCGTCTCGATGAACTGTTGACCGCCAAAACCAGGGTTCACGGTCATCACCAGGAGCGTCGTGATGTCGGGAAGCAGGTCCTCCACCATCGCGAGGGGGGTGCCAGGGTTGAGCGCGATGCCCGCCTCCGCGCCTTCCTCGCGAATCACTTGCAAGGCCTTGTGCACGTGCACGTGCGCTTCGGGCTGCACGATCACGCGCTGGCAGCCGGCCGCCACGTACTTGGGAAGGTCCTGCTCGGTTTCGTGCGCCATCAGGTGCACTTCGAACGGCACGCTCGTGGCGCTGCGGCACGCGGCGATCATGTCCCACCCGAACGTGAGGTTGGGCACGTAGCGGTTGTCCATCACGTCCCAGTGGATGTAATCGATCCCGGCCTGCTCGAGCTCGGCGAGCTCGGCGCCCATGCGCGACCAGTCCGCGGCGAGGATCGATGCTCCGAGTGTGGGGGTGGCGTCAGCGCTGCTCATGACTGGCGAGCATATCGGGACGAGGTTGCCCCGGAAGCTCGCGGCGCGCGACCAGCGCGATCAGCGCGAACGGCACGACCCATGGCACGTACAGGTACGTCCAGTGGGCGACCACCAGCTGCGACGCGGTCAGCAGCGCCCCGATCCCAGCCGCGACCTGCCAAGCGTCTCGCACGCGCGGGCGCGCGCACGCGAGGAGCGCCGCCATCGCCACGATCGCCTCAAGCACGCGTTGCGACACGTGCATGCCGTACATCCCCCACGGCGAGAATGGGCTGTCGCGCGACTGCTGGAAGCCAACGGTTCGCGTCCACAGCGTGCAAAGTCCGTCGAGCACGCCGTCGTCGATGCGCCACACCGCCCATGCTGCGAGCGTCACGCAGACGAGCACGAAGCCGGCGATCGTCAGCGCCGCCTGTCGCCCACGTCGGCGGCTGCCCGCGTGCAGCAGCGCGGGCAACGCGATCGCGGGCGCGAACTTCACCATCGCGGCCAGCCCGAGGATCCCACCGCGCAGCCACGGCGTGCGCATCGTCGCGCGCGCGCGCACGAGCAGCAGCGCGACGAGCGCGTCGTTGGTGCCCGCGCTCGTCGCCCAGATCGTCCACGGGCACGCGAGCCAGCCAAGCGCGAGGAGCGCCCCCGCGCGGCGCGAAATCCAGCGCCAGCCAATCCACGCGAGCACGAGCGCGCACCCCAGGTCTGTCACGATCGACGTGAGCATCGCCGGCGTCTCGCCCGAGCGAACCGTGTCCGGCGGATCGTCGGCAAACGCGGTCGCGGGCACGTACGCAAGGTAGTTCGCCGGGCCGTAGGTGTCGCCGTGCACGATATCGTTCGGCATGTTGCCCCACGGCGCCGTGCCGTCGAGTTCCAGGCGCGCGCCGGCCACGCCCGCAAAGCCCACGTCGATCACGTTGCCGCCCCACCACGCGACCCCCGAGCGCACCCCGGCAAGCGCCACGCACAACACGACGAGCACGACAACGGGCACCGACCGCAGGCGCGATGGCGCGGCATCGTCCGCTGATTCGCGTCGCGGAACGCCGCGCGCGAATTGCCATGCGAGGCGTCCGCACAGCCACAGCAACGGCGGGATCGCAAGTGGCACGCTCCACTCGATCGCGCCGCGCTGGAACGCTTCGTGGCTGATGCCGAAGCCGACGCCGAGCACGAGCACGTCCACCGTCGCGAGCGTGCGCCAGCGCCGCCAGTCGATCATCGCGATCGTGAACGCGAGCATGAACGCGATCCACACGAGCGGCTTGCTGGACGCGCCGCCGAAGTTCTCTCGGTCCCCTCGCGCGAGCTCCCACGCGATCGCGTAGCCGGTGTACACGCCCGACACGTCGAGTGACATGTCGCCCACGAACGCGCGAATGACGGGGTCTTCGGGGTCGCCGTCCGTTCGCTTCGGCGCGTAGAAGTCCACCTGCCACACGCCGCGATCGGGCGTCGACGCGCGTGCGCGCAGCTGCTCGACGCCGCCCCATTCGCGAGCCTTGCGCCGCGTTCGCGGATCCGCCACCGCAGCGTCGATCGCTTCGCGCCCGGTGTGGTGGGTGACAAGCGCGGCGTTCCCCGGCCAGCGACGATCCACGACCTTGCCAGTGGCGTCGTCGATCTCGACCACCAAGAGCGTCTGCGCACCCTCGATCGTGCGCACGCTCGCGCGCCAGCGCTGCTCCTGCGCCAACCAGCGCAGCCGAACGCCCGCCTCGGGCCACGCCACCAGCGTGCGGCGAAGCTCGCGGTCGCCGCCCGCTGCCGCGAGCGCGTCGCTGCGGCTCATGCGCGCCATTGGTGGGTGCTCCGCGTCGTTGCCGTCCGGGTCCGGGAGCGTGCGGATCGGCGGGCCTCCCACGGCGCCGTTCGAATCGAACGAGTTGCCGCCC
>JBDHZF010000120.1:0-7273 GCA_039811765.1 Thermoleophilia bacterium | reverse complement strand
ACTCGCGGCGTGCACGATCGAATGCTTCCCGCGGCCGGCCGATCCCCAAACGAATATCGGCCATTCCACGCTCCCATCGGCCGCAACCCCTCTTTGCGGTGAAGATAACCCCGATTATCTTGCATCGGAGATCGGTTATCTCGTCATCCCCTCGTTCAGCTATCGGCTCGCTCTGCCGATAGCAATAGGACGTTCTGCAAACGAGGGACCATGACGAACGACCCATTCAGCGATCCCGACAAGCGCGCCGAGCTGCTGGCGCACGCCCAGGCCAACGGCATCTCGCCGGAGTTCTTTGATGTGATCGTGGAAGCCGTCCACGCCAAGGCCGGGATCCCACGCGGCGAGCGGGCGTTGTCGCTCGTGGACGAGGCGTACCTGCAGAAGATGCGGTCCAGCTCGCCGGACCGGTTGGTCGACTCCTTCGCCATGTGGACGAAGCACAGCGCGAGAACCCAGAAGGCGTACTCGGCGCACATGCGGCAGTTCGCGACGTGGCTGGACGGGATGGGCCTCTACGACGTAACGCGCCGGCAGGTTCGCCTCTATGCGCGGTATCTGCAGCACACGCGCACGCCGACGCTCGCATCGTCGTCGGTGAAGGCGCACCTCGCGGCGATCACGAGCTTCTACGAATGGCTCGCGTACCACGACGAATCCGCTCCACCGAATCCAGCACGAGACGTCATCCGGCCCAAGGTCGTCCACGAACGGCAGAACATCCTCACCAACGACGAGCTATACGACCTGCTGCACACGATCACCAACCCGCGCGACCACATCCAAACGTGGCTGCTCGCGTACACGGGCTGTCGCGCCGGAGAGTTGCAGGCGCTCAAGTGGCGCGACGTAGATTTTCAGCACAGGCTTATCCACGTGCTCGGCAAGGGTGACAAGCACCGGACGATCCCAATGCACGATGCGCTCGCGCCCGAGCTGGAACGCTGGCGCAGCACCCAGCTCCGTATGGCCGAGGCCAACACCAAGCTCGCCGCCGCGCTCTCTCGGCAGACGACGGCGCACGTCCTGCTGACCCGGAACGGAACACCGCTGCCCGACCACGAGCTCTGGCGTTCGCTCAAACGCCGCGCAGCCAAGGCCGAGGTCATGTTGAAGCCGCCGCGTCGCTACCCGTCGGGGCAGCTTGCGCCCAACCGCTCGGAGATCACGCCGCACACGCTCCGGCGAACGATGGCGACCACGCTCCTGCAGATCGGCATTGAGCTGGATGCAGTCGCTGACCTGCTCGGTCACGCAAGCGTGGACACGACGAGGACGCACTACGCCTTCTCCTCCAACCGACGCTCGCAGACCGCGATCAACGCGTTCCGCGTGCAGTAGCCCGCCCAAATGTTCCGAGTGTGTAAAGGCGCGCTCGGTTCATGCGAAAACCCGCGTGTGCACTCTGATTTCTCCCTACCGTTGAAGTAGGCCGCAAGGCCGCTACAACAAGGAGAAATCACAATGAGTGAAATGAACATGCAAGTCCAGCGCATGGTGCTGGCATCGTTGCCGCGACCGGCAACACTTCCCGACCGCACACCGAAGCTGTCTGCCGACGGGCGACCGCTCGTGCGAATGCGAGTCGCAGTCGTCTTCACGGACGAGGACTTCCGACCTACGACCGGATCGCTCGTCGCCCCTGAGGTCACCGGCAAGCCCGAGTTGCTCGGCCCGGTCATCGCCGACGGGCTCCGGGCCAACCTCTACGAAATGGACGGCAAGCCCGGTTGGTCGTTGAAGGCCGACCGGATCACGTTTGGCGCGGATGGAGCGAAACCGTGAGCGTGACCCTTCCGTGGCCCACCGGACCCGTGCTCGGAAAGTGGTACGGAGATTCCACACAGACCAAGCCGATGCGCGCCTACCGCCCGCTGTTCCTGATCGCGATGGACGCGAAGCGACGATGGCAAGCGGCGAGGAGCACCGACGAGGTCGCCAGCGACGTACACGATCAGTTGTACGAGCTGGCGATGGCGGTGCTCACAACTCGCCGCCTCACGTCGCGTAGCGTGACGATCAGTCAGTGGAACGAGTACGTCGCGGCCATCAACACCACGCGCGATCTGATCGGCACGATCCCGAGCCATCCGGCATCCAGTGACGTCTTGCGAGCGTTGGACAAACTGGATGCCTACGCGCAGCGCGGCATCGCGTTCGTTGAAGCGAGCGAGGGCGAACGGTGAGCGACGAGCTTCCCCGAGAACTCGCCGAGTGGTGGGAACCTGCCCTGTCTAACAGGCAGGTTCCACTACCCGCCCCACCCCTCCAGGCCGCATGGCATACCGTCCAACTTCCCGAGCGTGCAGGCGGTCACACCATCCGCATCCGCGCAGGCATCGATACCTTCAGCTTCGCCTACCGCACCACCGCCGCGACTCAACTTGAATGGGACGTGTTGGAGGCGTTCGTCGGCGGCAACGAACCGACGCCGAAGTTCGTCCGGCAACGCGGAGGGCGGCGAACCGCAAAGCCGATTCACGGCATCCACGTCGGCCTCCTCCACCCCCACAAGCCAGCCGACGCGCTGACGTTCATCGAGGGACGGTTGCTCTCGCTCTGGCAGCCGAACGCGGGCGGCCTCGCATCGCTCGCCGCACTCGGACGGGCCGAAGCGCAGGCGCGCGACTTCCTCACGAGCATCGGGGTGACCGTCGGCGGCAAGAAGGATGTCGCACCATACGGTCCAGCTCTCCTCCGTCGGCTGGACATCGCCGTCGATATCGAAAGTGACATTGGACCGCAGCTCCTCAGCGAGTTGATCGACCTCGGCAGCTCGTGCGACCGGCGCATCTACTTCCCTCGGCGCACCGGACGAACTACCGGCATCAGCTACCACCTGTCCGACGCCGGCGTTCAAGCCCGCATCTATGACCGAGGTAGCAAGTCCGGCGCGCACCAGTACGGCGAGCAGATTCGCATTGAACGGCAGCTCCGCTACCGGCGTGAAGGCGAGGGTGAACGACCGGCGTTACGCGAGTGGCTGACGAACGCCGACTACGCCGCAGGATGGAGTGAGCGATTTCACCCGTGGTCGGGCCTCACCGACGACGAAGCGAAAGCGGAGATAGTGCGCCGCGCCGCTGTCGGAACGATCTCGCTCCCTGACGCGAAAGCACTCGCCGGATACCTGACGCTGACGGGTTACGGGCTCCGGCCTCCGCTCTCTCCTCGGCTTACGTCCGAGCTTGCAACAACGAGCTACAACCCACACGCAGTCGCTCCGCTCGCGGCCTCCGTGCTGGATGCGTGCTCTGACGTGCTCGGGCGCAGGTAGGATCAATCCATGACTTTGACCAGCTCTGACCGATTCACCAGCCGCGTTGCCGACTATGTCCGCTATCGCCCCGACTATCCAGTCGCAGCCACGGACCAGCTCTCGTCCGAGCTGTCACTGGCTCCCGGTGTGACGGTCGCTGACATCGGCGCTGGCACCGGCCTGCTCACGCTGCCGCTCGTCCACACGGGCGCGGACGTGCTCGCCGTTGACCCCAACGAGGACATGCTCACAGCGGCCCGCGACTACCTCGGCGGCCACGACAACGTGCGCATCGTCGTCGGCAGCGCAGAAGTGACTGGCCTGCCTGACCAGTCGGTGGACGCGATCACGGCGGGGCAGGCGTTCCACTGGTTTGACCACGCCCGCGCACGCGAGGAGTTCCTGCGCGTGCTCCGACCGGGTGGCAAGGTCGCGCTCGTCTGGAACGCAAAGGCATTTGGCACGTCGGCGTTTCTGGCGAGCTACGAACGGCTCCTTGAGGAGCGCGTACCCGAGTTCTCGCAGGTCCGGCACGAGAAGTCCGGCGATGCCGAGATCATCGAGTTTTTCGGCCACGAGCCGGAGCAACACCGCTTCCCGCACCAACAGCGATTTGACTGGGACGGCGTACTCGGGCGAGTGATGAGTTCCTCCTACGCTCCGAAAGCGGGGCACCCCGACCACGATGCGCTCGTCACCGCGCTGCGCTCGCTCTTTGACGAGCACGCCGAGGACGGCATCATCGTCTGGCCGTACACGACGATGCTCTACGTCGGCCCGCTGACCAACTAGCTCCAACCGGGCGGACGGCTCTCCCACGGGCGCACCGAGCCGACCCACGCGACCGGTGGCTCTGTCGCATCCGCCAGCCAGCGGCCCACGAGCTGGACGACCCGCTTCCGATCTCGTCGGACGCGAGCCACTGGCCGCCGTTCTCCCGATGCCACCCGAGTACCACATGGCGCTCGTTCGGAACGGGCAGCACGCTCGCGTCGGCGGCTGCGTCAATCCACGACGCAAGCTCGCCCTCGCCGGGCTTCGCCGTGGCATGACCACGGATGCGGACGAGCACGCCTTCGTCCGGTACGAGGTCGTGGACTCGCTGGTACAGCTCGCCAGCTGTGGAGTGCATCCAGATCACCGCGAGCGCGACCGGCGTGCCACCGACTGCGTCGCTGACCGCCCTCCACCACTCGTCGGGGTCGGACCAATCAGCTCGGACGGGGACGACGTTCGGTGCCAGCGCGCCGAGCTTCGCAGCAGATGCCTCGGTGTGGCACGTAGCCACGACTCGGTCGTACCGCTCCGAGCACCAACGGACGCACTCGGCCAGCATCCCACTCGCTCCGACGACGAGCGCGGTAGTCGGCTGTTCCGGCGTTCCCACACGGCAAGGCTACTCGTCGGGGGCTCGCCCCTCCTCCGCTCCGGTACGCTACGCATACAGGTGAGCCCATCACCGCTGGCGACGCGCTGATGCGCGATGCGGGATTACAAGAATAACCCCGGTGCGGCTTTGCAGGGACTTCGCCTCGGAAACGAGGACAAGACCTTGATTATCTTCCATCCCGAATGCTCACCCACGAATCGGCATACCCGATCGTGCTCAGCACGTCCTCGCGGCTCATGACGGACGGTTCGGCGATCGTGAATCGTCTCGCTTCGGGCGGCACAGTCGCGTGGATCGTGAATTGCGATCCGTGCGGCTGCCATGTGAACCTCGGCGCGCCTTCGGGATCGCCTATGTGATGTCCGACGAAGTTCCCGTTCGTGTTCTTGCTCCAGACGAACTCGTTCGCGTCGAATCGCTCCGTTGGTTCCTCGAACACCGTGTACTCGAGCCGCTCGGCGTTGCGCACGAGCACGACCGTGCGCAGGCGCTTGTACTGGTCCAGCGCGATGTTGACGCGCTCGTTCCAGATGGCCAGCACGGCTCGCCCCGTCGCGGCGATGTCCGCGTGAGGATCGGTGATGCCCATCGAGTAGTTCGGCGAGTTGCGCCCCGAGATCAGCCGCACGCTGGCGACATCGTGTGGTCGAGTGGATTTTACCGTCTTCGTGCTCCACGCCTCGTCGCCCTTCGCGACGTCGACTACGCCCAGCGGGCTGGCGAGATGCGTGCCGGAGATCGCGTACGCGAACGCGTCGCCCCAATCGTCGCCGCCGATGTCCTTGCGACCAATCGCGCGCAGGCACGTCAGGTGCCGCGCGAACCTGTGGACGATCTCGTCGGGGATCTCCCCGATCGGGTACAGCTCGTGGAATCGACGCGCGCTGTCGCGCAGACGCGGCCGATCGCCGTCGCTCATGCAGTGACCGCCATGGATCGCTGCGCGACCGCTGCGTGCATCTGCTGCGCGACCGCGCGGATCATGTTCACGGGAACCGAGTTGCCGGTTTGCCGGCGCACCTCCGAGTGCGACACGACGATCGGATAATGATCCGGAAATCCCTGCAAACGGAACAATTCACGCGAGCTTGGACGTCGACGCCCGTTGACCAGCAAGTAGTTGTAGGACGCACCGGTGCGCAGCGCGCACGAGTAGTCGAGCACGCTGATGTTTCCTGACTTGTTCTCATGCCAGATGCTCGGATAGAACACGTCTTTGTGCGCGACCGACGCCGCGCGTCGACGAGCGATGTGCTCGGACACGAACAGCGACTCGTCGACCACATGGTCGGCCTCGAGGATGCTGCCGAGGTCGTACTCGTCGCCCCCCTCCGGCCACTCGAACTCCTCCATGGCCGTTTCATCGAGGAAACCGACGATGATGATGCGTTCGCGCTTTTGCGGCAACCCGAAATCGAGCGCATTCAACACTCGCCACTGGACCGAGTACCCGATGTCCGCGAGCGTGTCGAGGATGACCTGGAGCGTTCGTCCACCGTCGTGCGTGCGCAGCTGTTTCACGTTCTCCAGAAGCAGCATGTTCGGACGGTGATGGCGAAGGATGCGCTCGATCTCGAAGAAGAGCGTTCCGCGCGTGTCGGCGAAGCCTTGCCGCTTGCCCATGATCGAGAACGCTTGGCATGGAAAACCAGCGAGCAGCAGTTCATGCTCGGGGATCTGCTCGGCGTCGATGGTCGTGATGTCGCCGTGTGGACGCTCGCCGTACATCGCTTCATACGAGGTGCACGCGGCGTCGTCCCACTCCGACGAGAACACGCACTCGTAACCGAGCTCGTCGAATGGCAGGCGTATGCCTCCGATTCCAGCGAACAGGTCGATGAATCGCACGCAGTCGCCGTGTGCTCCGAACCACGATTTTTTCGCTGCCGCCATGCGCGCCACCTCCCACGAACCCTGACTCTATCGCCACGGCCGGACACACCAGTCGAACATGCGTTCGCGTTCGTGGCGTCGAAACGACCGGTGAAACGCAACCCGGCACCCGCGGGCAGGCTTTGCCGCGGGTGCCGGGATCTTCACGCACGTGCGCACGCGCGCGACGCTCAGCGCGATCTCAGCTACCGAAGCCTAAGTAGCTCGTGAGCGCGCGCCAGCCGGCGCGTCCGGGCGCGCTGGCGACGTCGACGAGGTTCTGCACGCCAGCCGCCTGATGCTCGACCCCGAACGCGCCGATCGATCCGATCAGCCGAGCTCCGGCCACATGACTTTGTACCAGCTCGGCGACGTGCCCCGTGGCGAACGCGATCCCGCCGTTGACGAGTCGCTGGATCGGATCGACAGACGAATCGTCGAGCGCGGACGCCACCGATGTTCGCGTTGCGTGCTGGCTCGCTCGCACGGCCTGGTCGAAACCGACCACGGAATTCGCGATCGAATGCGCGCCGTTCACGTAGCTCGTGGCGGTTCGTCCGATCACGCGGCCTTGGGTTTGCACGGCCTCGTCCACGTATGCGGACGCGCCCCGACCCACGGCGCGGATCTGGTTGCCGACGACGCTCCCAACGGCGTCGGCCACGGTATTGAATGCTTCGGCGACGATTGCGGCGCTGCGGCCGGATACTGCTGACGACATTTCGGGATCTCCTCCATGAGAGTTGAATCCC
>JBDHZF010000119.1:0-7390 GCA_039811765.1 Thermoleophilia bacterium | reverse complement strand
CGGTACCTGTCAACTCGCGTGAGACCAGTGGGGTTGGTTATTCAGTGAGTGGTGGGTTGATGTAGACGGCGTCGGGCAATGCCCGACGCTGGGGTGGTCGGGTGAATCGGTCGGGGTGGCGACGGGCTGCGTCGAGCATCACGGCGTGGCGCGCGTCGAGGCGTTGCTGGCCGAGTCCGAAGTGCACGTCGGCGGGTGTCAGCATCTGGATGCCGGAGTGGCGGTGGTGGTTGTTGTACCAGTCGAAGAACTCGCGACACCAGGCTTCTGCGTGCTCTATCGACTCGAAGCGATTCGGGAAGTCGGGTCGGTACTTGAGCGTTCGGTATTGCGCTTCGGAGTAGGGGTTGTCGGAGCTGGTGTAGGGCCGGTTGTGGGTCTTGTCGACGCCAAGGTCCACGAACAGCTCGGCGACGGTCCTGGATCGCATCGACGGGCCGCGGTCGGCGTGCACGGTGAGCTGGCCTGGGGCGATGTCGTGCTTGACGATCGTGTCGGCGAGCAGTCGCTCGGCGAGCGTTGCGGATTCGTGGTCGGCGACCATCCACCCGACGGTGTAGCGGCTGTAGATGTCGATGATCGAGTACAGCAGCCACCCCGAGCGCTTGAACGGCCCACGGAGCTTGGTGATGTCCCACGACCACACCTCGCACGGCTGTGTCGCCTCCAGCTCTGGACGCGCGTACGGCGGGTGGATGAGCTGGTTGCGGCGCTCGCGCACCTCGCCGCCGCTCGCGGCGGCGAGCACCCGATACATCGTGCGCTCGGACGCGAGATACGTGCCTTCGTCGAGGAGCGTCGCGACGATCGCGCCAGGTGAGGAGTCGAGAAACCGTTCCGACCCGAGCATCGCCAGCACCTGCTCGCGCTCGGCGTCCGAGAGCTTGCTCTTCGGCGCGCGACGCGGCTTCGCCGGGCGTGGCGTCGGTGGCCTGCGACGCCGGTGCGCGGTCGCACGTGACGCGCCGACGGCGTCGTGCGCAGCGCGTTGGCCGATCACCGGTTCGAGCTCGGCAGCGGCGGCGATCACTGCTTCTCGCCCGTCATCGGATCGACCCCGAAGAGACCGGCAAGTTTTTTTTGGACGTCGATCACGATCTCAGCTTTCTCGAGCCGCTCAGCAAGCTTCGCGTTCTCGCGCTCGAGCTTCGCGATCTGCGCATCGCGCGGGTCCGCGGCCGGACGACCGCGCTTGGCCTCGCCTCGCTGAGCGGCCTTCGCCAGCGACTTGCGCCAATGCGAGATATGCGACGTGTACAGCCCCTCGCGGCGCAGCAGCACAGCCTTCTCCGCCGGCGACGCCACGTCGTACAGCCGAAGGATCCGCTGCTTGTACTCGACCGTGAACGACCGACGCTTCGCGACCTGTGGCACCTGCGGGTCTGGAATGCTCTCCATCACCCGATCGTACCCGCCGCCCTTGTGGGTGACGGCGACGCCGTCACCCACAAGGGCGGCGACTGCTCCATTCGTGCTGCTCATCGACTCTCATCCTCGCTCGCCCTCGCTCAATAATTACACGACAGAGCTGGTCTCACGAGATGCTGGCAGAGAGGGGTCGAAATCAGCAGACGCGCTCATGAAGGCGCGCGTCGTGGCGCAGATGGCCGCGCCCATGCTCCGAGCCATCCAAGCGCGCGATGCCGCGATCATGCGGGACATCGACAAGCATCTGGCGAATTTGGATTGGTGGGCGCGCGAGGTCTGCCACGACCTCATCGCGCAAGCGGTTCGGGCCGTGCTCGACGAGCTGCCGCTGACGCCGGAGCAACGCAAGGAAGCGCCGGAGATCGTGAGGCGTGCGCTTCGTCGGTTCGCTGCTTCCGAGTCCGACGACGCGACTACCGTAGAAGGTGCTACCTCCGAGTAGGAGCCGGTCAACAGGCCCACGTTGGTCTACCCGTACGCACAGGGCGTCGGGGCGACTCCAAAAGGAGGTGGAGCATGGATGCGTTCTGGCGCATCTGTGTGCTACTGACGCTGATCGCGTTCGTGCTGCTCGCAGCACAGCGATAGCAGGTCAATAGCAAACCAAATCGGCGGCCCCGTGACTTCTTGACCGGAGGATCGGGGTCGTCGTGCGTATCAGACCGTCACGGGCGCTCGTCTTGCTCTGGCAGGACGCCCACGACCATCGTGTTCCACTGTACCCCATCGGCACGGCACGGCAACACCTTGAACGACCCCCAGACTGAACCCGCCAAGCCGACCGCTGTGGGCCAAACGTGCCGTCACGGCGTAGCCGCGCCGACCGCCGCACGGCTACCGTGCATCGCATGATCACGTCCGCTCTGCAGTTCGGCCCACCGAGCGTCAATGTGTTCGACGGCACGCCGTACCTCGATGCTGTGGCCGAGATCCGCAAAACGACGCCGAAAGGGTCGGAGTTCCAGCGCCGCATCGAGCAGGCGTACGCCGCTGCGCGCCTTCCGAAGATGGATGCCGGTGCGGTCGCTCGCGATGACGCTGCTACGGCCGCTCGCGATGCGTCTGCCGAGTTCCTGACGCGGATGCAGACGCAGTTTGGGCGCAACGGCTGGGACGGCGAGGGCACCCCGCTGAATCTCGCAGTTCACATCCCGTCGCCCTGGCCGGGGCCATCGAACGACAACCTCGATGCTTACGGCGGACAAGACCTGCGAAGCGCCGACGGCGAGCGGATACCTGTCACCGTCCTCAACGGCGAGGTGGTGAACGGTCGGCGCGTCACGGCAGCCCATGCCGAGGGCGTCATGGCCCACGAGATCACGCACATGGTCTGGGAAGACGAGGTTGGCTACACGAAGACCTCACGGCCGTGGCGTCAGGCGTTGAACGAAGCGTGGGCCGATGCGTTGCCGTTCGCCTTTGACGACGACTGGATCATGGGCGAGAACCCGCAGCGTGGGCTACCCGGCTGGCGTGACCTCACCAAGCCGCAGTTCAAGACGCTGGCGGAGCTGCCGCAGCCGGTCGATTATCTGCCTGATGGACAGGCATGGTCGCACGTCGCCGCAGACACGCTCAACCAGCCGATGGTCGCGTTCGCCGACCGCTTCGGTCGAAACAGCATGGGCGGCGTCTGGTACGACGCGCTCACCACGCATATGAACCCGAAGCGCATCGGTGTCACCGATGCGGCTCGCGCCACCCTGAAGGCCGCTGTACAGCGATTCGGCTCGGACAGCGATCAGGTGACGTTCCTCGCAGATGCATGGAACAAGATCGGCGTTCACGTGCGTGCGCCGCGCAACTGATCGCGGCCTCGAAGGCCCCAGGCTGTCGCAGTCAATCTGCAGCCAAGCGCCTCGGAAACGACCGGATCGGGCTGATCGGGATCGGATTGCACACCCCGAAATCCACGCTACGATGGGACGTGTTCGGACAGGTTCGGATGGCGGGTGTGAGGCTCATAACCTGAAGGTCGCAGGTTCAAATCCTGCCCCCGCTACTCACGTGAAGGGTCGCCCTCGGGCGGCCCTTCGGCGTTCAGGCGGTCGTGCGCGAGCCCACGACCGCGTCGAGGCGCGCGAGCACGCGATCGGCGCCGAGCACCGCGGCAACCTGGCCGAGGTCCGGGCTGCGGGTGCTGCCCGTGAGCGCGACGCGCACGATCTGCGAGGCCTCGCGGATCGAGCCCACGAACTGGTCGCGATTCTGCTTGAACTCCTTCACCGACCCGGCGAAGCCGTGCTCGGCCGCCACGGCGCGTAGCTGGTCGAACCACTCGGCGCTGTCTGCGAGCGGCTGGTAGGCCGCACGGAACGCCTCGGCGAACGTGCGGATCGCGTCGGGCTCCAGGCCGATCGGCGCGAGGCGCTCGTCGGCCGGGCCGTCCACGGGCGTGAACAGCTCATCGAAGAAGTAGCCGTACACCTCGCGAAACTCGCTCCACGTGCGAAGGTCCTTGCGCGGGTTGTCGACGCCGTCGCGCTCGATCGCCAGCGCCTGCAGCAGCAGCTCGCGATTGTCGTCGAGCACCGCCACCAGCGACTCGTCGAAGCGCAGCGCCCAGGTGCGCAGCTCCGCGGCGATCTGCTCGCCCGTGAGAGTCGCGATGTGATCGCCGCTGATGTCGCGCAGCTTCGCGAGGTCCACGAGCGGGCCCGCAACGCCACACTCGTCGAGCAGGATCGGCTCGGCGAGCGCCCGCTCGAGCGGCATGTCCGCAAGGCGGCTGTTGGCCAGCCCGCGCAGGTAGTGCAGCATCGCCGGCGCCGGGAAGCCCTCGCCTACGTAGAAGTCGACGCTCGCCTCCGGATCCTTGCGCTTGGAGAGCTTGCGCTTGCCGCCGGGGATCTGCTTCATGAGCGGAGCGATGTGCGCATAGCGCACCTGCGGCAGCTCGAGCGCCTCGAACAGCTGCAGGTGCACGGGCACGGAGGAGATCCACTCCTCGCCGCGGATCACGAGCGTGATGCGCATGAGATGGTCGTCCACCACGTGCGCGAAGTGGTACGTGGGCAGGCGCGGGCTCGTGGCGGAGCTCTTGAGGATCACCGTGTCGTTGCGGTTCGCGTCGTGCTCGAGCGGCCCGCGGATCTCGTCGACGAAGCGCGCCCGCGAGCCGATCGCGTCGTCCGGGGCGCGAAAGCGCACGACCCACGGCGTGCCCGCGGCGAGCTGCTCGCGCACGTCGTCGTCCGAGGCGTCGCGCCACATCGCCCACTTCCCCCAGTAGCCGGAGGGGACGCCCTGCGCCTGCTGCACCTTCGTCTGCTCCTGCAGCTGCTCGGAGGTGGCAAAGCACGGGTAGGCGCGGCCGCGGCGCATCAGCTCACGCGCGTACGAGTGATAGATGCGCTCGCGCGCGGACTGTGCGTACGGGCCGTAACCGCCGGGGCGCACGTCGTCCTCGTCGGGCGACACGCCGAAGTAGGCGAAGGCTCGCTCGAACTGCTCGATCGCGCCCTCCACCTCGCGGGCGCGGTCGGTGTCCTCGATGCGCAGCACGTAGACACCGTCGGTGCGGCGCGAGCGATCCACGTCGATCATCGCCGCGTAGATGCCACCGATGTGGATGAAGCCGGTGGGAGACGGGCCCAGGCGCGTCACCTCGGCGCCGTCGGCCAGCTCGCGCGGCGGGTAGTGCTGCTCCCAGTACTCGACCTCGGGCAGGTCGGCGGGGAACAGGGCGTCGATCTCGTCACGGCTCAGCATGGTGCTGATCCTACCCGCGCATGACTAACGGGTCCCGGTCGGTGCACAACCTGATCGGTGGCCCGATGCTCGCTCGTCCCGCGCGTCGCGCCACGTGTCATCGACTCCAAAGGAACGCAATCATGGAAACGACCACTGCAAGTCCGGCCGTGCTGTACGCGCGGATCTTCGGCATCGTGCTGACGATCGTCGGCGTGCTCGGGCTGTTCACCACCACCGACCAGGACACCGTCGAATCACTGCTGGGATTCGACGTGAACCTCACGCACAACCTCGTACACCTCGCCACCGGCGTGCTCGGCTTGGTCGCCGGGTTCGCGCTGCTCGCGTGGGCGCGCGGGTACGCGCTCGTGTTCGGCGTGGTCTACACGGCCCTCGGCCTGTGGGGCTTGATCGCCGGCGACGGGTTCGACCCGTTCGGGATCCTCGGCAGCGTCAACATGGCCGACAACATCCTGCACCTGGTGATCGGACTGCTCGGCGTGGGCGCGTGGGCGTCGGCTCGCGAGCTGCCTCGCCAGCAGATCTGAGCGCGCGCCCCGACCGCGCCGACGCGGGGCGACGCCATGAATCGGCGTCGCCCCGCTCGCGCGCGCGGCGGTGCACCTGCTACCGTCGCACGAAGTCGTGAACTCGCTCGATCTGCTCATCCTCGTCGTCGTCCTGTCGCTCGCCGCGATCGGCTACGTGCAGGGATTCATCGTCGGCGCAGCATCGCTCGCGGGCCTCGCCTTGGGCGGGATCGTCGGCACGCGATTCGTGAAGCTGCTGATGGAGCGAACGAGTGCCGACGCCACGGCAGCGGCGTGGGCACCCGTGATCGGGCTCGGCGTGGGGCTCGCGATCACGCTGCTCGGCGCGATGGCGATGCAGGATCTCGGCGCGCGACTGCACGGGCGCGTGCGTCACGGCCGCGGAGTCGCGCAGACCGATCGTTTGCTTGGCGCAGTGCTCATGGGCGGTGTCGGATTGCTGATCGCGTGGTTCGCCGCCGCCGCCGCAATGGGCGTGCCGCAGCTTCGACCCGCGCGCGCGGAGGTCGTCGAATCGAAGCTCGTCACCAAGCTCAACTCGCTGCTGCCCGACGCTGGCCCGTTGATCGGCGCAATCAGCGCGTATGACCCGTTCCCCACGTTCGACGGCGGCGCGATCGACACGCCCGCTCCGGACGCGAAGCTGCCGCGCGATCCGCAGGTGGGCGCGGCGAGCCGATCGGTGGTGCGCGTGGTGGGTTCGGCGTGCGGCTATCGCGTGACGGGCAGCGGCTGGGTCGCGGCCGACGGGTACGTGATCACCAACGCGCACGTCGTGGCCGGCGAGTCCGACACGCACGTGCAGCCGACGGGAACCACCCGCGACCTGGACGCGGACGTGGTGGCGTTCGACTCGCGCAATGACGTGGCGGTGCTGCGCGTGGCCGGCCTCGACATCGAGCCGCTGCGCGCGCTCGCGCACGTGGAGCGCGACACGGCCGGCGTGCTGCTCGGCTACCCCGAAAACCAAGGGTTCTCCGCGACTGCTGCTCGCTTCTCCGACGAGCGCAACGTGCGCGCGCAGGACATCCATGGGCAGGGCGATTTCGATCGCCTTGTGACGAGCTTTCGCGGCACGGTCCGTCACGGCAATTCGGGCGGTCCCGTGGTGGACGGCGACGGGCGCGTGATGACGACCGTGTTCGCGTCGACCGTGGGCGAGAAGGTCGCGGGTGGTTATGGCGTGCCGAACTCGATGGCGATGTCCACGCTCGAGCGCGCGGTGACGGTTCCGAGCGATCGGGTCGTGTCCACCGGCGGCTGCATCACGTAGGCGGTGCGTCGACCAGCCGGCGCACCGCGTCCACCTTGGCTGGATCGTCGAGCGACGCGAGCGCGTCGCTCATCGCTGCGCGCAATCCACGCGCTGCGGGGTGCGCCGCCACGGCGGCGTCGGTGATCGCGGCCGGAACGTCGACGATGGACCGGTGTTGCAACAGCTCGACCGCACGCGTGCGATCGGCGGGATCGTTTGCGTCGAGATTTGCGACGGCGAGCAGACCGCGAAGGTTGGACGCCCACTCCGGATAGAACCGATCGTCCTCGTGATCGGGTCCGGCGAGCGGAGTGGACCATCCAGCGGCTCGCGCGAACGCGTCCTGCGCACCCGCCCACGTCGACAACGCGTCGGCCGTGGCTTCCTCGAGCAGCATCATCCCGCGCGCGCGACCGGGATCGGTGGACTGGACTTTCGGGTCGATGACGGGGCACGTCACCGC
>JBDHZF010000118.1:0-7463 GCA_039811765.1 Thermoleophilia bacterium | reverse complement strand
GGCGTCAATCGCAGCGCCGTCGCCGCCGTTGATCGTGTTCGTCCCCGTCGTGACGGGAGCGGACGCGCCGCCGGTCGTGGTCGACGCGACCGACGCCGCGCCGCCAACGGCGCCGTTCCCCGCCGCGCCGCTTGTGCCCGACGCGGCGCTGGCGTCGATCGTGGCGCTCGCGTTGGAGCCAACGGCTGCCCCGAGCGCGATTGCGGTATTGCAGCCGGTGTTGCCGCTGTCGCCGCCCGAACCGCCCGATCCAGCGCTCGCCGCGTTCGACGAGCTGGCCGATCCACCATCGCCGCTCCACGTGTCTCCGGTCGTGATCTCGTCGCTGTCGTGGACGTTCGCGCCGACATGGCCCGTGTGCACGTCGTCGATGTCGGAGTCCGCGGACGAACCGCTCGCGTCGTCGTCCCAGAACGCGTCGAACCCGATTGGACCACCCGAGTTCGCTTCGCTCGAGAGCGAGTTCGCTTCGCCCGACGTCGCGCTCGACGTCGCGCTGGCGTTGCCGCTCGCCACGTTGATCACGGCGCCGCCAGCGTCGTCGATCAGGTTCGCGCCGGTGGAGACGGCACCCGAATTGCCGGCGTTGGCAGCCGACGTGATCGTCGCGGCGCCGCCCGCGGCGCCATTGCCGGCCGCGCCGGAGTTTCCCGAGTCGGCAGACGCGGTCACGTTCGCGGTCGCGCTCGATCCGATCGCGGCCACGCCCAGCGCGCCCGCGAAGTTGCCGCCGGTGTCGCCGCTCGAGCCGCCGTCGCCACCGGTGCCCGCCGCCGCGCTGTTGGTCGACGCGACGGAGCCGCCCGACCCGCTGTAGGCGTCGCCAGTCTCCAGCTTCGCCTTGTCCTCGACGGACACGTCCACGCATCCGGTGGTGACCTCGTCGATGCTGCTGTCCGCGCTCGAACCGCCTTCGCTGTCGTCGCCGGACCAGAACGCGTCGTTCGCCTGGATCGCGGGCAGCGACGAAATGGCTGGTCCCGTTTCGACGCTCATCGAGTTCGCCTCGTTGGACGTGGCTGTTGACGACGCGGTCGCGTTGCCGCTCGCGGCGTCGATCACCGTGCCCGATCCGCCGAGGATCGTGTTCGCGCCCGTGGTGACGGTTCCCGAGTTGCCACCGGTCGCCGTGGACGCAACCGTCGCGCTGCCGCCAGCACCGCCGTTGCCCGCGGCGCCGCTGTTGCCGGAGGTCGCGGACGCATTGATCGTCGCGGACGCGTTCGATCCGACTGCGGCGCCGAGCGCCACCGCCGCATTGTGCCCGGTGCTTCCGCTGCTTCCGCCGGATCCGCCGTTGCCCGCGGTCGCCGTGTTGCTCGACGTGGCGCTGCCGCCGCTGCCGCTGCTCGTGGATCCCGTGCTGATCGTGTTCGACGTTTCAGCCTCGACGTTGACGTTGCCGCTGTCGACGTCGCTCGCGCTGGACGAGGCGCTGCTGCCGCTGCTTTCCGAGCCGCCGCTTCCCGAACTTGCCGAGTTCGCGGGACCCGACATCGCTGTCGAGGAGCCGCTCGCCGTTCCGGAGTTCGCGCCGACGGTGGTCGCGTGCGCGACTGCGGTCGGTCCGAATGCAGCCACGCCGGCGCACGACACCGTCGTGACCAGGAGGCGCATCTTGGGGTTTCGCTTGGTCATGTGAGCTGTTCCTTTCGACCCCGCCTGGACGGGGATCACCGATTACCGGTCTGGCGACATCGGGCCGCCGACGGTTCGGTTGTGCCGCATGAATCGCGCAGCTCACAGCCCCGTCGCGCGAGTTCGGCGGGAGCGTCGCACGCGTGCAATTCGCGTGCAGGAAGACGAACCGGGGCCCGTCATGCGACGAGCCCCGGTCGGTGGTTGTGGTGGTGGTGTGGTGGTGTTGGTGGAGGAATGTCAGACGATTTGGTTCTCGAGCGCCCATCGCGCGAGTTCGGTGCGACGCTGCACGCACGCGATGCGGCGGATGCGCGTCAGGCGATTCTGCACCGTTCGCGTGGAGACGAAGAGCGTCCGCGCGATCTGCTCGTCGGTCTCGCCGTCGACGACCATTCGCACGATCTCGGCATCGGCGCGCGCCAGCGCGAGCGCACCGTCCTCGCCGCCCACGCCGTCCCCCGACACGGTTCCGAGCACGGACGACGCGATCTGCGGCGCAAGCACCGTGCCGCCTCGATGCACGGCGAGGATCGCGTCGGCGATCTCGCGAGCGGACTGACGTTTCACGACGTACCCATGCGCGCCCGCATGCAGTGCGGATTTCACCAACGCGGGACGCTCGCTCGCGCTGAACACCACGATCCGCACATTCGGATGCAATCGACGCAATCGCTCGATCAGGTTCGGACCATCCATGTCCGGCAGGTTCAAGTCGACGAGGGCGACGTCCGGCGCAGACACGATCACCGCGTCGAGCAACGCCTTCGCGTCGCCAACCACGTCGCGAACCTCGACGCGTCCATCGTTCGCGAGCGCGCTCGCGATCGCGCTTCGCACGATCGGAAAATCCTCGACGATCGACACGCTGACATCGGCCATGTTGTTCCCCTTCCCAAGCGGTCGTGGACCGCGTTCGTCGGCGCATCCCCATGCGCCGCTCCCTGATGGAAGCGCACATTACGATCGCGTCGGACGCAGGGGAGGCCATGGGCGACAGGATGGCGTCGATTCTGCCGCCGTCGCGCAGCACTGGTGCGCGATCGTGCATGCCGCGGTGCAGCTTCGTCGTTCAGGAAGCGGGTTCGGTGTGCACGACCACGTCCACCAGCTCGGGCGCGAGCTCGGCAAGACGTTCTTCCATGCGCGTCGCGAGCGCATGCGCGTCGTCGAGCGACTGGTCGCCCGCTGCGAGCACGGTGACGTAGGCGACCACGCCGCGGCGCGTGCGCCGAACCCGCACGTCCTGCACGTCGCGTCCAGTGACGTCGAACGCCGCGCGCGACGCCGCGTCGCGCACCCAGGAATCGTCCTCGACCGTTCCAGCGACCGTGGCGTGCGCGTCTACGGGTTCGATGTGCACGTCCACGTGCGCGAGATCCGGCACGACGCGTTGGATTTCCCGTTCGACTCGATCGGCCAAGTCGTGCGCCGCGTCGAGCCGCATGTCCGGACGCACCTTCAAATGGAGCGACACCTCGGGCACTCCGTCGAGCAGCAGCACGCGCACGTTGTGCACCTCGTGGATGCCGGGATGCGCCAGCGCCGCGGCGGTCACGCGATCGCGCAGCGTCGAGCCGCGATCGTCCGGCTCCACATGCACGACCACGTCGCTGCCCGGCAGCGCCGCCTCCACAGCCGCTTCCACTGCGTCCGCGAGCGCATGACCCTGGCCAACATGATCGGTCGCGGCAACCCCAATCACCACGTCCGCGAGGAAACTGCCCGCGCTGCGTCGGATTCGCAACCGCCGCACCGTGAGCGGCAGGTCGAGATCGTCGATCGCGCGTCGTGCCGTGCGCTCCGCGCCTTCCGGAGCGACGTCCATGAGGATCTGCGCGTTGTCCCACAACAGTCGCGCCGCGCCAACAGCCACGATCGCCGCCACGACCAGAGAAGCGATCGCGTCGCCCGCCACGAAACCGACAGCGACGAACTCGAAGCCGACGAACACCGCGACCGAACCAGCGAGATCACTCGCGAAGTGCAGCGCGTTCGCGGCGAACGCAGGACTGGCGTGCTGCACCGCGGCGCGATGGCTCGCCCACGTGCGCCAGGCGTCGATCGCAACGACGAGCGCGGCCACGGCAAGCAACCATCCATGCGTTTCGACGCCGGACTGGCCGGACGCCAACCGCCGAGCGGCCGCGATCGCTATTGCCAACGTGGCCGCCAGCAACAAGATCGACTCGGCGAGCGCGGCGAGATTCTCCGCGCGACCATGCCCCCATGGGTGACGCTGGTCCGGCGGGCGCTGCCCCACGCGAATAGCGAGGAACGTCAGCACAGCCGCCACCAAGTCCGCGCCAGAATGGAGCGCTTCGGCAAGCAAGCCGAGGCTGCCTGAGACGATTCCCGCCGTCAGCTTGAGCAGCACGAGCGTGACAGCCGCGACGATCGACATGATCGCGACGCGCCGCTGCTCGCGGTGGACCACCGAAGATGACGCGTCCTGCTGCACTGCCGGATTGTACCGGTCCCGCAGGGTCGATCCGCCATGGTGAGTGTCTGCTCACCACGCGTTTCGTCGCGAATCGGTCGGATCCTTCGAAATTGGCGCTCTAAAAGTGAACGACGAATGCCGAGGTAGCAGCCGGACCAATCGTCACCCCCAAACACCGACGTCCGGAGAACGCCACGACCATGCGCCGCACCCATGAGGCAGCAACAGCCCACGTTCCTTCGATCATCGCGCTCGCGTTCGGCGCTGCGCTCATCGTGACGGCTGCCACGCTCGGAGGCGCGCCCCACGGGGTCGTGGCGTTCTTCGCGATGTCGACGTTCCTCGCGGTCGGCGTGGTCTCCGCGCTGCTGCTCGGTCGCGCCGAACGAACAGCGCACCGCTCCGCGACGCGATTCGACATGCTAGCCAACGCATTGCGCACGATGATCGACGGTGCCGAACCAGCCGCGAGCGGCGACGACACCGTCGACCAGCTCGTCGAGCTGCTCGGTGCGCGCGCTGCGACTCGATCGCAGTCCGAGCACGACCTCGACGGTCAAGTCCACGCATGGACATCGTGCGTGCAGCGACTTTCCGAGGGCGACTTGGCGCAAGACGTGACCTTCGACGCCGACGACGCGCTCGGATCCGCGCTTGCGCTGCTGCAAGGGCGCCAGCGTGAATTCGCCGAGGTGGCGCGCCGCATCGCCGACGGCGATCTCACCGTGTCCGTGGAAGCGTGGAGCGAGCGCGATTCGATGGGCTTCGCGCTCGCGGGCATGGTGGACGGCCTTCGGCGCACGGTCGGCGAGCTGCGCGAGGCGTCCGATCGATTGCAAGCGTCGTCGGGCAGCATGACCGGCATCTCCGGCGAGGTCAGTCGCGGCATGGAGGAAGTCGCCGTTCAGACTGGCCAGCTCGCATCCGGCGCGGCGAGCCAAGTTCGCGTGCTCGCGACGACCCGCTCCGACGCCGAACGCGCCGTCGAGGCATCGCGCGACGCGCTCGCGGTCACCGCCGAAGGCGTGGAAAGCGTCGGCCTCGCCGACGGCACGATGGCGTCGCTCGCAGCGGCGTCTCGCGAGGTGAAGGACGCGATCGATTCGTTGTCGGAGCGCTCCGGTCGCATCGTGGATTTCGTCGGGATGATCACCACGATCGCCGATCAGACGAACCTGCTCGCTCTGAACGCGGCGATCGAAGCGGCACGTGCAGGCGAGCACGGACGCGGTTTCGCCGTGGTGGCGGACGAGGTGCGCAAGCTCGCGGAGGAGAGCCAAAGCTCCGCCAAGCAGATCAGCGTGCTCGTGGCGGAGATCCAAGCCGAAACCGCGCGCACCGTCGAAGTGGTGGAGCGCACGGTGGAACAGGCAGGGGACGGCACGCGAGTCGTCGCCGACGCCCGAGCCGCGTTCGAACAGATCAACCAGGCAATCGGGCAATCGAGCGATCGCGTGGCTGGCATCTTGGAATCGCTCGGCGAGGTCGCCACGGTTGCCGACAACGCATCCGTCGCCACCGAAGCGGTGAGCGCCGCCACCGAGCAGACGAGCGCGTCGATGCAAGAACTCGACGCGAGTGCCGCGACCACTGCGCAGTTGTCGAACGCGCTCGCGGAAGTCGCCGCTCGGTTCCGGCTCGCCGCTGCGTCCCAAAACGTTGTCGATGCGATCCCGGACGCGGTACCAGCGCCGGAGCCAGAGCCATTGCCGTCGCTCGAAGCGCGCGAGCTGCGCTTCGCTCAGCCGCGCGTGTTCCCGTCGGCCGCAGCCACCATGTCCTTGCCGTCGCTGCTGGGCGAGGACGATGAGGCAGCTGCCGCCTGATCGCGATTCGGGTCACGAAATCGTTCGAGCGAGGCCAGTTCGAACTGCGGGTTGCGGTCGAGAATGCCGCGCGTGGCGGTCCAGCACGCCATCTCGCCAAGCGGACCGGCGAGCGACTTGATCTCGCGCACGAGCGCGTCGATCGCAATGGCGTCGACCGCGCTGGCCGCGCTCGATTCCTCGTCCAGTTCAATGCCCGGAGCGGCGCGAAACAACGAGCGCGCCACGTGCTTGCCGAGCACGCGTTCCTGCGCGGCGAGCATGGCGGTCGGAATCGACTGGAGCGGCGTCATCGCAGCGGCGTCCTCGTCCACCTGCGTCGCTTCGTCAGTCGTCGCGGGCGCCCACTCGCGATCGGCCGCGGCGACCGCTCGAGCGGCGCGCACGTCCGCCACCAAGAACAGGTACGCCGCCCACGAGCTGCAGATGATGAACGCGCCGTAGAGCAAGTCGCTGATTTCGCCGTTGTAGAAGATTTCCTTGGCGATGCGATAGTTGAAGAAGATGTCGCCGATGTAGAGCAGGAAGATCGAAACGGTGTACGCCAGCACGGGCGCGAGGAACCGACCACCCGCCGCGCGGCGCGCGCCGATCGCGACGAGGATCGCCACGCCGAGCAGCACCACGTCGCTGATGATGTACGTGGAGGAGATCGCGCCGGCCAGCGGCGTGTCGAACGTGCCGGCTTCGGGCCCCGTCAATCCGAACGGCAGCTTGGACGCGGGGAGCATGATCCACGCGTTGAGCGGAAACGCGACGAGCAGCGCGAGCGGCAGCCACTGCCAATCGCGCTTGGTGAGTCCCACGACGCGCGACAACTCCCACAGCGCCCACGCGGCGAAGGGCAGCACCGCCAGATAACCCGCGTCCGCGAGGGACGGATATGGCGCGTCGTCGCCGCTGACGTTCTTGAGGAACCAATAGAAGTTGCCGAACCCCCACAGCACCGTGCCGATGCCGAACGCGAGCAGCGCCCGACCGATCGAGCTGGACCAGCCTCCGTAACGCATCGCGATCGGCAGTTGGAAGACCACGAACGGCACGAGCACGACCGTCGCGTTGAACACGCCGAACCACGTGGGGTCCCACGGGTTGGCCAAGTTCATGTCGTGCTGGTTCGCGCCCCAGTTGGTGCTCGACTGCACGTACACGAAATGCGCGCAGATCCACGCGCACCAGAGGATCAGAAACGTTCGAAACGCGGTGAGTTGGCGCTCTGCTCGTGCCATGCCCGGGTCATGCCCATCGCGTGCGGATCCGATTCGCGACTTGGCTGGCACGCGCATGCTCCCGGATGGGCGATGACGGGCTCGAACCGCCGACCCCCTCGGTGTAAACGAGGTGCTCTCCCAGCTGAGCTAATCGCCCGGACGGCAGGAGCCTACCTGGATCCGACCCATTTTGGGTTCTTCCGCCAGGTGTGTGGATCGATGCTTGGGGGGCACGCGGTTCGCGCTGGGCGCGGGGACGCTCCGCCGCTGATCGAGGTTCACCCAGGCGACCTTTCACCACACGCTCAGCGCACCTCGACACAACAACGCACGCTGCCGAGCACG
>JBDHZF010000117.1:0-7625 GCA_039811765.1 Thermoleophilia bacterium | reverse complement strand
GTTCGGCGATCGACTCCGCGAGCGCCTCGCCCGACTGCGCGACCGTCCCGGCGCGCTGGCCGGCTTCCTGCACGGACGCGTCCAACCGATCGACGTGCACGTCCACGAGCGTGGTGGCCGCGTCGCGCACCACGCTCAAACGCTTCCAGTCGCGCCAAACGACGAGCGCGCGCCACACGACGACGACGATCGCGCCGAGCGCGCAGCCAAGCGCGATCCATCCGGCCGCCTGAATCAACCCGTCAGGCATCGACCGTTCGTCCCGTCCGCGCGGCGACCATCGCCATGTCGGCGGCGAGCGCGTCGGTGAACGCGTCCACCGGCGCGAGCCAGCGCCAGTTGCCGTGTGCGGTGCCCGGCACGTTCATGCGTGCCTCCGTGCCCATGCCGAGCCAGTCCTGCAGCGGCGCCACGGCGTAGCGAGCGTTCGAGCCGAACACCGTCTCGATCGCGGCGCGCGGCAACTCCTCCACGCCCGCCGCGCCGGTGAATCGCAGCGCGAACTCGAGCCGTCGATCGGCGTCGTCCGCCGCGGCCGATGCCGCCGCGGAATCCGCCCATCCGCGAATCGTGTCGTAGTCGTGCGTGTCGGTGTAGGCGGCTTCGTTTCCCGTCCACGACGTGGGAAGGTGCGGACTGGCGCCGCCCTCGTCCAGCCCCTGCACGAGCACGCGCATCTGCGGCAAGCCAGTGTCCGCGCGAAGGCGTCGAAGCGGTTCGGTGTCTTGCCCGAGATCCTCGACCACGAGCTCCAGCGCGCCGAGCGACTTGGTCACGGCGTCGAAGAACGCCATTCCCGGTCCGGGCTCCCAATGCCCTTGCTCGGCGAACGCGGCTTGCGAGGGCACGCACCACCAGTCGGCGAACGCGCGGAAATGGTCGATGCGCACGACGTCCGCGGCATCGAACTCGCGGCGCAGTCGTCGCAGCCACCACTCCCAGTCGCTCGCGGCGTTCGACGCCCAGTCGTAGGCGGGCATCGGCCACACCTGGCCCGAGGGATCCATCGCGTCCGGGGGCGCGCCCGTTCGCACCTTCGCGCGATGCTCGGCGTCCAGCAGGAACAGCTCGGGATGCGCCCACACGTCCGCGCTGTCGTCGCCAACGTAGATCGGCGCGTCGCCCATGATCCAGATGTCGCGCGCGCGTGCGTGCGCGTGCAGCGCGCGAAGCTGGCGGTCGAACAGGTATTGGACCGCCGCCTCGGGATGCTGGTGCGTGGCACCGAAATCGAGCGTGCGGGCGCGATGCGCGCCGAGCTTGCGCACGCGATCCTCGACCGGCCACTGCTCGCGCGGCACACCAGGGTAGGTCTCGCGCAGCGCGGTGAACGCAACATGATCGGCGAGCCACCACGCCTCGCGCTCGCAGAACGCGAGATAGTCGCGCGTGAGCTCGTGCCCGGTCGGAAGCGACAGCAGCTGGCGTGCGGCTTGGCGCACGAGCGGCAGCTTCCAGCGCGCGGTGCGCGCAATCGGATCGATCCCGCCGGATCGTCCCGCGATCATCTGTTGCTGCGCTACGTGCGCGCCCACGCCCACCGAGCGGCGGATCGCCGGCAACGTGGCAGGCAGCAGGCCGAGCACGACGAGGTCGTCCAAGCTGATCAGCAGCGGGTTGCCAGCGAACGCGCTCGCCGCGTCATACGGACTCATCGCGCTGTTCGCCGGCGGATGCAGCGGCAGCGTCTGCCACAGTCGCTGCCCCGCCTTGACGAGCCAATCCACGAAGTCGCGCGAGCAAGCGCCGAGGTCGCCCACGCCGTCCGGCCCGGGCAAGCTCGTGACATGCATCAGCATGCCCGCCCGACGCCAACCGGCTGGATGCTCGCCGCCATGGGACGCCGCCGCGGTTCGCGCCGCGGCCGCGGCAGGGCCGTGCACGAGCGGCGAACTCGTCGCGAGCGGCGATGAGACGATGGTGTTGGTTGGGTTCGTCATCAGGTGTCTCGCAGCAGCACCGCGCCGTAGTTGCCGTCCACGCCGATCAGCTTGATCTGTCCGTCGTGCACTTCGTAGGACCGCCCGGTGAGCGCGTCGGTGAAGCGCGTGCCGTCGGCGGCGATGCCGTCGAGCGGCACTCGAATGTCCTTGCTGACGACGTTGTTGTTGATTGCCACGATCGCGTCGCGCGGATCGCCTTCGACCGCTCGGCGGTACACGAGCGTGGAGTCGTCGTTGTGCGTCTTGAGCACGGTGAAGTCGCCTCGACGCAGGGCAGGCTCGGCCGTTCGCGTGGCGATCAGCTTCTGGTACAGGCCGAACAGCTGGTCGGCGCGTTGCTGGCGCGTCGCCTCTGAACCGCTCGTGTTCGCGCCGGCTCCTTGCTGCAAGTGGCCGTCGACGTACTGCCATTCCATCGCGCGACGCGAATCGGGATCCTTGCTGCCTTCCATGCCGATCTCGTCGCCGTAATACACCACTGGCGCGCCGATGTAGGTCATCTGGAAGATCGCGGCGGGACGCTGGCGATACCAGTCGCCGCCTGCCTGCGTGATGAAGCGTTCCGTGTCGTGCGAGTCGAGGATGTTGAACATCCCGTGCTGCGCCTCGCGCGAGTAGCCATTTGCCAGTCGGTGCACGAAATCGTCGGCCTTGATCGACTTCTTGCCGAAGAACTCCACCGCCGGCCATGTGAAGTACTGGTAGTTCATCGCGCCGTCGAACTGGTCGCCCTGCAGCATCGCCGAGGAGTCCTTCCAGTTCTCGGCCACCATGTACGCGTCGGGATTCACCGACTTGATCTCGCGCCGCGCGGTGCGCCAGTAGTCGGCGGAGAAGTTCGAGTCGTCGGCCACGTCCATGCGCCAGCCGTCGATGCGACCGTCGCGCAGCCATCGCTTCACGATCGCGTCCTTGCCAGTGAGGAAGTAGTCGCGAACGGCGGGGTCGTCGGTCTTGAGCACGGGCAGCGACGCGTACCCCCACCACGAGGCGTAGTCGTCGCTGCGCAGCACGCCGTCCTTGTCGCGGGTGTACTCGATCGGCCAGTTGCGCACCGAGAAGCGATCCCAATTTGCGCTCTTGGGTCCTTTCTCGCGCACGTCCTGGAACCATGCGTGCTGATGCGACACGTGGTTGAACACGCCGTCGAGGATGACGCGCATCCCGTTGCCCTTGGCCCTGTCCATCATGCGCGTGAACGCGGCGTCGCCACCGAAATCGGGATCGACGTGCTCGTAGTCGGCGGTGTTGTACTTGTGGTTCGAGGGCGCGGTGAAGATCGGGTTCAAGTACAGCGAGTTGACGCCAAGCTTCGTGAGATACCCCATGCGCTTGGCGATGCCGTCGAGATCGCCGCCCATCATGCCTTCGATCGACGGCTTGGAACCCCACGGCTCGGTGCCGCGCGGATCGTTGCCGACGTCGCCGTTCTCGAAGCGCTCCGGGAACACTTGGTAGAAGACCGCGTCCTTCACCCAGTCGGGGATGACGAGTCCGCCGCCGGAGGCGCCCTCGAGCGCGTGGCGAACGCTGGTCGAGACCAGCGAGGGACGGAGATCCGCCGGGCGGGGAGCGATCGCGTCGCGACCGATCGGTCCACGCAGGTCAACGCGGGCGCGAGTCGGCGCGGCGGCGATTGGCGCAGTCGTGGTGATGCCGGTCATCGAATACCCTCCATGGCGATGCGACGCTCGCGCGCGCGGCAAGCGGGAATCCTATCGATTGCGCTTCGTGCCCCGTCGCACGACGATCAGATGGCCGGAAACGGCCACCAGCGATTCGCGCCGATCGAGCGCGAATCGGGATTCCACGACACAGCGCGGGATCCGTGCAGTCGCCTCCGCTCAACCACGTGGTGCCCGAGGCGCGTTGCCCGCACGACACACACTACCGCCTCAAATATTTTCAGCACATACGACTCTTTGTCGATGTTTTTTCGGTATACTTGCCATGCAGAGAGAAGAACATCAACCAAAGGAGGTGATTCACCATGTTCCTCGCACCGCACCACATCGCGCTCGACCTCGACGACATCGAGGCATTCACGCCATACGCCGACACCCGACGTCGCCACTGGACGTGGATCTGCGGGCACCGATTCGACGGAGTTCGCTGGCTCTGATCGGCACAATCGGCCAACTTCTGAAAAAGATCTTGCATTGCGTCCGGTGGATCTGAAAATATTCACCCAGCAAGGCCTCGGGCTAGGCAACGCGGCACCCCACACGTCGCGGCCCAACCCACATGGCTGACACGCAGCAACAACCCGGTTCGGCACTCCCTCCCCAAGGAAGCCCGATCCGTCCCACATACCAACGCGCCGCCCCTCCCCTCCCTGAGGCGCGCGTGTCGGGTTCCAACTCCCACCGCGCGATCGGCACCTCCCACCCGCCGAACGCGCATCCGGACCGGGAACAAGCGTGAACCACGAGGGCGACCCCACCAGGTCGCCCTCGTCGTCTTCGCGTTGTACGATCGGGCGCGCATGATCGAGGAATCCGAATACGAACCGTGGCTCGAGCTGGACTCGGGAGCAGTCGACCGCACCGCGCGCATCTTGACCGTCTGGTGGTGGGATCACGTCTATCGCTTGCGTGCGCATGGCGTGGAGAACCTGCCCGACGATGGCGCGTACCTGCTCGTGCCCAACCACTCTTCGTACGCGGATCCGTTCCTGCACGCTCGTCCGCAGCGGCGCCACCTTCGCTTCATGGCCAAGGACTCGCTCTTCGGCATGCCGTTGGTCGGGCGCGTGGTGCGTGGCGGCGGCGGCTTCCCGGTGCGACGCGGCGCGGGCGACGAGTTCGCGATGGAACTCGCGCGACGCCTGCTCAAGGCAGGGCGCCCGGTCGTGATGTATCCGGAAGGCACGCGCTTTCGACGCAGCGCAGAGCTCGGTCCGCCCAAGCGCGGATTCGCGCGGCTCGCGCTGGAAGTCGGCGTGCCGATCGTGCCGGCGGCCACGTGGGGCGCGAAAGCGCGCGAGGTGTACGGTCGCGGACGCCTGCACCGCCCACGCGTGACAACGGTGTACGGCGAGCCGATCAGCTTCGAGGGCCTGGAGCCCACCAAGGAGAACGTCGACCACGTGCGCGACGTGGTGTGGGATCACGTCCAAGCGCTCTACACGCAGGCGCGCGAACTGGACGCGCTGCGCGGTCGCTAGCTAGAGGCCATGCTAGATACCGCCGGGCGGCGGCACGTCGCGGACGGAGACCGCGTCCACGCCTTCGAGCACGGCGAGCTTGCCGACGAGATCCGTCACCGATTCCTCCGCAGGCATCGACAGGTCGAAGGTGAGTCGCCGGGACGGGCGATCGCGCTTGAGCACGCTCGCGGTGAAGTTCGACACGCGACCTTCCGCGTGCGCGATCGCTTCGAGCACGAATCCGATCGCGGTGGGTCCGTGCACGATCACCTCCAGCGGCGTCTGCTCGCCGCGGTTCATTGCGCGCACGCGCCCCGCGATCTGCCGAAGCGACACGAGCACGAGCAGCAGCAGCACCGTCGTCGCGACCGCAAGCTCGTAGTAGCCGGCCCCGGCCGCCATGCCGATCGCGGCCATCATCCACAAGCTCGCGGCGGTGGTGAGGCCACGCACGCCGTCGTCGGATCGGAAGATCGCGCCCGCGCCGAGAAAGCCGATGCCGGTGACGATCTGCGCGGCGATGCGCGTGGGATCGCTCACGAGCGTGGAGCGGTTGGCGCCGGAGATGTCCTGGTACCACGCGTTGAAGCCGTACGCGGAAACGATCGTGAACGCTGCCGAACCCAGGCACACGAGGATGTGCGTGCGAAGCCCGGCAGTGCGATCGCGCCACTCGCGTTCGAGTCCGATCACAGCGCCGAGCCCCAGTGCCAGCGCGAGGCGAAGGACGAGTTCGACGTGTCCGAGATCGGGCGGCTTCATCCCTCGTAGTTACCCCGGAGTTGCGTTGCGTCGAACCTCCCGGTACCATGTGCAGCACGCCGCGGGGTGGAGCAGTCTGGTAGCTCGTCGGGCTCATAACCCGAAGGTCGCAGGTTCAAATCCTGCCCCCGCTACTCCCGGAAACCCCTGCTAACGCGGGGGTTTTCGCTCTTCCGGGGTGTCGCAATCAAGGCAGCGCGAGAGCGTAAAAATCCCTGCTCGTAGCACGTTTTTCGCGCCCCGTCCCCCGGCGATTCGCCTTCGATTTCCGTGATTTGCAGGGAAAACAAGAGTCAAGCGACTTGACTCTTGGCGGAAAACCGTGCTGGGATTTCCGATCTGTCCCCCGGCAGTCCCCCGAAACGCCGCATGTCGTCGTCGCGCTCGCGCTCAAGCTCGCTTGCCAAAATGCCGATTGGCACATAAATAGGATGTATACCGTGCCAGATTGGGTAGGAGGCAGGCGGCATGACGACGGTAGCGCGAGGCGGTCGGGTGGTTCTCTACGCGAGGGTGAGTACGGCGGGGCAGGTGCAGTTTGGGCACGGCCTCGACGCGCAGCGGGATCGCCTGTCGCGCTTCGTCGTAGAACGTGGACTCGATGTGGTCGAGTTCATCGTGGACGAGGGGTTGTCGGGCACGACGCTCGACCGTCCGGGTGTGCAGCGCGTGGTGGAGCTTGCGAAGGCAGGTGAGGTCGATGCGGTGGTGGTCACGAAGGCAGATCGCATCTCACGCAACGTCCGTGACCTGCTCAACTTGGGTGCGCTGCTTGAAGAGCATGGAGTGGCCCTGCTGACCGTGGACGAAGCCTTCGATACTTCCACTCCCATTGGCAAGGCTCTCCACATGATGCGGATCACGTTCGCGGCTTTGGAGGCCGACCTTGCCGCATCGAGGACGCGCGAAGCTCTGGCGGCGGCGCGGGAGAAAGGCGTGCGGCTCGGACGGCCTCCGCTCGGCTGGACGAAGGTGGGCGATGCGATGGTGCCCGACGACCGCTTCGAGCTAGTCGAGCGGGCCTACGCGCTATCGAAGCGCGACGGCCTAACGATGCGCCAGATCGCAGACCTCTTCAACGCCGAAGGCGTGGCGACTGGCAGCGGGCGCGGGCGGTGGCAATCCGGCAACGTCACGCGACTAGTTCATGCACGCGAGAAGGCAACGGCATGGTGCCCGCTGCCGGTGTGGGCGGCATGATCCCCGAACGAGAGCTTTGCCGATCAGTGGCTCGCATGATCGAAGCCAAGATTGCGGGCAACCCACGATTCGTGTCACGAACAGGCGCGAGGGCGTTCCTGCGCCTGCACCGCAGTACCTCGCGGATCGGTCAGCAGCTTGCGACGGTCGGCCCGGTGTCGGGAGGCCTGCGGTTCAGTACTCCTGACCGCCTCGTGGTGATCGAGCGGAGCGATGTTGGCTATCGCGTGCTGGTCAGGTCGATCGTCGGCGGCTTCCCGGTCGTCTGGCTTGACGAAGTTCACGCCGACGTGGACAGCATTGTCCCAGCATTGCTCGATGCTCTCCCGGTGGCACGGCACTAGGCAGGGTGCGTTGCTCTGGACGGGGCGCAGGCGGCCAAGCTGCTTGTAAGGGTTGCCTTACGATCTGTAGTGTCCTGTTATGAAGACGGATGCAACTGGACGCTCGCGCGTCTCGACGAACAAGCTGATCGCGTGGTCGATCGGCTTCATGGTGGTCTTCGTGGTCGCCATTTCGATGGTCGCGTCGAGTGGCAACGCTGATCCAACTGACGTGGCTCCCGGTGAGCA
>JBDHZF010000116.1:0-7707 GCA_039811765.1 Thermoleophilia bacterium | reverse complement strand
TTGCCGGTGGGCTTCCAGCTGATCGGCCCGGCATTCAGCGAGAACCGGATCCTGAGCGCGGCATGGGCGCTCGAACAGGCGTTCGCGTTCGACACGGTGCCTGCGCGGCTGCGGGCGGCGCTGGCGTGACGTCGAAGTTGTCGCGGTTGGTTCTCGCGGCGGTCGTAGTGCTGGTCGCCGGTGGGTGTTCATGGCCGCTGGTGGTGCTCGCACCTACTCGCCCGTCCGATCCCGAAACGTGCGATCAATCGTCGGGGCGCGCATCGACCGTCAAGGTGTATCTCACGGAGAATGCAAGCGCGGCGCAGGTGGATCGCGTCACGCGGGTCGTGCGGGGCGTGGACGGAGTCGTGTCGGCGAGATATGTCGGCAAGGCGGAGGCGTTGGAGCGGGCAAAGAAGCTGTTCGCCGACAGTCCTGGAGTGATGGCGAACCTTCCCGGCAATCCATTTCCGGCATCCTTGTCAGTCGAGGTCGATTCGACTGACGCGTTGACGCGCGTTGGCGATGCGGTGGATGGCGCGCCCGGCGTTGACAGCGTTGGCGGCGTCGCGACGAGGAGCGCGCAGGTCGCGTGCGGAGGCTGACCGTTAGCTGAAGCGCTTCTTCTTGATGCCGTCGACCCATGCGTCGACCCGATCGCCGTACTTGAACTCGATCTTGCCGCGATCGACCGGGCCGAAGCTGCCCCAGGTGTTCTCCTCGACGACCGGGAAATTGCGAGGAACGATCGCGAGACGCTCCGCGGGCGCGATCATGCCGTCGTGGTTTGCATCGAGCTTGGTCTGCGCGTAGCGCGCGAGATCCTTGTGCTGGACCTTGCTCTTCTTGACCAACTGCTGTACGCCAACGAGCGCGGGAAGCTCCTCGTTGCTCACTCGGCCAAGCAGCTGCGCGAACGGATTGCGCTCTGTGTAGCCGAATCGTTCCCACGTGGTGGAGAGGTCGACGAAGCCGTCCGTGTCGTGATCGTGACGTCGCAGGATCATGTCCGCCCACTCGTCTGGAGTCTGCGATTTCGATCCTCGCGTAGCGGCGATTCCGCCCGCGGTCGCAAGCGCGCCAACTGCCACGGCGCCGCCGACCACGAGGCCCACCTTCATCAAAAAGCTCATGCTGCCCGTCCGTTTCGTCCGCCCGTACGTCGAGTGCGCGCGGGGCGGCGTTTCACGGTGATCGCCGGGCGAAGGCGGCGACGACGTCGGTTGGACCGAGCTGGACGTCGAGGGCAGCGGTGTCGAACCCGGTTCGTGACACGCCCACGAGGATCGCGTCGTCTGCCGCGCCCGGAAGCTGGGTTCGATGTCGCTGGAGTGCTGCGGCATCGGCAGTAGAGAACGGTTTCTTCTCCCGCCACTTGATCGAGCCCAGAAATGGGAGGCGACTCGGATTCGTGACCGAGTCTGCGCCCACCAGGTCGATCTCGGGATTGTTGTTGCGGGTCCAGTAACCACCGACATCACGAGCTGCGCCGTACTGCGGGCGAGGCAGCATCCGCGTGATGGCTTCGCGCACGATCGGTTCGATCGACGGACCACGAAAGTCGCTCCAGTCATCGAGGATCCTCGCGATGACGAGGTCGCTGCGGCCGCGCTCCAGCTCGGCGAGGTGCGGTCCGATGAATCGCAGCCAGAAACGCAGGTGGGGATCGACGATCTGGTAGCGCGCCTCGGTCGTGCCTGCAGGGATCGAGAGCGGCGTGCGGCGCGTCACCAGCCCTTTCTCACCGAGCGCTTTGAGCGAGCGTTCGAGCGTGGCCTTGACCACGCCGCTGCGTTCGCCGATCTTCGTGAACGTTCGTTCGCCGAGCCCGATCGCTTCGCGCACGGCCCGGGCATTCAGCTCCCCACTCAGCTCGGCGTTCAGGATCCGCTCTCCGTTCGTCACAAGCGGGGTCGAAGAGCTCGACAGCTCTCGGTTGAGGAACGAGCGCATGGACGCCCCGGCTCGCCACTCGCGCGCGACTGCCGGGAAGCCGCCGACGACGAGGTACGCGTCGAGCGCGTCGCGAGCATCGAGTTGGAGCAGCTCGCCGACGTCCAGCGGCGACAGTGGGTCGACCCGCAGCTGCATCGTCGGTCGACCGTGCAGCGGTCGATCGTGCTGGAGCAGGTGCTGCATCATCGCCTGATTGGAGCCGATGCACACGAACAGCACCGGTAGTCGCTCGAGACGGGAGTCCCAGACCGCTTGCAGGTCGGCGTCCACACCGTCGTCGAAATCGTGCAGGTACGGATACTCGTCGAGGACGACCGCCAGCGGGGCAACCGCGGAACCCCTGGTTGCTGCGAGCTCGAGGGCCGCGCGCCACGTCGTCGGGCGCAATCCGTCCCGGACGCTCTGCGCGGCAGGTAGCGTCGATGCCGCGATCGCCTCGACGAAGTGCTGCGCGGCATCGGCGCGATAGGGGGCCTGGAAGGTATCGCCCGTGATGGTCTCATGCATGAGGGTCTCTTTAGTGGGGGACCTTGTGGGGCGATCGGCATCATGCTTTTTCGTTCAGCTGTTGGACGGAAAAGCATGACGATCGCGCGGCGGCCCGGTAGGCTGCTCGAATGACGAACGGGCACACTGCGCGCAGCGCAAGCATTCAGGGCAGAATTCGATCGAAGGCCGGGATGCTGGTCGCGGGTGGTGCGATCGGAGCGCTGCTCGCAGGCGGCGGTGCGTTCGCCGCAGCGACCATCAACGGCGCGTCGATCACGAACCGCACGATCGCCGGCATCAAGCTGAAGTCGTCGACCATCACCTCGACCGAGCTGAAGAATGCTGGCGTGAAGGGCGCGGATCTCGCGAGCGGCGCCGTCACTGGCGCGAAGATCGCGGACGGTTCGGTCACGGCGGCGGACCTCGCGCCGGGAACGATCCCGAGCGCGTCCACGAGCACGAGCGCCGCGTGGGAGCGGACGTTGCCGAGCGGCTCGCTGCTCACGGGCGTCGTGCGCACGAGCAACTGGGCGGCGACGGCCGGCGACACGTCCGTCGCCATCGCCGATTCGTTCGACTACGGCGGACACGTCATGCCATCGGGCATGACGCCCAACGTGGTCCTCGAGGGCGGCGCGTCGACCACGCAATGCCCGGGAACAGCGGCCGCGCCGGACGCGGCACCGGGTCAAATCTGCCTGTACGTCGTGGCTCGCCAGGGCATCGGCGGCATCAACATGCTCGACCCCGGCGTCAGCGACAACACAGGCCGGTTCTACCGGGCCGACACAGGAGCGTACATCGACACCAACGGCGGGAAGGTCGGCACGACCGGCATGTCGTTCGTCGCGTCGGCCTTCACTGGCGCATACGGCAACAACATCCACCAGCTCGCAGCGGTTTGGGCGGCGCGCGCCGCCTGACGTTGCAGACGTCGTGGCGGCGGTTCCCAGTCGCGTGTCAGCTCTTCGCGCCGGCGATCACGCCCAGGCCGACCACGCCGGCGCCGATCGCAATCTGTCGCGTACTGATCATGGATTCCCCCGTGGTTTGATTCGTTCGTTCCCCGCCCGGTCTTCGGGCCCTGTCCCCGTGTTCGTTGCAGGTCGTGTCGGATAGGCTGCGCGCAGGAGGACGAGATGACGCTTCAGGCAGAGACGACGAGCACGCTGATGGATCGCTGGGAGCCCGTGATCGGGCTGGAGATCCATCTGCAGCTGAGCACGAAGACGAAGATGTTCTGCCGCTGCCGGCTCGAGTTCGGCGCTGAGCCGAACACGCACGTGTGCCCGGTGTGCCTCGCGCATCCGGGCGTGCTGCCGGTGCCCAACCGAACGGCGGTGGACTTCGCGATCGCGATCGGTCTCGCGCTCAACTGCGAGATCGCCGAGCGCACCACCTTCAGCCGCAAGAACTACTTCTACGCGGACAGCCCGAAGGCGTACCAGATCAGCCAGTACGAGGACCCGATCTGCGGCGAGGGGCACCTCGACGTGCCAGACGGCGAAGGTGGGCACTTCCGCGTGGGGATCACGCGCGCGCACATGGAGGAGGACGCCGCCAAGCTCGTGCACGCGGGTTCGAGCGGTCGCATCGCCGACAGCTCGCATTCGTTCGTGGACTTCAACCGGGTGGGCACGCCGCTCGTGGAGGTCGTGACCGAGCCTGACCTTCGCACGCCCGACCAAGCGAAGCGTTTCCTGCAACTGCTCAAGACCACGATCGAGACGCTCGGCGTGAGCGATTGCAACATGGAGGAGGGCTCGCTGCGCTGCGACGCGAACATCAGCGTTCGCCCGCGCGGCAGCAGCGAGCTCGGCACGAAGACCGAACTCAAGAACATGAACTCGTTCCGCTTCATCGAGCGCGGCATCCATGCCGAGCTGGCGCGCCAGATCGACCTGCTCGAACGTGGCGAGAGCGTGGAGCAGGCCACGATGCATTTCGATCCCAACAACGGGACGATCCGTCAGCTGCGCAGCAAGGAAGCAGCGCACGACTACCGCTACTTCCCCGAGCCCGACCTCGTGCCGGTCGAGGTGAGCCGCGAGCACGTGGAGCAGGTGCGCGCCGGAATGCACGAGCTGCCGATGGCGCGCATGGCCCGTTTCGAGGAGCAGTACGGCCTGAGCGCCTATGACGCCGAAGTGCTCAACATCGACAAAGCGACCGCGGACTTCTACGAGGCCGCCGTCGGCGCGTCGAGCGAGGCGGACGCGAAGCTCGTGGCCAACTGGACGATGGGCGAGTTGCTGGCGCTGCAGAAGGACGGCAAGGACGTCGAGCCGGCGCAGCTTGCGTCGCTCGTGGACCTCGTCGCAAAGAAGACGATCAGCGGCGCGGTGGCCAAGGAACTGCTCGTGCGCATCGCCGACGAGGGCATCGACCCCGCCGAGGTGGTTGAGCGCGAAGGCCTTGCGCAGGTGAGCGACACCGGCGCGCTCAAGGCCGTGATCGAGGAACTCCTCGACGCGAACCCGACGCAGGTCGAGCAATACAAGGCCGGCAAGGAAGCGCTCGCTGGGTTCTTCGTCGGGCAGGTGATGAAGGCCATGCAGGGCAAGGCCGATCCCGCCGCCACGAAGGACCTCGTCGTGGAGCTGCTCGCCGAGCGCTGATCAGAACTTCAAGTACTGATCGAGCGCCTCGGGCGCGTTGTCGGTCATGCAAGCGTCGAGGCCAGCGAAGATCGCAACGTTTGCAGCGAGCGTGGCCGCGAACGCGAGTGCCTTGTTCGGCGCCTTCACGGAAACGAGCGGGCCAAGCAGCACCGTGGTCAGCGCGCCGTAGACGGCGCCGTCGAGAATGCCGTCCGGAAGGCTGGCTTTTTCCGCCGTCGGCTTCGAATCGGCGGCGCTCGCCGCAGCGATGGCAGGGCGAACGACATTGATCGGCGAGATGCTCATGGTGTGTCCCTTCGTGTCCCGATCGGCGCGGCCATGTCCAAGACCGCGTCCGTGATATCAGTGTGTCGGCACGAGGCGAAGCGGTGTTTCACGATCTCGCCTTGTTGCGATCGGGCGTGCTCGGGTACCGTGTGCGCATGACGACGATGCACCCGCGCAAGACGCACCTGTTCACGCCTGGTCCCACGCCCGTTCCCGACGAGGTTCTGCGCGAGATGAGCGCTCCGATCATCCACCACCGCACGCCGCAGTGGCAGGAGGCGTTCGGCGAAGTGCTCGCCGGACTCAAGCAGGTGTTCGGCACCGAGCATGACGTGGCGACGTTTGGGGCGAGCGGGTCGGGAGCGATGGAGAGCGCCGTGGCGAACTTGGTGCGCCCGGGCGACGAGGTCGTGGTTGCCGCGCACGGACGGTTCGGCATGCGCTGGGCGCAGATGGCCGAGCGATACGGCGCCACGGTGCGCGTGCACGAGACCGAGCGTGGCCAGCGGCCCGACCCGCACGAGGTCGGGGCGTTCGTGGCGCGCTATCCGAACGCGCGCGTCGCGTTCTGCACGCACTCGGAGACGAGCACTGGCGCGGTGAGCGACCCGCAGGCGATCGCCGCGTCGATCAAGGCGCAGGCCGGCGACGACGTGCTGCTGGTGCTGGACGCGATCAGCTCGCTCGGCGCGGCGCCGATGCAAGCCGACGCCTGGGGATGGGACAGCGTGGTCGCTGGATCGCAGAAGGCGCTCATGGTGCCGCCCGGCTTGGCGTTCGCGTCGATCAGTCCACGCGCGCTCGAGCGTGCGCGAGAAACCACCGCTGGCCGCTGGTACTTCGATTGGCCGAAGGCCGTGGATGCGCATCGCAAGTCGCCCGCGTCCACGCCCGTGACGCCGGCGCTCACGATCGTCCTTGGGCTGAAAGTGGCGCTCGGGCTGATGTTCGAGGAAGGGCTCGACGCGGTGTATCAGCGGCACGTGCGGCTCGGGCGCGCGACGCGCGCGGCGGTGCACGCGCTCGGCTTCGACTTGTTCGGTCCCGACGACGACAGCTCCGTCGCGCTGACGGCGGTGAAGGTCCCCGACGGCGTGGACGGCACGAAGATCCCGTCGAAGCTCAAGGAGTACGGCGTCACGATCGCCGGTGGGCAGGACGACCTGAAGGGACGCATCTTCCGGCTCGGGCATTGCGGTTGGGTGAACGAGCTGGACGTGGTGCTGATGATCGCCGCGCTCGAACGCGGCGTCGTTGAGATCGGCATGGACGTGGAGGTGGGCGCGGGAGTCGCCGCGGCGCAGCGCAGCTTCCTCGGCGAGAGCGCGGAGGTGCCGGCATGACGCAGCCTCGAGTGCTGATCGCGGAGAAGATCGCGCAGGCCGGCATCGACGCGATCGCCGAACGCTGCGACGTGGACGTTGCCGGCGACGACTGGGACCTCGACGCGCTCACGAGCCGCATCGGCGAATTCGACGCGATCGTGATCCGCAGCGCCACGAAGCTCACCGCGGAGCTGATCAACGCAGGCACGAACCTGCGCGTGATCGGCCGCGCCGGCATCGGCGTCGACAACGTGGACCTCGACGCGGCGTCGAGCCGCGGCATCGTGGTGGTGAACGCGCCGACCAGCAATGTGTTGAGCGTGGCCGAGCACGTGTTCGGGATCCTGCTCGCGCTCGCGCGAAACGTCGCGCGTGGCGACGCGACGATGCGAGCGGGGGAGTGGCAACGCTCCAAGCTGAAGGGCGTGGAGCTGAGCGGTCGCACGATCGTGCTGCTCGGCATGGGGCGGATCGGGCAGCTCGTGGCGTCGCGTGCCCGAGCCTTCGGCATGCGCGTCGTGGGGTACGACCCGTTCCTGCCCGCGGAGCGGTTCGCGCGCATCGACGTGGAGCGCGCCGAGACGATCGAGGCCGCCGTGGCGCAGGCCGACGTCGTGAGCTTGCACATGCCGCTCACGAACGAGACGCGCGGGTTGGTGGACGACGCGCTGCTCGCGACCATGAAGCCGGGCGCGCTGCTGGTGAACACCGCGCGCGGCGCGCTCGTCGACCTCGACGCGATCGAACGCGCGCTCGAGGCCGGAACGCTCGGCGGCGCGGCGCTCGACGTGTTCCCGCAGGAGCCGCCACCAGCGCATCCACTGTTCGGGCGCGACGATGTGGTGATCACGCCGCACCTCGCCGCGTCCACCGCGGAAGCACAGGATCGCGCGGGAACGCAAGTCGCCGATCAGGTCGTGGCGGCATTGTGCGGCGGGGTGGTCACAAGCGCGGTGAACGTGCCCGCGATCGGTCCGGAGGAGCTCGAAGCGCTGCAGCCGTGGATGCCGCTGGCGTCGCGTCTCGCGCGTCTCGCCGACCAGCTCGTGCAAGGCGCGCCGTCGTCG
>JBDHZF010000115.1:0-7806 GCA_039811765.1 Thermoleophilia bacterium | reverse complement strand
CGACCTCCTGGATCGACGGATGCATCGACGGATCGCGCTCCTGGCAGGCCAGGATCACATCCCGGCCGGCGCGCACCCACGATTCCACGAGGTGGTGCGTGTAGATGTTCGATCCGGTCGCGCCGAGCAGATAGCCGTGCCAGATCACGAGCGGGGGCGCAGGGGAGGAGGAAGGCGGGGACGGGTCGGAGCTGGGGGAGGAGTCGTCGGTCACGGCTGGTAGTTTCGCGGGTGCAATGGACGCCGAGGACGACCAGCAGCTCGTACGCCGCGCCAAGGCCGGCGACCAGCGGGCCTTCGAGGCGCTCGTGCGCCGCCACCGCGACCGCGCGCATGCCGTCGCGCTCGGCGTGGTTCGGCATCCGGAAGACGCGGCTGACGTCACCCAAGAGGCGTTCATCGCGGTGCTGCGGCACCTCGACACCTTCCAGGCGAGCGCGGCGTTCACGACGTGGCTGCACCGCATCACGTTGCGCAAGGCGTACGACCACGTGCGCCGGCGCGTGCCCGTTCCCACCGATCCGGACGGCGCGCAGGTCGCCGCGCTGCGCGCGCGCGACGAAGATCCGCAGTTCACCGGCATGGCCCGAACGGCGCTCCTGGAGGGACTCGCCGCACTCGACCAGCCGTTCCGAGACGCCGTGCTGCTCGTCGATGTCGCAGGGCTCGCCGTGGAGGAAGCTGCCGCCGCGCTCGGCGTGGCTTCCGGCACGATCAAGAGCCGCGTCTTTCGCGCCCGCGCGCAGCTCGCGCGCGAACTGGGAACCCGCGGCGTCGGCCCGTCGTCCAACGAGGTGCAGGATGGCTGAACTGACCGGACACCCCGACGACGAGCTGCTCTTCGACTTCACCGCCGGATCGCTCGACTCTGCTCGCGCGGACGAGATTCGCGCGCACGTGGCGCGCTGCGCGGGGTGCGCCGCGTTCATGGACGCCGCGTTGATCGGCGCGGACGCGACGTCGCTGCTCGTCGAACCGATGCCGACCGCCGCGGCCGCGGCGCTCGACGCCGCCGTCGATGCGGCATGGCGCGAGCGCGCGGTCGTATCCAACGTGGCCACCGCGCCGCCCGCGCTCGTTCGCACACCCACCCCGCGACGCGCGCGCCGATTCGTGCCGATCCTCGCGTTCGCCGCGCTCGCGCTGCTCGCCGGCGCCAGCATCTACGCGGGACGCGGCGGCGGCGATTCCTCTTCGTATTCGTCCTCGCCCAAGTCCCAATCCGAGACGTCGACCGACGCTCCCGCAACCAGCGAACGAACCCCTGCCGTCGAGGCTGATTCGTCCGCGGGCGCGCCCGCCATGGCAACGCCGCCTGCCCCGCCGATCGACAGCGGCGATGTCACTGGCGACGCCGCCACGCAACGCGAGTGCATCGCCACGCGCGACGAGACCCAACTGTTCCTGCCTGACGGCCGCGTCGCCCAGGTGATCCTCACCGGACCGCTCGGCATCTACGTCGTCTGCGGCTGACGGGTCAGTGCGCCGAGCGCAGCTTCGGGTCGAGCATCGCCTGCACCAGGTCGACCACCGTGTTGGCGACGATCACGAACGACGCCGCGATCAGGCCGCCCACGAACAGCATCGAGAAGTCCATCGTCTTCATCGCTTGCATCACGAACCCGCCGAGGCCCGGCAGCCCGAAGATCGACTCGGTGAAGATCGCGCCGCCCAGCAGGCCCGCGAAGTCCATGCCGAACATCACCACGATCGGGATCATCGCCGTGCGCATCACGTGCAGGAAGAACACGCGGCGCGGCTCAAGGCCCTTCGCTTCGGCCGTCTTCACGTACTCCTCGCGCAGCTTCTGACGAATCGTCGTGCGCGTCATGCGCGTGTAGACGCCCGCGCTCACGATCGCCAACGTCAACGCCGGCAGCAGCATCGAGCGGATCCACCCGAACAGTCCGCCGTCGCCCACGCTCACGTACCCGCCCGGCGGGAAGATCGGTATGTCGGCGGTGAACCACTTGAGCAGCAACAGGCTCAGCCACGCTGTGGGGAACGAGATCCCGATCAGCGCCGCAACCATCAAGAACCGGTCGAGTTTCGACCCGGCTTTCAACGCGCCCTGCGCGCCCGCCGTCACACCCGCGGTGAGCCAGATGATCGACGCGAGCACCGCCAGCCCGAACGTCACCGGGATCGCCTTGAGCGCCGGCGGCACGATGTTCGTGTTGCCCTGCGACGGGGACGGGAAGTTGCCCGTGAGCGTCATCTTCAAGAAGCATCGGTAGGCGCCCACGTTGCCCTTGTCGAAGCAGAAGCGGTGCTCCACCGCCGCGATCGCCTCGTCGGTGGGGGTCTTGCCCGCGAAGCGCACCGCGGGACTGCCCGGGGGCAGCACCACGAGCACCCAGAACAAGATCATCGACACGAGCAGCAGCTTGATGATGCCGTCGATCGTGCGCACGACGATGAATCCACCCATGTCAGCGCGTTCCCTTCGGGTCGAACGCCTCTTCCAATGCCTCGCCGATCAGGTTCGCGCACAGCACCGTGACCATCACGAACAGGCCGCCCGCGCCGGCGATCCACCACGCGGTGGAGTAGAACGCTTGGCCGTCGGCGATCATGTTGCCCCAACTGGGCGTGGGCGCCTGCACGCCGATGCCGAGGAACGACAAGCCCGCCTCGCCGAGGATCATGCCCGCGAGCAAGATGCCGGAGAACGTGATGATCGTCGGCACCAAGTGCGGCAGCAGGTGCACGAACATGATGCGGCGATCGCCCGAGCCGAGTGCTCGCGCCGCCTCGATGTACTCCTTGTTCGCGAGTTCCTTCGTCGCGGCCCGCATGATGCGGCTGAAGCCGAACGAGCTGAGCATGCCCAGCATCAGCATCGGCACCAAGATCGACGAGGCGGAGATCGGCCCGAACTTGCCGCTCGTGGCGATCGCCGCGCTGAGCGCGATCATGAACAGCATCGCGGGGAATGCGATCATCACATCCACGATGTACGTGAGCACCTTGTCCACGCGCCCGCCGTAGAAGCCGCCGATGAGGCCCATCAGCGTGCCGAACACGATGCAGAGCGTCGCCGCGCCCACGCCGATGCGCAGGGAGATCGAGCCACCGGCGAGCGCGCGCATGAACACGTCGCGTCCGAGGCCGTCGGCGCCGAACGTGTATTCGCGGCGCAGTCCCGGTCCGACCTGGGGCATGCCTTGCAGGTCGACGACCTCGGTCTTCTTGCCGTGGATCATCATGCTGCCGTCGAGGTTCTGCTCGGTGGCGGTGCGATGCGCCCAGTGCTGTTCGAACAGCGGCGTGGCGATCGTCATCGCGCAGATCGTCACGAACACCACCATCGCCATGATCGCGATCTTGTTCTCGCGCAGGCGACGGATCGCCATCTGCGTCGGGCTCTCGCTGGCGGTGCCGGAGAATTCCGACTTCGCGCCGTGCACGAGCGTCGCGCCGTGGTCCTGCAAGTTGGTGGGGAGCGACGACGCTCGTCCGTTGGGTGCTGCTCCTGCCGCGCTCACGATTCGTCACCTCCCTCGTCCTCGTAGCCCACTTCGCCTTCGTGCTCCTTGGAGTTGTTGGTGCCGGAGCCGTCCACCGTCGCCTTCATGAACAGGAAGTCGTAGAGCGGATGGTTCACGTAGTCGCCGACGCGCTTGCCGATCAGCTCGCGCTTCACGCCGTGGAACATGGGCACCCAGGGCGCGTCGTCGGTCATCATCTTCGTGTCGAGCGCCTTCCACGCCGCGGCGCGCTCGTCGAGATCCGTCATCTTCATGATTCGCTCGATCTCCGAATCGCTGCCCGTGTACCACGCGTAGTTGGACGAGTGGTCGGGGTTGATGTTCGCGCCGTAGAGGTTCGAGTAGAAGAACGTGGCGCCCTCGGGGAAGTCCATGCTCCAGTTGGCGAATCCCATCTGCGTGTTGTTTTTCTTCACGCCCACCACGTTGTAGTAGGCGGACGGGTCGACGCAGCGAGTGCGAGCCTCGAATCCCAGCTGGTTCATCACCGCCTGCAGGTACTGCGGCGTGTCGGTGGATCCGCCAGCGAAGCACCAGATCGTCACCTTGCCCGGCGTGATGCCGCTCTCGGAGATCAGCTGCTTGGCCTTCGCCATGTCCTGCTTCGGGTACGGGTCGACGTCGGGCGCGCCGGGAAGCGCCGAAGGCAAGATCGTGGACGAGGGCTCGCCCGCGCCGCCCGCGAGCTTCACGAACGCGCGACGGCTGATCGCCCAGTTGACGGCTTGGCGGACCTTGACGTTGTCGAACGGCGCGACCTGCGTGTTCAGCCAGATGTAGGACGTCGCCGGCTGCACGTGCTGGTGCAGGTACGGCATCCACTCCTTGCTGGACTGCAGGAACGGCAGCTTCGATCGCGGGATCGCGCCGAGCGACGCGTCGGCCGAGCCCTGCATGATGCGCGTGATCGCGTTGTCGTCGCTCACCTTCAGGTCGATCTCGATCTTGTCGACATGACCGTCCGGCGAATCCTCGGTCCACTGCTTGAACTTGGGATTGCGCGTCAGGATCACGTGGCGCGCGGGATCGTAGTCGCTGAACATGTACGGACCCGTGGCGGGCGTGCGATTGCCGAGCGACAGATCCTCGGGCGGCGTTCCCTTCGGCACGACGAAGCTGAACGGGAGCGCGAGCGAGTAGAGGAAGGTCGCGTCCGGGCGAGTCAGATGGAACACCACGGTGCCGGCGTCGTCGTCGGCGACGATGCCGCTGACCGTGCCCTTCTTCGATTCCATGAAGTCGTCGAAGCCCTCGACGACGCTGTAGAAGCCCACGCCTTGGCTGGGGATGAGCGCGAGTCGATCGAAGGTGTACTTGATGTCGCTGGGCTTCACCTCGCGGTTGGCGGGCGGACCGAACATCACGCCCTTGCGCACCTTGAACGAGTACGTGCGCCCGCCGTCGGTGATCTCGGGCAGCGCCTCGGCGATGTCCGGCACGACCTCGGTGCCAGCGACGCCAGACGCCTTCTTGTAGGCGAGCAGCCCGTTGTAGACGTTCACCTGCATCGACCAGCTCAGTCCCGTCCACGAGATCGCGGGGTCGATGGAATCCGGGTTGCTGAGCGAGGTGACGTGCAGCGTGTTGGCTGCGTCGCCCTTGCTCGATTTCGGGGCAGGACCGAACGCCACCAGCAGGATCGCCAGCGCTGCGATCGCGACTATGCCGATTGCCTTGGGCTTCATCGTCCCGGTTGGTCCCGTCCGTGTTCGTCCACTCACGCGAGGCGCGGTGGAGGTGTCCCTGCCTACCTGTCGGGAATCGGGCCACTTTCGTTGCGCCCGATCGCTGGTGATTCGACCGTCGATGCGATCGCAAGCTGTTGTGCACGCACCAATGGACGTATGATGTCCGGACGATGACGCCGCCCGAAGACAGCCGAAGCTCCGAATTCGACGAGATCCTCGCGAGCGCGCACGCGCGGTACGAGCAGTCGGTGGACTGCACGCTCGGGATCGAGGAGGAGTACGCGATCTGCGATCCGGCGACATTGGATCTCACGCCGCGGTACGAGGACTTGCGCGCCGCGGCGGTCGACGCCGGACTCGATCATGCGGTGGCGGGCGAACTGCTCGCCAGCGAGATCGAGTTTCGGACCGGCGCCTGCGCAACCTGGCAGGACGCGTGGGACGAGCTCGTGGACATCCGGCGACGGGTCGCCGACGTGGCGCGCGCCAAGGACGCGGCGCTGGGCACGAGCGCCACGCACCCGTGGGCCGATTACCGCGAGCAGGAAACCGTGCCGCTGCCGTACTACGAGCAGCTCGTGGAGCGCATGCAGTACGCGGCGCACCGCAACAACACGTTCGGGCTGCACGTGCACGTGGGAGTGCGCGGGGCGGATCGCGCGATTCGCGTTGCGGACGCGTTGCGGGCGTTGCAGCCGCTGATGCTGGCGCTGAGCGCGTCGTCGCCGTTCCTCGACGGGCGCGACACGGGGCTGGCGTCGGCGCGGCACATGATCTTCAGCCGCAACTTCGTGCGCGGAAACGTGGCGCCGGCGTTTAGCACGCTGGACGGCTATCTCGAGCACTTGCGTTGGTTGCGCGACGCCGGTTCGATCGAGACCGTGGGCCAGCTGTGGTGGGGCACGCGCCCGCACCTGCTGCACGGCACGGTGGAGCTGCGCATGTTCGACGGGCAGCCGGACGTGCGCGACACGCTGGCGCTCGCGGCGCTGGCGAGCGGCACGATCGCCCATCTGTGCGCGCTGGACGACGCTGGGGAGCTGCCGGCGCCTGTGCCGGAGCACATGATCGACGAGAACTGCTGGCGGGCCGCCCGCTGGGGCACCGACGCCGTGTTCATCGACGTTCCGACGTCGCGCCGGGTGTGCGCGGCGGAGGCGATCGGCCGGTTGATCGCGAATGCACGCGCCGCGGGGGACGCTGCTGGGCTTGGACTCGACGCTGGGCTGGATCGTGCGCAGGCGATGCTCGACGCCGGCTGCAGCGCGCTGTGGCAGCGTTCGATGCATGCCGGGGGCGCGAGCCTGAGCGAGGCCTATCGTGCGGTCGTCGGCGCCACGATGGCGAGCGCCGACGAGGCCGACGCCGTCTCCGCGAGCTGACGCAGCACGTCCATCCGGCGCATGGGGTAGGGTCCCGGCTCGTGCCGGCCATGGCCGTTCGCCGCGCGTGCTTCGAAGCACTTGCAGCGAACGCCGGAAGCGGTGACTAGCAACCACCAAAGCGGCGCCGGCCGGCGCCGCCAGACCAGGAGACAACGTGTCCTTCTTCGCAGACCACGGCGTCGCGTTCGCGCTCGTAGCGGCCGCAATCGGCGTCCTGTACGGCATCTTGCAGATTGCCAGCCTCATGAAACTCCCCACCGGTGACGAGCGCATGCGCGAGATCGCCGGAGCCGTGCAGGAAGGCGCCTCCGCGTACCTGCGCCGCCAGTACACGACGATCGCCATCGTCGGCGTGGTCGTCGCCGTGCTCGTCGGTCTGGCGATCGACTGGTACACCGCGATCGGCTTCGTGATCGGCGGCGTGTTGTCGGGTGCAGCCGGCTTCGTCGGCATGACCGTGTCCGTGCGCGTGAACGTGCGCACGGCCGAGGCAGCCAAGAAGGGCCTCGCGGCCGGCCTGTCGACCGCGTTCCGCGGCGGCGCGGTCGCCGGCCTGCTCGTGGTGGGCTTCGGCCTGCTCGGCGTCGCCGGCTACTACGCGCTGCTCACCGGCCCGATGGGCTTCGAGCTCGCGAAGGGCGACGACCTCGACACGATCAAGAACGGCCTGCTCGGCGTCGGCTTCGGCGGCTCGCTGATCAGCGTGTTCGCGCGATTGGGCGGCGGCATCTTCACCAAGGGCGCCGACGTCGGCGCCGACCTCGTCGGCAAGGTCGAGGCGGGCATCCCCGAGGACGACCCCCGCAACCCGGCCGTGATCGCCGACAACGTTGGCGACAACGTCGGCGACTGCGCCGGCATGGCGGCCGACCTGTTCGAGACCTACGCGGTCACCGCGGTCGCCGTGCTGGTGCTCGCCACGCTGCGCTTCAGCGGCGCGGACCTCGAGCACGCGATCCTGCTGCCGGTCGTGATCGGCGGCATCGCGATCATCGCGAGCGTCATCGGCACGTTCTTCGTGCGCGGTTCGAACGTGATGGGCGCGCTCTACAAGGGCGTGATCGGCGCCGGCGTGATCTCCGCGATCGGCGTCTGGTTCGCGATCGACGGCATCGTGGGAGACGGCATCACGCTCGACGCCAACGACAAGATCCTGACCGGCGGCGCGCTGTTCGGCGCGGCGGTCGTCGGCTTGGTCGTGACCGGCCTGCTCATGTTCATCACCGAGTACTACACCGGCAC
>JBDHZF010000114.1:0-8010 GCA_039811765.1 Thermoleophilia bacterium | reverse complement strand
CGACGAGCGCGAGCGTCTCGTCGGTGGCGAGCAGCGCGAGCGCGTCCTCGCCCGAAGTGGCTTCGATCACGTCGTAGCCGCCCTCGACCAGCAGGCGCTTGGCGACCTTGCGGATCACTGAGTCGTCGTCCACGACCAGCACGCGCGGACCCTTCGGCGCCTCGGGCGCGGCGGCCGCGGGCGCGGCCGGCGCGAGTCCCGCGAGCGCGGGCATGCCGGCGTCGGCCGGCAGTTCGCCGACCACGCGTTCGACCTCCTGCAGCGTCGTGAGGCCCTCGGTCACGCGCGACAGCGCGGACATGCGCAGCGAACGCATCCCGGCCTGCACGGCCGCGGCGTTCAGGTCCACCGCGGTCGCGCCCGAGGCGACGAGCTGCTGCAGCTGCGGTGTGAGCGTGAGGATCTCGAGGATCGCGAGGCGGCCCATGTAGCCGCTGTTGCCGCAGCGCTGGCAACCGCGCGCGCGCACGATCGGCGCGACGCCGTAGTTCTTCGCGAGCTTCGCCTCTTCCTCGTTGAGCTCGGTCACGCGCTCGGAACAGTGCGGGCAGACGCGGCGGACGAGCCGCTGCGCGAGCACGCCGCGCAGCGTCGCGGCGATCGCCGGCCGCTCGACGCCGATGTCGACGAGGCGCGCGACGGCGCTCGAGGCGTCGTTCGTGTGCAGCGTCGTGAGCACGAGGTGGCCCGTCATCGACGCCTGCACCGCGATCGTCGCGGTTTCGGCGTCGCGGATCTCACCCACGAGGATCACGTCCGGGTCCTGGCGCAGGATCGCGCGGAGCGCGGTCGCGAACGTGAAGTCGCGCTTCGTCTCGACCTGCATCTGCGTGATGCCGGGCAGCTCGTACTCGATCGGGTCCTCGACGGTCGAGATGTTCGTCTCGCCGTTGTTGAGTTCGCGGATGATCGAATAGAGCGTCGTGGTCTTGCCCGAGCCCGTGGGGCCGGTCACGACGACGACGCCGTTGCGGTTGCCGATCAGCCCGCGCACGAGGCGCAGGTCGCGCTCGGACAGCTGCAGGCTCGCGAGCGTGTCGTCGCTCGCGCCGCGCAGCAGTCGGATGACGCACTTCTCGCCCTCGCGCGTCGGCACGGTCGAGATGCGCAGGTCGACGGTCTGGCTGTCGACCTCGAACGACGCACGGCCGTCCTGGGGCCGCAGCCGGTCGGCGATGTCCATCGCGCCCATGACCTTGATGCGCGACACGACGCGCTGCAGCGCGAGCGTGGGCATGCGCATGTGCACGCGCATGACGCCGTCGACGCGAAAGCGCACGGTGCTCGTGCCCGCGGCCGGCTCGAAGTGGATGTCGCTCGCGCGATCGTGCGCCGCGTTGCGGAGGATGATGTTCGTGAGCTTCACGACCGGCGCGGCGTCGCCGTCGTCGACGGCGGCGTCCGAGGTCGAGTGCTGCATGAGCTTGATCGCGTCGTCCGACACGGCCGACGCGACGGCCGCGGCGCCACCGTTCGGCGCGGGCTCGGCGGCCGCGGCGCCGCCGGCCGAGTAGGCGCGGTCGATCGCGGTCGCGATGGCCGAAGGCGAGGCGATCTCGAAGATGGGCATGCGTCCCGACGCGAACGCGATGCCACGCTCGATCTCGTCGTTCAACGGATCGGCGCAGGCGATCACGATCTGGCGGTCGCTCTCGCGCAGCGGCAGCACCTGGAAGCGGCGCGCCAGCTTTTCGGGGACGAGCTTCTGGACGTGGGGATCGCGCTGGCCGAGCCGGGCGAGCGGCAGGCGCATCGCGTCGGCGATTTCCTGCGCGAGCTGGTCGGGCGAGAGCCCGCAACCGCGCGCGACGTCTTCCCAGGCCTGCGCGAGCGACGTGCTCGGCGCGACCCGGAGCGCCTCGGCGCCCTGCAAGTTCGCACGCTGTACGAGGTCCACCAGCCAGTGGCGACCCGCAGCCCCTCGTTCCATGAGTCCCCCCTCGGATGTGTCGTGCTTCGCGGCCCGTCCTCGCCGCGGCCCCTTGCGTATCGGCAGATGCCTCCCGTTTCTTGAATTCCGGTTTCGGCAACGGACGTTCGGCCGTCGTTTCCGATGCGCGAGCGCGATGCTCCTCCGTCGGGGGAAACCCGCTGGGCCCGTGGCGATTGCCGCTGCCGGAATGGCGTGGTACGACTGGCGCGCCCCACGCCGCGCACCCGGACGGACCCGAGCCGTCGAAGCCCCGAGAGGCTCCCCATGTTCTCGCTGTTCCCGAAGGAGGAGGACTTCTTCCTCCTGTTCCGCCGCCAGGCCGTGCTCGTCCGCGAGGCCTGCGACCAGCTCCACGAGATGATGGAGCAGTACGACCGGCTCGACGAGCGCACCAAGGCGATCAAGGACACCGAACACCGAGCCGACCTCGTCACGCACGAGATCTTCGAGCGGCTCAACCGCACGTTCATCACCCCGCTCGAGCGCGAGGACATCCACGCGCTCGCGAGCGGCCTCGACGACGTGATCGACGCGGCCGAGGCGATCGCCAGCCGGCTCGTGCTGTTCGGCATCACGAAGGCCACGCCGGAAGCCGTGAAGCTGTCGGCGATCCTGCGCGACTGCGGCCGCCAGATCGAACAGGCCGTGAACAACCTGCAGAACATGCAGAACCTCATGAGCTTCACGATCGAGATCAATCGCCTCGAGAACGAGGCGGACGGCATCTCGCGTCAGGTCGTCGCCGACCTGTTCAGCGGCCGCCACGAGATCCTCGACGTGCTCCGCTGGAAGGAGATGTACGGCCGCCTCGAGAGCGCGGCCGACCAGTGCGAGGACGTCGCGAACGCGATCGAGTCCATCGTGCTCAAGAGCCGGTGACGGCGATGCTGGAGCTTCCGCACCTGCCGCTCATGCTGTGGGGCATCGTGTTCGTCGCGCTGCTCTTCGACTACAGCAACGGGTTCCACGACGCCGCGAACTCGATCGCCACCGTGGTGAGCACGCGCGTGCTCTCGCCGCGGCAGGCCGTCGCGTGGGCGGCGTTCTTCAATTTCATCGCGTTCGCCGTGTTCGGCGTCCACGTCGCGAAGACGATCGCCAAGGGCACCGTCGACCCGGCCGTCGTCACGCCCGCGATCGTGCTCGCGGCGCTGTCGGGCGCGCTCATCTGGAACCTGCTCACGTGGTGGTGGGGACTGCCCACCTCGAGCTCTCACGCGCTCATGGGCGGCTTCATCGGCGCGGCGATCGTCGCGGTGGGGCCGCAGGCGGTCATGGTGTCGGGACTCGTGAAGGTCGCCACGTTCATCGTGGTCTCGCCGGTCGTCGGACTGCTGCTCGGCTTTCTCTTCATGCTGATCGTGCTGTGGCTGTTCCGGCGATCGACGCCGCGCGGCGTCGACAAGCTGTTCCGCCGGCTGCAGCTGTTCTCCGCCGCCGCGTTCAGCCTCGGCCACGGCAGCAACGACGCGCAGAAGACCGCCGGCATCATCACGGCGCTCCTCTACTCGACCGGCACGATCCAGGGCGAGTTCCACGTGCCGTTCTGGGTGATCCTCTCGAGCTACGGCGCGATCGGGCTCGGCACGCTTTCGGGCGGCTGGCGCATCGTGAAGACGATGGGCATGAACATCACGAAGCTGCAGCCCGTGGGCGGCTTCTGCGCCGAGACCGCGGGCGCGGCCGCGCTGTTCGGTGCGAGCGCGCTCGGCATTCCGGTCTCCACGACGCACACGATCACCGGCGCGATCGTCGGTTCGGGCGTGAGCGCCACGCGGCGGCTGTCGGCCGTGAAGTGGGGCGTCGCGGGCCGGATCGTGTGGGCGTGGGTGCTCACGATGCCCGCCGCGGCGATCGTCGCGGCGATCTGCTGGTACGTCATCCATCTCGCCGGCATGCGCTGAGCGTCCGGCTTCACCCCTTCACTCCGAGGAGAGCTGCATGCAGCGCATCGACGAATTCATCGCGTCCGCCGGCATCGACAAGTCGCAGGAGGGCTGGCGCACGCGCCTGCCGCGTCCCACGGCGATCGCGTTCGATCCCGCCCAGACGTGGAAGGCCCACATGAAGACGAGCAAGGGCACGGTCGTGATCCGGCTGCTGCCCGCCGTGGCGCCGATGCACGTCACGAGCTTCGCCTACCTCGCACGCCTGGGGTTCTTCGACGGCCTGTCGTTCCACCGCGTGATCCCCGAGTTCATGGCGCAGGGCGGCTGTCCGCTCGGCACGGGCACGGGCGGCCCGGGTTACAAGTTCGACGGTGAGTTCTCGAAGGACGTGCGCCACGACCGCGGTGGCCTGCTGTCCATGGCGAACGCCGGCCCCGGCACCGACGGCAGCCAGTTCTTCCTCACGTTCGTGCCCACGCCCTGGCTCGACGGGAAGCACAGCATCTTCGGCGAAGTCGTCGAAGGCATGGACGTGCTCGGCGCGCTGGAGGCGTGCGGTTCGCAGTCCGGCCGCACGAGCGAGCGGCTCGTGCTCGACCAGGTGACGATCGAGGTCGCCTGACGTTTCCGGCACTTGCGGCGAGAAGTTCGACGCCGGCCACCCTCCACGGGCGGCCGGCGTCTTCGTTCGATCCGGCCACTTCCACGCCATCGCGTTCAGGATTCCCGCCCGGCGCCGAGACTGGCCGGTCGAAGGCGCCCACGCCGCGCGAACCGCGTGCCGGCCGGGGCGCCCCGCCTGCTCACATGCACGCACCCCGCCCGATCGCACGCCAAGCCACGGCCGCCTCGTTTGCCGTGCTGCTTGCTTTCGTCACGGCCTTCACGGCCGGCTGCTCGCGCGCGCCCGGTGCGCCGCTGCGGATCGCGATCAGCCCGTGGCCGGGCTACGAATACCTGTACCTCGCACAGGAACGCGGTCTTCTCCGCGAGGAGGGCGTCGCGGTGCAGCTCGTCGAGCTCGAGTCGCTCGGCGACTCCCGTGCGGCGTTCGAGAACGGCTCGGTCGACGCGTTCTGCGCGACGCTGGTGGAGCTCACGCTCAGCCACGCGCAGGGCACGCGGAATCCCCGGGCCTTCTTCCTGTTCGACTGGTCGGATGGCGCCGACGTACTGCTCGCCGACAGCACCGTGCGCACGCTCGCGGACCTTCGCGGCAAGCGCATCGCGCTCGAGGCGGGCTCGATCGACGTGATCGCGCTGTGGGCCGCGCTCGCGAACGCCGGGCTGTCGCTGCGCGACGTGGAGTTGGCGCCGATGCCCCAGAACGAGAAGGACTGGGCCTTCACGCGCGGCGGCGTGCAGGCGGTGCAGTGCTTCCCACCCACCTCGATCGAGCTCGAACGCCAGCGCGGCGTGCACCGCCTGTTCGATTCCTCGCTCGCGCCCGGCCTCATCGCCGACGTCGCGGTCGCCGACAGCGCAACGCTCGCGCGTGATCCGGAACGCTTCCGGGCAGTCGTGCGAGCGATCTGGCGCGCACGCGACTGGGCCGAGGCGCATCCCGACGAGGCGAACGCGATCATGGCCGCGCGCGAGAACCAGGCGCCCGACGAGTTTGTCGAAAGCCTGCGCGGCATCCACCTCCCCACTCGCGAGGAGCAGCGCTCGCAGCTGGCCTCCGGCGGCCCGGCCGTTCGCGCCGCGGAGCGCACCCGCCGCGCGCTCGTCGAGATCGGCACGCTGCCCGACCACCGGTCGGACTGCACGCTCGTCACCGACTCGGCGCTGCCGAAGGAATCCGCACGATGACGACCGGCGTCCGGCTGCACACCGACACGTCGCTCCGTCGCAAGCTGCTCGTGCCCGTGCTCGGCGCGGCGCTCGCGTTGTCGTGCGCCTGCGCCGCGTGGGTGACGTGGAGCATGCGCACGCAGTACGTGCGTCACATGACGCAGCAGTGCGAGCTGATCGTCGCGTCGGCGGCGAACGCCGCGCAGACCGCGGTCGCCATCGACGAGATCCAGCGCTTCGTCGCGGCGATGGCCGCCGAGCCCGGCGTCGAGGAAGTGCTCGTCTGCACCGGCACGCCGCCGCGTGTGGTCGCCGGCTCGCGCCGCGCCTGGATCGGAAGGCGGCTCGGGCAGCTGCCGGGACGGGACGAGGACGCCGCGGCCGTCGCGCAACTGACCGACCCTGCCGGTGTCGGCTCGAAGGTGCGTGAAGTCGACGGCCGCTTCCGGCTCGCCCGGCGCGTGTGGATTCCCGAGCCCGGCGATGATTCCGGCCGCCTCGCTCCTGCGACCGTGCTCGTCACGGCGCACGACCCCGTCCTTCGCGCGACGATGCTGCGCGAGGCGATCGGCGTCACGCTCGGGCTGTTCGCGCTCGTCGCGACGCTCGGCGTCCTGCTGCTCGCGCTTCTCGAGCGCGGGGTGCTGCGGCCGCTCGGCCGCGTCGTCGAGATCGTGCAGGATCGCCAGGCCGGCCGCGTCCGACGCGCGCTCGAACTCGTGGCGCACGACGAGATCGGCGCGCTCGGGCACGAGATCGTGCGCCTGCTGCAGCGCGTCGACGAGCAGACCGACGAGATCGTGCGCACGCGCGGGCAGCTCTACGACGCGCTCGAGTCGCTCGAGGCCGGCGTCGCGATGTTCGACCGCCACGGCGTGCTCGTGCTGTTCAATCGCCGCTACGCCGAGCAGTGGCCCATGCTGCGCGAAACACTCGTGCCCGGAGTCGGCCGCGAGTCGCTCGTCGGCGCGCTCGAGGCCTGCGGCGCCGCTCCCGAGGGCCGCACCGCGGCCGAATGCTTCGCCTGCGACGAGCCGTTCGAGGCGAAGCTCGGCGACCGCTGGATGCGCTTCGTGCCCGGCGCGACGCGCGACGGCGGCCGCGTGCTGCTCCAGCAGGACGTGACGGTCATGCGCAACATCCGCGACAGCCTTCAGCACGCCGAAGCGCGCGCGCGCGGCCTGCTCGACGCGGTGCCCGACATGATGTTCCTCATGGACGCCGAGAACCGCTTCCTCGACTATCGCGCGCCCGACCTCTCGCTGCTCTTCCTGCCCCCCGACCAGTTCCTCGGACGACGCATGGAGGACGTGTTGCCGGCCGAGATCGTCGCGCCCATGGCGGCGAAGCTCGCGCGAGTGCGGGCGGGCGAGGGCGTGCAGCTCCACGAGTATTCGATGACTCTGCCCGGTGACGGCTCGAACGACTACGAGGCCCGTCTCGCCGCGACGGTCGAAGGCGAGATCCTCGTGATGATCCGCGACGTCACCGAGCGCAAGCAGGCCGAGCGTGAAGGCCTGCGGGCGAAGGAAGCGGCCGAGGCCGCGAACCGCGCGAAGAGCGACTTCCTCGCGACCATGAGCCACGAGATCCGCACGCCGATGAACGGCGTGCTCGGCATGCTCGGGTTGCTGCTCGACACGCCGCTCGCGCCCGAGCAACGCGACTACGCGCAGACGAGCAAGGCGTCGGCCGAGGCGTTGCTCTCGATCATCAACGACATCCTCGACTTCTCGAAGATCGAGGCCGGCAAGCTCAGCTTCGAACCGCTGCCGTTCGACCTGCGCGCCGCGCTCGAGGAAGCGGCCGACCTGCTCGCCGCCCGCGCGAGCGAGAAGGGCGTCGAACTCGTCGTCGACTACGCCCCGGATGCGCCGCGCCGCCTGGTCGGCGATCCCGGGCGCATCCGCCAGATACTGCTGAACCTCGCGGGCAACGCGATCAAGTTCACCGAGCGGGGCCATGTGCGCATCGCGGTCGACGCTCCGGAGGTGGACGCGAGCGGCGCACTCGTGCGGATCCGCGTCGAGGACACCGGCATCGGCATTCCCGCCGAGAAGCTCGACACGCTCTTCGCGCGATTCCAGCAGGCGGACACGAGCACCACGCGGCGGTTCGGTGGCACGGGGCTCGGCCTCGCGATCGCGCGACAGCTCGCCGAACTCATGGGCGGTGACGTCGCCGTGGAAAGCGCGATCGGCCGTGGCTCGACGTTCACCGTGACGATGCGGCTCGCGGTCGACCGCGAGGCGCCCGCCGCTCCCGACCGCGCGACGCTGACCGGCGTCCGCGTGCTCGTCGCCGACGACTGCGCGGCGACTCGCGAGATGCTGGCCCGCCAGCTCACGGCGTGCGGCATGCGCGTCACCGTGTGCACGTGCGCCGCCGATGCGC
>JBDHZF010000113.1:0-8057 GCA_039811765.1 Thermoleophilia bacterium | reverse complement strand
CTACGGGCCTTCGCCGTTTGCCAACCCGTTCAAGATCCACTTCCCGGAGTAGTCGCCGATGATTGACGAGCGATCAGCAATGCAACTAATCATCCAAGTGGAACCCGCGTTCTCGCGCCACGAATCACTCGGACCACAAAGCGCAACCGACCTCGGAGACTTCGTGGCGGGCTTGATCTTGGCTCATGACGAAGAGCAGCTCGCTAGACTCACATCCGTGATCAATCGGCTCCTTCGGGAAGGCGACCCTGATGTGCGATCCAACTTCGCCGCATACTTTGATTCGGCATTCGTTCAGCGAATCGCTCTCGGGGGCGGCATCCTGACGGACGCTGCTACCGCCGTGGGCGTCGACATCGCTAGGGGCATCCTTGCGCTTACGTCGATGTACGACTACTACCGAGCTACAAGCTCACTCGAACACCTCCCCGATGGCTCGCAGTGGTTCGATGACGGGCAGTCGTAGGTAGTGCTTGCGCGTCGTGTCGACGCGTGCGTGTCCGAGTTGCTTGGCAGCGATGTGTTCGGGGACGCCTGCTGCGACGGCCAGCGATGCGCCGGTGGCGCGGAGAATGTGGGGTGACACGTCGAGGCTGGTGTGCCTTGAGAGCCGTCGGAGGGTCTTGTACAGCGCGGCTCCGGTGAGCGGCAGCACGTCGCCGCCCGTGTAGCGGTTCTGGCGTGTCCAGACGAGGTCGTCAAGACGATGCTCCCGGCCTTGGATGGCTTCTCGCAGTTCGGCTGCCAGCGAGGCGTTGATCGCGGCGTAGCGCGCGTGCCGCGACTTCGGCGTGTCGATGTCGGTCGTGCCGTCGGAGCAGCGGTAGGCGCGGCGTTGGATGTGGATGAGGCCGTCGTCGAGGAGCAGGTCGCCGACGCGCAGCTCGATCGCCTCGCCGCGTCGCAGTCCGGCTTCGCAGAGGATGCGGACCAAGGCGCGTTCACTGGTGTCGCGGCAGGCATCGAGCAAGGCGCGGTACTGGTCGTGCGTCAGTACCTTCGCGTCTCGTCGTTGCATCTGCTCGACGGGGTAGCGCACCAGCTTCGCCGGGTTGTCGGGCAGGAGCCGGTGCTGCACGGCGAACGAGAGCATCGCTTCGAGCGTTTCGTGGCTGGCCTGCACGCAGCGACGGTTGCCGTCGATGTCGAGTTGGCGATGCAGCCACTGGTGGATCACGGGCACGGTGAGCTGGTCGAGTCGCTTGGAGCCAAGTGTCGCTCCGACACGGCGGTAGTCGATGATGCGGCGTTCGCGGCTGCTGACGCGCACACGGCTCCACTCGTCGCGCATGAGCTGCTGGTACCACTGGTCGAGGGTGGGCATCCTCTCGATGCCGGCGAGCTGGTTGCTGCGCCGCTCTCGCTGCTCTCGGGCTGCCTGTTCCGCCAGCGTCTTGGCGCGGCGTGCGTCGGCGAGCGTGCCGTAGACGCGGGCGCGCTGGCGGCGTCCGTCGAGGCCCGTGGGCTTCCAGAAGCTGTAGGGGCAGTCGCAGCGGCTGCCGCTCCGACGCGAGCTGCTGGCCGGACAGGCGACTCGGTGGTCGCGGCGAATGCCGCCGCCGATCGTTTCGTTCCAGCCAGACCGAAGGCGGGACTGCAATGCGGCGTTGTCGACGGCACGTTCGAGCGAACTGGTCATCGGGGGGTTTCTCCTTCAAGCGATGGAGCAACCCGCATGCCGCGCGCGCGGATCGCCGACGCGCATCGATTAGGTTCGACGCGCGTCGGGTAGTCGCCCATCGACGCACGCGCGCGCGAGGGGCGAGCGCGGCCCGAGGAGGATCACGTGGCTGACACGCTGCACGGCATGTTCATCGAGAGCGCTCGCGCGCACGGCGCGAAGACCGCGTACATCCAGCGACACGCGCGCGAATGGCACGAGACGACGTACGCCGCCGCGCTCGCCAAGGCGGAGCGCATGGGCGCGGGATTGCAGGCGCTCGGCGTGAGCAGCGGCGACCGCGTCGCGATCCTCTCGATGTCGCGCATGGAATGGTCGCTCGCCGACTACGCGATCCTCGGCGCAGCCGCGACCGTGGTGCCGATCTACCAGACCAACTCGCCCGCCGAGTGCCAGTACATCCTCGACAACTCGCACGCGTCGATCGTGTTCGTGGAGGACGCGAGCCAGCTCGACAAGGTGCGCGTGGAGCGCGGCAACCTGCCGAAGCTGCGCCACGTCGTGGTGTTCGACGCCACCGCCGTCGCGCTCGACGCCGACGCCGGCGAGATCGCGCTCGACGAGCTCGAGGCCATGGGAGCCGACACGGACCGATGGCACGAGACGGGATCCACCGTCACGGCAGACACGCTCGCGACGATCATCTACACCAGCGGCACCACGGGCCCGCCGAAGGGGTGCATGCTCACCCACCACAACTACGTCTTCATGACCGAGCAAGGCGTGGAGCGCAGCGTGGGCCTGTTCGCCGGCGACGATCGCATCGTGCTGTTCCTGCCGCTCGCGCACACGTTCGCTCGATTGTGCCACTACGCGGCCACGCGCCTCGGCATCGAGCTCGCGTTCACCACGATCGCCACGCTCATGGACGACCTCGCCGAGCTCAAGCCCACGCTGCTTCCGAGCGTGCCGCGCGTGTTCGAGAAGGCGTACACGCGCATCCTCGGCCAGTTCAACGAAGCCACCGGCGCGAAGCGCAAGCTGATCGACCGCGCGATGAAGGTGGGCGCGCTGCGCGGACGCTACGTGCAGCGCGGCCGGCGAGTCCCGCCCGTGCTCGCCGCGCAGCACGCCGTGTTCCACAAGCTCGTGTTCAGCAAGATCCACGCGCGCTTCGGCGGCAACATCCGCCTGTTCATCTCCGGCGGCGCGCCGCTCAGCCGCGAGGTCGGCGAGTTCTTCCTCGCGTGCGGGGTCACGATCTGCGAAGGCTACGGCCTCACCGAGTCCACCACCGCGATCTGCGTGAACCACCCGCACGACTTCCGCCTCGGCAGCGTCGGGAAGGCGTTCGAGGGCACCGAGGTGAAGATCGCGTCTGACGGCGAGATCCTCGCGAAGGGCGACATCGTCTTCAAGGGCTACTACGAGAACGAGGCCGCCACGAAGGAAGTGCTCGACGACGAGGGATGGCTGCACACGGGCGACGTGGGCGACTTCGACCGCGAGGGGTTCCTCTACATCACGGATCGCAAGAAGGACATCATCGTCACCGCGGGCGGCAAGAACATCGCGCCGGCGAACATCGAGAACGCGCTGAAGGCCACCCAGTACGTCAGCCAGGCGTTCGTGTTCGGCGATCGCAAGCCGTACATCACGGCGCTGGTGACGCTGGACCCGGACGAGATCTCGGCGTTCGCCAAGAGCCACGGGTTGGACGACGACCTCTACCGCCTCGTGGCCGAGGAGCAGGTGCACGAGCTCGTGCAGGCGGCGCTCGACAAGGTGAACGGCGAGGTCGGACCGGTCGAGCAGGTGAAGCGCTGCCGGATCCTGCCGATCGACTTCACGCAGGAGACGGGCGAGCTCACCCCCTCGCTGAAGGTGAAGCGCAAGGTCGTGGTCGAGCGGTACGGATCGTGGATCGAGGAGATGTACGAAGCGGACGCGCACGCGCTCGCGGGCGTGACCGATCCGCGCATCGGCTCGATGCAGGACACGTCGACCGTGACGGCCTGACGTGATCGCGCAGCAACTGCTCGACGCGGCGCTCGCGTTGCCGGTGGAGATCGAGCGGGTCGCGACCCGACAGCTCGTGTTCGGCGCGGATTCCTCGTGGCCGCGCACGTCCACGCTCGTGCAGCTGCACGGCGGCGGCAGCGTCGGCGTGGGCGAAGACATCGCCTACTCCCCCGAGACCCAGGCGGAGCTGCCGCAGAGCTTCGCCGCGCGCACGGACCTGGTCGGCGAGTGGACCGTCGGTTCGCTCGCGGCGCACCTCGACGCCAACCCGCTGCACCCCGTCGGCGGCCTGCGGATGGACGACAAGGAGGGCTACCACCGCTGGGCCGTGGAAGCCGCCGCGCTCGACCTGGCGCTGCGGCAGCGCGGATGCGATCTCGCGCAGCTGGTCGGCGCGGCGTGGCAGGACGTTCGCGTCAGCTTGTCGATGGGGCTGGGCGACCCGCCGAGCGCGACGGTCGTGCGACGGTGGCGCGAACGCGATCCCGAGATCACCTTCAAGATCGACGCGGGCACGACGTGGGATCCGCTGCTCGTGGCGGAACTCGCGCAGCTCGGCGACTCGATCGCCACTGTGGACATGAAAGCCCTCTACCACGGCGACTGGATCGACAACGACTTCTCTCCCGCGCTGTACGCGACGATCGCGCAAGGATTGCCGAACGCGCTGATCGAGGACGCGCGGCTCGACTCCGAGGACGTGCGCGACGCGTTCCACGAGGACGCGCTGCTACGGCTCGCGTGGGACTACCCGATCACGGGGCCCGCAGACGTTCCGGGCCTGCCCTCGTCCACCGCGACGTTCAGCGACCTGCGGCCCGGCGCGATCAACGTCAAGCCGTCGAGGTTCGGCAGCCTGCAACGACTGCTCGACACGATCGCGCTCTGCGAGCGCGAAGGGATTCCGTGCTACGCGGGCGGCCAGTACGAGCTCGGGCGCGGGCGCACGCAGGTCCAGGCGATCGCGTCGTTGTGCTTCGCCGACGCGCCGAACGACTGCGCGCCGGCGATGTTCCACGGCGCAAGCCCGGACGCGACCGACGTGCCGCTGGGCCCCGTGCGCGTTCCCGAACACGTGGGCTTCGGCTGGGACGCGCCGACGCGCGCGGTCACTCGCCGATGACGCTGACGGTGCCAAGGCCCGTCGACGAGACTCGCACGGTGCGAGACGACGTCGGGTCCGAAGCGAGCCCGTCGATCGTGGCGCGACCGAGCATCCCGGTCTGCTGATCGATCCGGTAGCTGCCCGCGCGCGGCAGCGACACTTTGACCGCCCCTACCGCGCACGACGCGTCCACGCTCGCGGGGGCCTGCTCGAAACGCAGGTTCGTGCTGCCGACGTCGCTCGAAGCGTGCACGTGCTGCACGCGCAGCTCGCGCGCGTCGATCGCGCCGGCGCTGGTGGACAGCTCCAAGCGATCGGCGTGCTGGCGCTCGACCCGGATCGCGCCCGCGTCCGACCGCAACGTCGCGTTGCCATGGGAGTCCGACATCGTGATCTGCCCGGCGTTGGTGCGTACGTCCACCGAACCTTCGACGCGATCGAGGCTCACGGCGCCGGCCGCCGCTTCAATCGTGACCGGCGCGTCGCGACCATCCACCTTCACCGCGCCCGCGTCGCTGTGCACGTCGAGCGCGACCGCAAGCGGAGCGGTGACGCGAAGGCGCGCATCGAGCACGCGTCCACGCCGCCAGCGACCATCGCGAACCGTCCGCACCCGCACGAGTAGCTGGTCGCCGTGGCGCTGCAGATCAAGATGTTCGGCGGCGAGCGGCAAGCCGCGTCGATCACGCAGTTCCACGTCGACGGGCGCGTCGGCCGCGGCGGTGAGCACTTGGATGCCGGCGGCGTCGGAATCGATGCGGATCGAGGTCACGCCATCGAAAGTTCCACCAAGTGTGTTGCTCATCGCGCACCTCGCCGGCCGGGTTCGTCGTCAGCGGTATCGTACGCCGATCGTTCGACCGCCGCCGCAGCAGCTCGTCCCGCGTGGCCCGATCGGCCCCGGCGAGCGGTCAATGCGCCGAGCGAAGCTCCGCGCCGCGTTCCAGGATCCGTCGCCAGCGCGTCGTGGAGCTCTCGCTGCGTCGGTCATGGCCGAGTGCCTCGATCACGCCACGCCGGCTGATCTCAAGCCCGTGCCGCGCGCACACTTCGCGGTAGTGGTCGAAGTCCGTCGCGAGCTGCGCGGTGACGCTCTCGAAGCCGTGTCGCGCGATCTGCACGCGGCGCGACACGTTCATGATCTGCGTGGAGAACATCAGCTCGTCGTCTCGGCGCGGCTCGATCAGGATGAAGTCCACGTCCGGGTGCGCGGTTCGCCAGTGGTCGAGCCGTTCGTGCATCGCGTTCCACACGAGGCACTTGAGCATCTGCGCGCCGACCATGTGCAGGCCCATGTCGCTCACGCGGCGAGGCCGCTCGCCCTGCCACGCGCTGAGCCGGTCGGCGCCGTACGGCACGATCGAGTTGACGATGATGACGAGCTTCGCGCCCTTCTCCACCGCCGTCTCCACGTTGGCGTGGCTGCGCAGGCCGCCGTCCACGAACTCGCGTCCACGAATGCCGATCCCTTCGTAGACGAGCGGGAGCGCTCCGCTCGCGGCGGTCGCGCGCGCGATCGGCACGTCGTCCCATCCCTCGTCGCCGAACACCACCGGCTCGCACGTGTCGAGGTCGGTGGCGACGATGTAGAGCTCCTTCTGCAGCTCGCGAAAGTCGTTGCTCCACCCGTCGCGCTGCAACTGCCGTTCGAGCATCTCGGACATGCCTTCGAGCGAGTAGAATCCGCTCGGAGCAAGATCGCTCAACATGGCGAGCGCGTCCACCAGCGACAATCGCCGCAGGTTCAGCGCGACGTCACGCGCAATGCGCGCGCCAGATAACGGCAGCCGAATCGCGCTGTCGACGAGGCCGCGCCAGTTCGGGCGCAGCAGCCGCTCGAGCTCGAGCGGCTCGTAGCCGGTCACTTCCTGGCCATCCAGCAGCGCCATCATGTCCTCGGGGCGCGCGCCGTTGGCGACCAGCGAGCCGATGAACGCGCCGGACGACGTGCCGATGAACATGTCGAAGTCGTTGACGGAGGTGTTCACGCCGAGCAGGTCGAGCGCTCGCAGCGCGCCGATCTGGTACACCCCGCCGGTGAATCCGCCGCCGCTCAACACGAGCGCGGTTTTCGAGCGCTGGCGCGACACGTCCCCGGACTTGGACGCGCGACGACGATCCTTGCGTTTGCGATCGCCTTCGCTGATGTCGACGATGTTGCCCATGCGGCGCGGCCCCCTGCTCGTGCGTGCAGCATGCATCGGCACGCTGCATCCGGCAGTTTATGCCCGCAATCGGTCAATCGATGCGTCGCACCGGCCGTCGCTCAGATTCGCCGCGCTCTCACCATCGAGTATTCGGAGAGCGAGGTGACCTTCACCACGTCGCCGGTGTGCGGGGCGTGCACGAACGAGCCGCCACCCACGTAGATGCCCACGTGGCCGATGCTGCCGTTGAAGACGAGATCCCCCACCTGCAGCTGGTCCATCGGCACTTCGACGCCCATGTTGATGAGCGAGTAGGTGGAGTGCGGCAGGCCCGAGCGGCCAGCCTGCGCAAACGACCAAACGACGAGTCCCGAGCAGTCGAACGAGCTGGGTCCCGCGGCCGCCCACACGTACGGCGAGCCGAGCTTGCTCATCGCGGCGTTCGCCGCTCCCGCGGCTGTGCCACTTCCGGGCGGGAGCGGAATGCTCACGCCGCTGCTGGACGAGGATGAAGACGAAGACGATCCGGGCGTCTCGTCGGTTTTCGCCAAGCCTCGGCTCGCTCGCGCAGCCGCGCGTGCTCGAGCTTCCGCGGCGCGGCGCTGCGCTTCCATGATCGCGCGAATCTCGGAGTTCACCGAGTCGAGTTTCGCTTGCCGCGCGTCGCGCAGCTTCTGCATGTGGTCCTTGTCGCGCTCGGCCCGGCGAGTGGCGACCGCGGCGCGATGCTTCGCTTTCTTGAGCACGCGCTCCTTCGCCGCGACCTTGCGGTTGAGCGCTTCGACGCTCACGAGCACGTTGGCGTCCTGGTCGCCGATGCGGTCGATCGATTCGAGCCGGTCGAAGAAGTCCACGAGCGAGCCCGCGCTCATCAGCTCCGTGAGATCGCTGCCCGCGCCGCCGCTGCGGTAGATCGCTTCTGCACGCTGCGTGAGCCGGCGTCGAGCGGTGCCCAAGTCGCGCCGAGTGGCCACCACGACTGCGTGCGCCTCGTCCACGTCCGCCTTGATGCGATCGAGCTCGTACAGCGCGCCGCGGTAGCGCTCCTGCAGCACGTCGTACTTCTCGTCGAGCTTCTGCACCTCGGCGTCGAGCTTGCGAGCCTGCTCCTGCTTGGAAGCGAGATTCGCGCCCGAGGCAACGTTGGAGGTCGCAGCGAGTG
>JBDHZF010000112.1:0-8128 GCA_039811765.1 Thermoleophilia bacterium | reverse complement strand
TCGTCTGTGAGTTGCAATTCCTCGGCGAGTTGGCCTATCGCATCGCGAATCGAGTGTTCGTCACCATCGTTCGCCAGCTTCATCAGTGGCAGCATCAAGTCCTGAAATCCCGGAATGCTCATTGCCCGACACTAACGTAGCTTGCTGCTGTGATTCGACCTCCATATGGCCACGGCGAATGTCATGCTTGTGCGTCCATTGCCGGTAGAGCTGCGTTCGACGCGCGTCTGCCGACAACAGACGCGGCAAGTGCACGCACATGCGCTCGAAACGGGGGGGCGCGTCAGCGACGCGAGCAGCAGGACCCGCCGCCGACGGGCGCGCCGGGCTGGATCACGGTGAGCTGCGTGAACGAGCACGGAGCGGCGCTGGGCGCCTCGACCCACTCGTAGATCGTCATCGCGGTGTCGTCGCACGCTGTGGGGCAGGCCGTGTTGCAGGTGGCGTGCACGTCGAGTTCGCGCACGCGACCTTTGCGCAGCCACGGTTGCAGCATGCCGCGCATCGCGTCGGCGGGCACGTCGAAGTGCAGCGCGAGGTCGCCGAGCGTGGCTTGGCGATGCAGCTGCAGGTAGCGCTTGAGCCGTCGCATGATCGTGTCGGCAGGCATCGCCGCGGTCATGGCGCGCTCACCGGTTCCACGTACAGCCCATTCGCTTCGGAGCGGCGCAGCACAACCGACATGTCGCGCACGCGCAGCTCGAACGGGCACCCGGTCGGCGCGGTGCGCACGATCTGGATCGTCGCGCCGCGCGTGAGCCCGAACGACAACATCCGGTCGCGCAGCTCGCGATCGCCACGCACGTACCCCGTGATTCGGGCGTACCCGCCGATCGGAATCTGCTGAAGCGTGAGCTGCTGCATCGCAGGTGCAGCGTACCGCATCGGCAGGGGAAATGTCAGGTTGTCCTTACAGATCGCCATCGTCGTCTCCATTTGGGCGAAGGAAGCTCGTTCGCGTGAACGCGGGAGCGGGGCGGCGATCGAGGCTCGCGCGCGTCGAAATCGTGGGAGGGGCAGATGGGCGGGCCGGTTGCGCGACGGGGCGCACTGGCAGCGTGGGACGCGCAGGTGGTGCCGCCGGCCGGCTCGGCATCGACAGCTCCGGCCACGCGAACGCGGGGGCTTTCGGCACGCGCAGGACGGGTTGCGGCGCCGGAACCGGTGGAGGCGGACATGGGGCGACTACGGGCTCAGGCTCAGGTTGAGGCGTCGGCGCAGCGATCGGCGCGATCGGTCGCGCAGTTGGCGGCGCGGTCACGGCCGTCACGGCCGCCACGGGCGCGACCTCGTCCTCCTGCCGGCTCCACACGCGCATGCGCCATACGACCAGCGCGAAGACCGCCGACAGCCCGCCGATCCACGCGAGGCTCGTCTGCGGGTGGTCGGCAAAACGCGCGAGCTGGTACCAGATCGTCGCGGCCATGAACGCCAGGCCGGTGGTCCAGCAACCCACGAAGATCGCCCAGTTTCGTCCCGTCTCGCGATAGATCGCCGCGGTCGCCGCCACGCACGGCAAGTACAGCAGCACGAACAGCAGGTACGCGAACGCGCCCGCTTGCCCGTCGAAGCGTCCGACCATCGCGTTGAACGTGCGCTCGTCCACGCCTTGGTCGGCGGCCGCGACCTTGGGATCGTCCACCGTTCCGACTGAAAACCCGAGCGGGTCGAGCATCGAGTGCGCTGCGTCCGCGAGATTCGCCGGGATCGTTTCGAACGCTGCGATCGCTTCCTCGCCAAACTCCGGGGGCGGCTCGCTTGCCGCCGGCGCGCCCTGACCGTCGGCCTGCGAGTACAACGCGTCGAGCGTGCCGACGACCGCTTCCTTCGCGAACACGCCCGTGAAGATGCCCACGGTCGCCTGCCAGTTGTCGTCCTCGATGCCCATCGGATGGAACGCCGGGGTGATCGCGCGCCCGATCGCGCTCAGGACGGAGTCGTCTGCGTTGTCGTGCCCGAACGTGCCATTCGTGCCGAGCGAGCCGAGCAGCGTCAGCGCCGCAACCACCGGAACGATCAGCTTGCCTGCCCCAAACAGGAAACTCTTCAAGCGCGTCCACGCGCCGCGAACCACCGCGCCGAGCTGGGGACGATGGTAGGGCGGCAGCTCCATCACGAACGGCGTCAGCTCCCCCTTGAGCACCGTGCCCTTGAGGATCAGTCCCGTCATCACCGCCACTGCGATGCCGAGCAAGTACAGCACGAACACCACCATCTGCCCGCTCGACGGGAAGAACGACGCGGCGAACAGCGCGTACACAGGCAAGCGAGCGCCGCAGCTCATGAACGGGTTGAGCGCCACCGCGAGCTTGCGATCGCGCTCGCGCTCGAGCGTGCGCGCGCCCATGATCGCCGGCACGTTGCAGCCGAAGCCCACGATCATCGGCACGAATGCCTTGCCGGGCAGGCCGAGCTTGCGCATGAACCGGTCCATCACGAACGCGGCGCGCGCCATGTAGCCGGAGTCCTCCAGGAAGCGCAGGCACAGGAACATGATCCCGACGGGCGGCACGAACGTGGCCACGGTCTGCAGGCCGCCGCCGAGGCCGTTCGCGAGGAACACCACCATGCCTTCGGGCAGGCCCATCGCGTGCATCACGGTGGCGGGGGTGTCCACGAACAGCAGCGCGCCGAGCTGGTCGAAGAAGTCGATGAACGCGGAGCCGATCGTGATCGTCAGCAGGAACATCAGATACATCACGCCGAGGAAGACGGGGATGCCCCACGTGCGGTGCAGCACGATGCGATCGATCTTTTCGGTGCGGCTCGCGCCGATGCGTCCGCGCCGGTGCAGGCACGCCGCGGCGAGTTGGGCGATGCGCTCGTAGCGAGCATCGGCGATGAGGATGTCGCACTCTTCGTCGAGCTCGTCCTCGATGCGCGTTGCGGCGTCGTCGCGGAGCGCGATCGCCGTGGGGTCGAAGGCCTGCTCGGCGAGGCGGTCGTACTCGAGCAGGCGCGTGGCGATCCAGCGGCGCGGAGCGGCGTGCGATGGCCGCTCGGGCAGCGCGTCGGCGAGCTGCTCGATCTCGGCGTCGACGACGGGTTCGAACGGCGTGGTCACGGTCGGCACGGCGGGGTTGTCGATCGCCGCGGCGATCGCCGCGCGGGCGGCCTCGATGCCGCTGCGGCGGCTCGCGCAGATCTCCACGACCGGGCAGCCGAGCTCGTTGGAGAGCGTCGCGGCGTCCACCGTCATGCCGAGCTCGCCGGCGGTGTCGCCCATGTTGAGCACCACGACCATCGGCACGCCCAGCTCGGCGAGCTGCATGGTGAGGTACAGGTTGCGCTCGAGGTTGGACGAGTCGAGCACGTTGATCAGCAGCGTGGCGTCGCCGGCGCTGACCGCGTCGCGGGTGACCTGCTCGTCCACGGTGTTGGGGGAGAGCGAGTACACGCCAGGGAGGTCGATCACGTCGATCGTGACGCCGTTGTGCACGAAGCTGCCGAGGCCGCTGTCGACGGTGACGCCTGCCCAGTTGCCGACGGCTCGGTTGCCGCCAGTGAGTGCGTTGAAGAAGGTCGACTTGCCGCAGTTGGGGTTGCCCACGAGCAGCGTGAGCGGGGTGGTCGAGCCCGCGCGCGAACCCGCGCTCGAGACATGCTCGGGCGCGCGCGAGGCGATGCGCGACTGTACAGGGGATATCGACACTGTCAGGTGAACCTTACAGCCTGCTCTTCGCGTGCGTGCGAGCAGGTGTTGAGCGGCAAGCCCAGTCGGGCTGCCGATTGGCCGGCGGGGGCCGGAGGGTGTGGTACCATGGTACCTAAGATATTGAAGGTGGTGCCAAATGGCGTTCAACATCAAGAACGAGGAGACGATCCAGATCGCGCGGGAGATCGCTGCGGAGACGGGCGAATCGATTTCGGTCGTGTTCGACACATCGATTCGCGAGCGGCGTCGCAGGCTCGACGATGATGCTGTGGCTCGCAAGCGGCGGATACTCCGGCTTGCTGCGGACATCAGGTCGCGCATGCCCGCGGGCTTCTTCGAGTCGACGGACCCCGTCGCGGACATGCTCTACGATCCCGAGACGGGGATGCCCGCATGATCATCGACTCGTCCGCGCTCGTTGCGCTTGTCCGGGACGAGCATCGCGCCGACGCGATCGCAACCGCGCTCGCGGAGGCCGCCGAGTCGTGCATGAGCGCAGGTAACGCGTTGGAGGCGGCGATCGTGATCGACGCTCGTCGGGAGCCGGTTGCGAGCAGGAGGCTGAATGAGATCCGACGCGAGGTCGGCATCGCGATCGCCCCAGTCACAGCCGCACACGTCGAGATCGCCCGGCAGGCCTATCGGGACTACGGCAAGGGCTCAGGGCATCCCGCGCAGCTGAACTTCGGCGACTGCTTCGCCTATGCGCTGGCGTCGGATCGACGCGAACCGCTGCTCTGCGTTGGCGACGACTTTCGCCACACCGACCTGGAGCTCGTCGAGCTGGTGCAATAACGCGCGTGGCACGCAAGTGGAATTCAGTTCAGTACATTCGTGCCGGCGGGTTCCGTCGCGATCGTGCTGAGTTCGGTTGTGGCGTCCGATGCGTTCAGTGGCCGATGGCCAGCGTGAACGCGAGCATTGCGGCATAGCCAGCGGCGAGGCCGGCGAGCAGTGGCCAGCCGCGGACGCGGCGCGCGGCGTCCGGAATCAGCTCGAACGCCACCATCCAGAGCATCGCGCCACCAGCCAGGCCGAGCCCCACCGGCAGCGCGGCGCGGACGTGTTCGACGAACAGGAACGCGGGGACTGCGAGCAGGGCCTGGGGGACGCTCGATGCGATGCTCCACGCAGCCGCCGCGCGCACCGAGCTGCCCGACGGCACGAGCGCGAGCGAGATCGCGAGCCCCTCGGGGATGTTGTGCACCGCGATCGCCGCGGTCACGAGCAGCCCGAGCTCGCCGCCTCCGGCGAAGGACACGCCCACGCCGATGCCCTCGGCAGCCGAGTGCACTGTCATCACCCCCACCACGAGCAACGCATTGGACGAGCGCAGGCCTCCCGCGCGCAGGCGCATCACCAGGTGATCGTCCTCATGCGCATGGATCGAGCGGGCGAGCAGCCACACCATGATCGCGCCCGCGCCCATGCCGATCGCGGTTCGCGCCGGATCCAGGTCGGCGCCCTCGGACACGAGCAGCTGGGTGGCGGCGAGCATCAATCCCGCGGCGATCGCGGTAGACACGCCGACGACGCGATCGGTGGCCTCGCGAAGCGCGACCAGCGGCAGCGCGCCGAGTCCGGTGGCGAGCACGGTGGCAATCGAGGCGATGGCTACGGTGGGCAGGTCCATGCGGCGCTGCGCAGCCTACGTGCCCGGCTCGCGCGCACGCGATCCGGTGGGCGCGGTATGGTCGCGCCGAACCCCCACGACGCCACCGAGGAGCACCACCATGAGCGATGCAGTCAACGCCTTGATCGAGGCACAGATCGGTCACGAATTCGGCGCATCGCAGACCTACCTGTCGATGGCGGGCTGGTTCGAGAAGGAGAGCCTCGGCGGCTTCGCCTCGTGGATGCGCGAGCAGAGCCAGGAGGAGATCGAGCACGCGATGAAGTTCTTCGACTTCCTCGTGGATCGCGGCGTGGCGCCCAAGCTGCCCGCGCTGCCCTCGCCGACCAACGAGTTCGACGGCTCGCTCGAGGTGTTCGAGGCGGCGTTCGCACACGAGAAGAAGGTCACCGGCCAGATCAACGCGATCTACGAAGCCGCGCTCGAGGCGCGCGACTACCAGGCGCAGGTGCTGCTGCAGTGGTTCATCAGCGAGCAGCTCGAGGAGGAGAAGCTCACTGGTGGCATGGTGGACCGCTTGCGCATGGTCGAAGGCAGTCGCAGCGCTCTGCTGATCCTCGACGCCGAGCTCGGCTCCCGCAAGCACGGCGAGGACGACTGACGTCGCCAGTGGGGTGAGGCCTCAGGTCACTGGCAGGATCGGGCCTTGGGTGAGATTGGGCTGCACGTCGTGGAGGACGCGTACGAGCTCCAGCTCGCCGTCGATGCCGACCTCGTCGAGCTTCGCCAGGCATGCCTCCGCGAGCGGCGCGAACGCGCCGTAGCCGCGCACGCGCGAGATGCGGAACGTGAACAGGTCGCGCTCGCCGGCCTTGCGTTGCAGCTGCGCCGGTGCCATCGCGAGGCGCGCCTCGTCGAAGCGCAGCTCGTCATGCAAGCGCAGTTCGAAGAGCATGTCGCTCCAGTCGGCGGCTTGGTCTGCGACGGTCTCGTGGAATTCGGATGCAAGCAGCATGCGCGGCATCCTATCCGCCGCCGCGCGTGCGTTGTGCGATCAACCCTCGTGGTGAACGAACGGCGTTGTCGCGGACGCGATCGCGCCGCCAACGCACGCGAGCGCGGCCGCGCCGGTGAGCGCGCCGAACACGATTCCGCCACGGCCGCCATCCGCGAGGAACGAGGCGCTGAATGCCGCCATGCTCGCCGCGCCAAGGAGGCCTGCGCCAGTGCCGACGATCGCGTTGATCGACGTGGCGCCGTGGGCATTTGCAGGAGGCGTCGACGAATGTCGAACGGCCTGGTAGCCGGCGACAAGCGATGCGGCCGCGCCGATGCCCAGCGCGGCAATTCCCGCGGTGCGTGCAATGCTCATGTTCGTGTCCCTCGATCGTGGCGTCGTCCAACGCCGTCGTCCGTCGCCCGATCATCGAACGATTGCGGAAACTCGTTCCATTGCTGCACCAATCGCGATTCGCTGCCTGATAGCCTCCCGCGCATGGCAGCATCCAAGGGCGCATCCGCGAAGAAGTCCACCAAGTCCGCCGACGAGACCGTGCCGGCGAACCCGCGATCGAAGTCCGGCGCGAAAGCGTTGTCGGACACGAGTGGTCGCGCCGCCGCCGACGCCTATGGCGAGCACCTCACGTACGCGAAGGGCAAGCGACCGAGCGACAAGCTCTCCAAGGCCGAGCTCGTGCAGCTGTACCGGACGATGCTGCTTGCCCGCCGCTTCGAAGAGCACGTCATCGACCAGTTCCGCGAGGGCAACCTGCCGGGCTTCGTGCACGTGGCGATCGGCCAGGAAGGCATCGCCGCCGGCGTGGGGCACGCGCTTGGCGACGGTGACTTCATCGGCTCCACGCACCGCGCGCACGCGCACATCATCGCCCGCGGCTCGAACGTCGAGGCGCTGATGGCCGAGATGATGGGACGCATCACCGGCGTGTGCCAAGGCAAGGGCGGATCGATGCACCTCGCCGACATGTCCAAGAACGTGGTCGGCGCCAACGGCGTGGTCGGTTCTGGCGCGCCGATGATGACCGGCGTGGCGCTCGCGCAGAAAGAGCTCGGCACCGGCAACGTGGCCGTGGCGTTCTACGGCGACGGCGCAACCAGCCAAGGCAACGTGCACGAAGCGATGAACCTCGCGCAGATCTGGGAGCTGCCCGTCGTGTTCATCTGCGAGAACAACCGCTACGCGGAGTCGACCCCGAGCTGGCAGACCGTGCCGGTGGACGACCTCACCGTGCGCGGCGCGGCGTTCGGCATGAAGACCTACGCGGTGGACGGCAACGACGTGCTCGCGATGTTCGACACGGCATGGACCGCTGCCGAGCACGCTCGCTCCGGCGCGGGTCCCGTCTACATCGTCGCGGAGACGCTGCGCCTGTCCGGCCACTACGTCGGCGACGCCGAGGTGTACCGCCCCAAGGGCGAAGCCAAGGCCGCGCGCGACTTCGATCCGATCCCGAAGTTCCGTGCCGAGCTGCTCTCGCGCAAGGTGCCGGAGGCAGACATCAAGGCCGTCGAGGCCGAGGTGGAGGAGACGATGGAGCGCGCCGTCGAGGCGGCGCTCGCCGCGCCCGCGCCCCCGGTCGAGGACGCGATGAAGCACGTCTACGCCGAATATCCATATCCGGGTCCCGTGCTGGGCGCTCCTGCGCCGCGATAGCTGCGTCGCTACTCGCTCGACGGGCGTGAAGCCCGCCTTCGCTCGTGCTCCTTGCTCTCACGACGCAGGAGCGCTCAGCAGAGCATTCTGCTCACTGTGCAAAAAAGCGCTGGACACATTGACCGATTCGTCGTTCACTGGGACGTGGAGACGTTCGCTGGCCCCCACCCGCGACCGGCTCGTCACGAAATCCCGCATGGAGCCCCCACCCCATGGCGACGATCGGCCC
>JBDHZF010000111.1:0-8199 GCA_039811765.1 Thermoleophilia bacterium | reverse complement strand
AACTCGCGTCGGTCGCCGCCGCGATGAGCCTCGTGAAGGCGTTCCGCACGCACGGCCACCTCGCCGCGGACCTCGATCCGCTCGGATCCACCCCGCCCGGCGATCCGGCGATGGATCCGGCGACCGTGGGTCTCACCGACGAGATCATGGCCACGATCCCCGCGAAGGTGCTTCGACTCGGCATGCCGGTGGCCACGTTCGCTGACGCGCTGCCGGTGCTGCGCGAGCGCTACTGCGGGTCGATCGCCTACGAGATCGAGCACATCTCCGAGCACGAGCAGCGCGTGTGGCTGCGCCGCATGATCGAAGCCGACGAGCATCGTCGACCGCTCGACGTCGAGCAGAAGACGTGGCTGCTGGAGCGCCTCACCGAGGTCGAGGCGTTCGAGCGCTTCGTGCGCCGCGCGTACCTCACGCAGAAGCAGTTCTCGATCGAGGGGCTCGACATGCTCGTGCCGATGCTCGACATCCTCGTGGAGGCGTCCGCCGAATCGGGCGCGCACGAGGTCGTGCTGGGCATGGCGCATCGCGGTCGGCTGAACATCCTGTCGCACGTGCTGGGCCTGCCCTACGATCGCGTCCTTCGCTTCTTCGAGGCGGAGAGCCGCGTCGTGGAAGGCACGCTCGTGCAGGGCGGCGGCACCGGCGACGTGAAGTACCACATGGGCACCAGCGCCGAGGTGGAGACGGGCGCGGGTCCGATCGAAGTCACGATGATGCCCAACCCGAGCCACCTCGAGGTCGTGAACCCGGTGGTCGAGGGACGCACGCGCGCCAGCCAGACGCTGCAACGCGGCCGCGAACTGGAGATCGACGGCAGCGCCGCGATTCCCGTGCTCATCCATGGCGACGCGGCGTTCGCGGGCCAGGGCGTGGTGGCCGAGACGCTGAACTTGCAGGCGCTCGAGGGCTACCACACCGGCGGCACCGTGCACGTGATCGCCAACAACCAGGTCGGCTTCACCACGAACCCCGAGGACGGTCGCTCCACGCGCTACGCGAGCGACATGGCCAAGGGCTTCGACATGCCGATCATCCACGTGAACGCGGACGATCCGGAAGCGTGCCTCGCGGCGATGCGGCTCGCGATCGCCTATCGCGCTCGCTTCCACGAGGACGTGATGATCGACCTGATCGGCTACCGCCGCCACGGTCACAACGAGGGCGACGAGCCCAACTACACGCAGCCGAAGATGTACCAGAAGATCAAGCAGCACCCGCGCGTGCGCGAGATCTTCGCAAAGCAGCTCGAGGCGCAGGGAATCGTCACCGCCGAGCAGGTGAAGCAGCAGTACGACGAGCGCTACCAGGCGCTCAGCACGCTGCACGAGGCGCACGTGCTCGCGCTCGGCAACCGCGAGCCCGCCGAGCTGGACGAGCCCACGGGCGACGTGATCGACCTCGGCAGCTCGGGCGAGCCCGAGACGGCGCTGAGCGAGGCGGACGTGCGTCGGCTCAGCCAGGAATTGCTCAAGCTCCCCGAGGGCTTCACCCCGAACACGAAGCTCGCGCGCCAGCTCGAGAAGCGCGCGGCGATGCCGGACGGCGCGTTCGACTGGGGCGCCGCCGAAGCGCTCGCGTACGCGTCCCTGCTCGAGCACGGCAGCAACGTTCGCCTGACCGGGCAAGACAGCGAGCGCGGCACGTTCTCGCACCGTCACATGGTGCTGCACGACGCGAACACCGGCGAGAAGTACGCGCCGATCCAGCACCTCGCGAACGCGAAGGGCTGCCTCGAGGTGTACAACTCGCCGCTGTCGGAGCTCGCGTGCCTGGGCTTCGAGTACGGCTACTCGATCGAGGCGCCCGATTCGCTCGTGCTGTGGGAGGGCCAGTTCGGCGACTTCGTCAACGGCGCGCAGATCGTCAGCGACCAGTTCATCACGTCCGGCATGGTGAAGTGGGGGCTGACTTCGCGCCTCACGCTGCTGCTGCCGCACGGCTACGAAGGCAATGGTCCCGAGCACTCGAACGGCCGACTCACGCGCTGGCTCGCGAGCGCGGCGGAGGGCAACATTCGCGTGGCGATGCCGTCCACCGCCGCTCAGCTGTTCCACTTGCTGCGTCGGCAGGCGATGCACGAGAAGCGTCGACCGCTGATCGTGATGACGCCGAAGGGCCTGCTCAAGGCGCCGTGGGCGACGAGCACGCTCGCGGATCTCACGACGGGTCGCTTCGAGTGGGTCATCGACGATCCCTCGATGACGACCGACGCGCAGCGCGACGCGGTGGAGCGCGTGGTCTTGTGCTCGGGCAAGGTGTACCACGACATGGCGCAGCACGAGGATCGCGCGACGGCGGCGAACACCGCGCTGGTGCGCATGGAGCTGCTCTACCCGTTCCCGCGCAAGCAGCTCGAGGACGCGCTCGCGCTGTATCCGAACGCGCGCGAGATCGTGTGGACACAGGAGGAGCCGCTCAACTTCGGCGCGTTCCCGCACATGAACCTGCGCATCCCGCCCCTGCTCGGCGAGGGCGTGGCATGGACGTATGTCGGCCGCCCGAAGCGATCCAGCGCGAGCGAGGGCTACACGAGCGTGCACAACCTCGAGCAGCAGCGCATCGTGCGCGACGCGCTCGGGCTGTGACCCCGGCGCCTCGCGGCGCGGAGCGGTGCTACGGCTTCTTGGGTTCCGCGGGCTTGGACGGATCGGCAGGCTTGGGCGGATCCGTGGGCTTCTTGGGATCCTGCGGCTTGGGCGGATCCACCGGCTTGAGCAGCTCGATCGCGGCCTTCACGTCAGCGATCGTGCCGTCCAAGTAGGAACCCCACGCGTCGGAGAGCAGCAGACCTTGGCGCGCGAACACCGCCATGCTGCCGGACGCTTCGGCGAGCTTGCGCTGGTCCACGGCGAGCTTCGCGCCGAGGTCCGCCGCGGCGTCCGGCTTGGCGGCCACGAGCAAGTCGCGCGCAGCGAGCAGATCGCTCGACAGCGACGACAGGTGCGGCGCCCACCCGGTTCCCACAGGATTGTTCTTCGCCGCCATCGACGTCAGCACTTCGTCGTCGCTCGCGAGCGTCGCGGCGATGTCCTCGAACTTGGCGACGAGCGCGGTCGTGTCCGGCGCCTTCGGCGCCGGCGGCGTCGTCGGAGCGGGGGTGGCCTTCGGAAGTTGCGGGCCGGCGGTCACGGCGGTCGCGATCATGATCGCGCTCCGGAATCCCGCACTCCCGCCAGACGCGACAGGCGATCGGTCGCCTCCCACGCGTCGGCGATCGCCGCGTCGAGGTTCGTCGTCCACTCCGGCGCGATCGGACCGAGAGATCCTTGGTCTCGCGCGGCGTTGGCGGCGGCCGAGGCGAGGTCCACCACGTGGATGCCGAGCCGATCGATCATCGGTTGGTCCTCCGGCATCAGGATCGCGTACGCATCGCGCGCGGCGAGCAGCGACTGCGCGGTGTACTTGCACCACGAGTCCCAGCCGCTTCCGAGACGACGTCCCTGCGCAGCCCGGTCCTCGAGCTTCGCGTCGGAGCGCGCCATGTCGGCCGCGATGTCGTAGAACCGTTGCCGCCACGCGAACGGATCAGGTCGGTACGTTCCTGGCTGCACGTTCATTCGAGTCGATCCCTTCGTGGACATGGTCGAGCGGTTGGTCGGAAACTGGCGCCTGCGACCCTCTCGCACCTACCGATGCCGATCACCTGCACGCTCGCTGGACGGCCGCGCGCGGCCGCGACCTTGGCCGCGCACAGCGTTTTCGTCGGGGCGCTACGCGCCGAAGCGTCGCGACAAACGCGCGGCGGCGTCCTGCACGTCGATGATCTTCTGGTCGAGCGTCGTCGACCAACCGTCCCCGAACACGCGTCCAGCGCGGTACCCGGATCCGGCGTTTCCAGCGGAGGTCGCCAGCTGCAGCGCGTCCACCCCGAGCCGATCGAACATCGGGCGGTCGTCCACCATCAGTGCCATGTAGGCGTCGCGCGCGTCCAGCACGGCTTGGGCAGTATTCGAGAACCACGTGTCCCACCCGGAGCCGATCCGCTTGCCGTCGCGCTGCGCGTTCTCCAGCTGGGCATCCGTGCGCGTCATGTCGAGCGCGAGGTCGTTGAACGTTCGTTGCAGCGCGATCGGATCGGGGCGGGCCGGCGTGGTGGCGTCGTTCAGTTGCATGTGTCCCTCCATGGACCGTGCTCGCTTGGACTTGGTTGGGTCGCACCCTCTCACAAGACCCGATCGTGCGGTGCGACTGCTGCGCCACGTCGGTAGGATGGACGCCGACCAGACTACGCACGCGCGCGCGAAAGGCACTCACATGGCAGACAGCTTCGGGACCCGATCGACCCTCGACTCCGGCGGCAGCTCATACGAGTACCGCTCCCTCCCGAAGCTCGCCGAGACGCATGCGCAGGTCACGACGCTGCCATACTCGCTGCGCGTGCTGCTCGAGAACCTGCTGCGCCTCGAGGACGGCGTCGCGGTCACGAAGGCCGACATCGAGGCGCTCGCCGGCTGGGATCCGGCCGCGACCCCCGACACCGAAATCGCCTACACCCCGTCGCGTGTGCTGCTGCAGGACTTCACCGGCGTGCCGGCCGTGGTCGACCTCGCCGCGATGCGCGACGCCATGGCGGAGCTGGGCGGCGATCCGTCGAAGATCAACCCGCTGCGCCCCGTCGACCTGGTGATCGACCACTCCGTGCAGGTCGACGTCGCCCGCTCGGCGCTCGCGCTCGAGAAGAACATCGAGCTCGAGTACGAGCGCAACGGCGAGCGCTACGCGTTCCTGCGCTGGGGCCAGGGTGCGTTCCGCAACTTCACCGCCGTCCCGCCCGGCGCCGGCATCGTGCACCAGATCAACATCGAGTACCTCTCGAAGGTCGCGTTCGTCGAGGCGAACGGCGGCGAGGGCGGCGCCGACCTCGTCTACCCCGACACGCTCGTGGGCACGGATTCCCACACCACGATGGCGAACGGACTCGGCATCCTCGGCTGGGGCGTCGGCGGCATCGAGGCGGAGGCCGCGATGCTCGGCCAGCCGGTGTCGATGCTCATCCCGCAGGTCGTCGGCTTCGAGCTCACCGGCAGGCTGCCGGAGGGCTCCACCGCCACCGACCTCGTGCTGCGCGTCACCGAGATGCTGCGCGAGCTCGGCGTCGTCGGGCGCTTCGTCGAGTTCTACGGCGCGGGCCTCGCCCAGCTGCCGCTCGCCGATCGCGCAACCATCGGCAACATGAGCCCCGAGTTCGGCTCCACCTGCGCGATCTTCCCGGTCGACGAGGAGACGCTGCGCTACCTCAAGCTCACGGGTCGCAGCGATGCGCAGATCGAGCTGGTGCGCGACTACTACACCGCGCAGGGCATGTTCCACACCGCGGACTCCCCCACCGCGCGCTACACCGAGACGCTGACTCTCGATCTGGGCAGCGTCGTGCCGAGCGTCGCCGGGCCGCGCCGCCCGCAGGATCGGATCGCGCTCAGCACGATCAAGCCGTCGTTCCACACCGAGCTCGAGAAGCTCAAGCCAGGCGCTGCAGGCGAGCGCCCGGCCGTGACCGCGGCAGCCACCGAGGCCGCAGTCGCCACCGCCGTGAAGCCGCAGGTCGTCGACGGCTCCGTCGTGATCGCCGCGATCACCTCGTGCACCAACACCTCGAACCCGTCGGTGATGGTCGCCGCAGGCCTCGTCGCGCGCAAGGCACGGGCGCTCGGCCTGACCGCCGCGCCGCACGTGAAGCCGAGCCTCGCACCCGGATCGAAGGTCGTGACCGACTACCTCGCGCACGCCGGACTCGACGAGGACCTCGATGCCGTCGGCTTCTACACCGTGGGCTACGGCTGCACGACCTGCATCGGCAACTCCGGCCCGCTCGACGACGAGATCGTCGAGCAGGTCCAGGGCGACGACCTCGTGGTGGCGAGCGTGCTCTCGGGCAACCGCAACTTCGAGGGACGCATCAACAACGACGTGAAGATGAACTTCCTCGCGTCCCCGCCGCTCGTGGTGGCCTACGCCATCGCCGGCCACATGGACTGGGATCCGAACACCGAGCCGCTCGGCATCAGCGCCGACGGCGACGAGGTGTTCCTGCACGACATCTGGCCCTCGCAGGAGGAGGTCGCGCAGACCGTCGGCGAGTGCGTGCAGGATTCGATGTTCGCGAAGGAGTACGCGACGATCTACGAGGGCGACGAGCGCTGGCGCGCGCTGCCCACCCCCGAGGGCGATCGCTTCGCGTGGGATCCGAAGTCCACGTACATCCGTCGCCCGAGCTACTTCGACGACCTGCCCACCACGCCCGCCGAGCCGACCGACATCCTCGGCGCACGCTGCCTGGTGATGGTCGGCGACTCGGTGACCACCGACCACATCAGCCCGGCCGGCGGATTCCGCCCGGAGACTCCCGCCGGCCAGTACCTGCTCCAGCGCGGCGTGGAGCAGCGCGCCTTCAACTCCTACGGCTCACGCCGCGGCAACCACGAGATCATGATGCGCGGCACCTTCGCGAACGTGCGCCTTCGCAACCAGCTCGCGCCGGGCACCGAGGGCGGCTTCACGCAGTACATGCCGGGCCATGAGGAGACCACGATCTTCGACGCGAGCCGCCGCTACGTCGAGGACGGCACGCCGCTGCTGGTCATCGCCGGCAAGGAGTACGGCTCCGGCTCCAGCCGCGACTGGGCAGCCAAGGGACCGAACCTCCTGGGCGTGCGCGCGGCGATCGCCGAGAGCTACGAGCGCATCCACCGCTCCAACCTCGTGGGCATGGGCATCCTGCCGCTGCAGTTCCTCGATGGCGACAGCGCCGAGAAGCTCGGCCTCACCGGCTACGAGTCGTTCGAGATCGCGGGCGTGGCCGACATGTTCACCGCGCAGGCAGAGACCACGGGCCTCGCCGGCGATCGGCAGGTCACCGTCACCGCCAAGGGCGAGGACGGCATGCGCCGCCAGTTCCGCGCACTGGTCCGTGTCGACACGCCGAAGGAAGTCTCGTACTACCGCCACGGCGGCATCCTCCAGTACGTGCTGCGCAACCTGCTGAACGAGGACTGAGCTCGGAGCACGCGATGACGATCGTTCGCCTCCTCCACGGACTCGGCGCCGATCGGCGCGCGTTCCAGCGCTTCGAGCGGCTGCTGCCCGTGTCGTGGGAACCCGTGTCGCTCGATCTGCTCGGTCATGGAGACGCCCCGCATCCGCACGCCGGGTACTCGCTCGAGGAACACGCCGCGTACATCGCCGGCGTGCTCGATCCCGTCGCGCCGGTCGTGCTCGTCGGTCACTCCTACGGCGCCGCGACCGCCGTGACCGTCGCCGCGCGCCACGCGAAATCCGTGCGCGGCATCGTGCTGCTCGACCCGATCACGCACCTTGGCGACGCCGCGATCGGCGAGCGCACCGAGCAGATGATGCTCGCGCGCCGCGAAGGCACCCTGCCCGCGACCGTGGATCGGCTGTTTCCCGAGGCGAGCTCGCCGCTCAAGGCGTGGACGGTGGAGACGTGGGAGCACATGTCGCTCGGCGTGATCGACGAGTTCGATCCGCACTGGACCAGGTTCGCCGATCGCGTGACGTGCCCCGTCGCGATCGTGCACGGCCAGCTCGAGCTGGGCGGCGGCGGCGATCTCGCGGCCGACTGGTTCGACGAGCCGCGAGTCGTCTCCATCGACGGCGCCGGCCACTACCTGCACGCCACGCACGCGCGCGAGACCGCGGACGCGGTTCGCGACTGCATCGCGTGGATCATCGACGGCGCTTGAAGCCCGTATCGCATCGCGATACAATGAGCATGTGATCGTGAGCTGTCGCCACACGGGCATCGAGACGCTGTATCGCACCGGCTCGAAACGTGGCGTTCAAGCGGCGCATGCGCCGAAACTGCTTCGAATCTTGTCCGTGCTCGACGTGGCGGTGTCGCCGGCGGACGTAGCGATTCCAGCGTTTCGAACTCACGCGCTAAAGGGCGATCTCGCAGGCCACTGGTCCATCTGGGTGAACGGCAACTGGCGCATCACCTTCCGGTTCATCGACGGTGACGTCGAGCTGGTGGACTATCAGGACTACCATTGAAAACGAGGATCCGATGTCGATGAACAACCCCGTGCATCCAGGCGAAGTGCTCCGACTCGACGTGATCGAGGACCTCGGCCTGACCGTCGTCGAAGCCGCCGATCGCCTTGGCATGTCCCGAGTTTCGCTCAGCCGCGTCCTGCACGGCCATGCACGCGTGTCGCCCAATCTCGCCGTTCGCCTCGA
>JBDHZF010000110.1:0-8326 GCA_039811765.1 Thermoleophilia bacterium | reverse complement strand
CGGGATCGGCGGGCGCGTCGGGCTGGTTCTCGTCCATGCGAGCAGCATGCCGACGAAAGTGTCACGCGTTGCGCGCAGTTCGTCACGAAAGCGCCACGTCTTCGTCACGAAAGTGTGACGGTTCGCGCGTGGGCCTCAGCCGCGTCGCGCGAGCTCGTCGCGAACCCAGGCGATCGCGCGGCGCGCCGCGTCGTCGTCGAATGGGTCGCCCCAGCTGCGCAGATCGAGCAGTTCGATCGCGGTCAGGCGTCCATCGTCGAGCGTGACGACAACATCGTCGTTGAGTAGCACGTCGTGTCCGCCCGCGGGCGTTTCCAAGAGGATGCTCGCGGCATTCACGGCAGGATCGGTCAACACTTCCATCGTCGCATGGGGAACGCCGTCGCGATCGTCCGGCCGTCGGTTCCCAGCACGACTCGGACCTCGATGTTCTTCATCGTAGCGTGGTCGGTGAAGGTGCGATTCCATGCGGTGCCTCCGTCGTGTTGCGCGATGCCGTCTGCAAGATGGGTCGTTGACGCGATCCAGTCGAGGTGTTCTGCAAGCCACGCTCGGTTCGTGCGGCGAAGGATGTCGTCGATGAGGTGAATGCTGGGCACGCGTCCCCATGCCGCCATCTCGCGATGCGCGCGTGCCCAGAGGGCGCGCCACTCGGCGGGCGCAGATCGGCGCGACGAAGGCGGGGAAGGGACCGGATCGTCCATCCCACGAGCATGCCGACGACAGTGTCACGTGTTGCGCGCACTTCGTCACGAATGTGCAACGTCTTCGTCACGGATGTGTGACGTGGCCGATACGATCTCGGCGATGTCTCGCTTCGCGCTTGTCTTCTCGCTGCTGTGGTCGGTGGCTCTCGTCGTGTCGGCTCCCGCAGTCGCGGCGTCGCGGTCGCCGGCTCGTGCCGTCGAGTACTCGGTCGGGTCCATCGACATGCGCATGACGAGCGCCGAGCGCCGCTTCTTCGCCGACGTCGTGCACGCCACGCTGAACGATCCGCGGGGCTGGTCACTGAACGGCGCCGTGCGGTTTCGACCGCGCCGCTCCGGCGGGCAGTTCCAGGTGACGCTCGCGCCCGCGTCCACCGTCGCGCGCTTCGGCGGGTGTTCGTGGGCGTGGAGCTGTCGAGCGGGATGGTACGTGCTGCTCAACGCGATGCGCTGGAACGGGGCGAGCCCGATCTTCGCCGGGCCGGCGAACTTGCACGCGTACCGCTGGCTCATGATCAACCACGAGGTCGGGCACGCGCTCGGATTCGGTCACTCGTCCTGCTCGCGCGCGGGCGCCGACGCGAACGTGATGCAGCAGCAGTCGATCAACCTGGGCGGGTGTCGCCCGAATCCATGGCCGGTGGCCAGCGAACGAGCCGCGCTCGCGCGCCGGCTGGGCATTCGCGTTGAGCGTCGCCCGATGTGGCTCGTGCCGGGGCGAGCGGCGAGCGGCATTCACGTTGGCATGACACGCCGGATGGTGCGTGCGCGCATTGGTTCGCCGCAGTCCACCAAGCGCGTGGGCGCGATCGTCGTTGAGCGATTCCAGCGCGTGCGGCTCGCGGTCGAGTTCCACGGCGATCACGTCGTGGCGGTGACGTCGCGCGCTGCGCAGGATCGAACGCGAACCGGCGCGGGCGTCGGCGGGCGAGCGTTGCAGATTCGACGCCTCGCGGGAATCGCGTGCAGTCGTGCCGACGCCGCGGGTACCACGTGGTGCGTGCTTGGTCGCGACACGAGGGTGGGCGATCGAACCACGACCTTCGTGCTGCACGGCGGGAAGGTTGTCGCGGTGCGTGTTGCGCGTCGAACGACGTCGCGCGCTTAATCCAACCCGTGGAACAGCTCCGCGAGCGGCATGCCGATCGCGCGCGCCGCGTGCACGAACTTGGTCACGCCCGTGTCGTGGCGTCCGCGCTCCATGCGCTGGTATTGCTGGCCGAGCATCCCGATGCGCTCTGCCACTTGCTCTTGCGTGAGGTCGGCGCGCGCCCGTCCGGCGGCGAGGTTGCGGCCGATGGCGGAGAGCAGGGTTGCGTCGCGGCGATCCATCCTCGGAAGGCTGACGCGTGCACGATTGGTGCACCACGGCGCATCTGTTGCGCAGCACAACGGGTCTGTTGTCCCAGCGGTCGAATGCGACCTAGGGAACGCGCTCGTCGAGCTTGTGGAAGAACTCCTCTGGACTCATGTTGAGTGCCCAGAACGCGTCGAGGTACAGCACGACGCTGCTCGCATGTTCGCCACGTTCGAGGCGTGCGTATTGGCCCGTCTCGACGCGCATCCGATCGGCCACGTCCACCTGACGCAGTCCGCGCAATCGGCGCGCCGCGGCGAAGTTCTGGCCGAGCCGCTTGGCGATGTAGCGCGTGCGGTGGGGGGTCATGATGGCTCCTCGAGCCCGTGGAACATCGCGGCGTACGGGATCCCGATCGCCTGCGCGGCGCGCACGTAGTTGGAGATCCGCGAGTCGTGGCGGCCCTGCTCCAGGCGCGCGTACTGCGTCACCTGTACGCCCATCCGATCTGCGACCTCCTCCTGGGTGAGATCGACCCGTGCGCGCTCGGCCGCAAGGTTCCTGCCGATCCGGGTGATCGCCTTCTGGTCGCGTCGGTTCACGAGGAAAAGCCTGTCGCGCGACGGTGCGCGATACCACGGCAGTTATGTGCAGTCACAACACGCATCTGTGCATCAAGCAGCGCGGAACGGGGAAGGCGTGGGGGCATGACCGCCACGGCTACGCCTGCTCGCACCATCCACGACGTCCTCGACCGCCTGCGCGCGCTCTCGACCGACGAGCGCGACAAGGGTGATCGCTTCGAGCGGCTCATGCAGTCCTACCTGCGTACCGTCGACCCGTGGCGCACCCGATTCGACGAGGTGTGGCGATGGAGCGAGTGGCCCGATCGCGACGGCGCCGACACGGGCATCGATCTCGTCGCCCGCGAGCGCGACGGCGGCGGTCTGTGCGCCATCCAGTGCAAGTGCTACGCGCCCGACCACACGCTCGTGAAGGGCGACGTCGACTCGTTCTTCACCGCGTCCGGCAAGCACGGCTTCACGACCCGCCTGATCGTCGCCACCACCGACAAGTGGTCCGACAACCTCGACAAGGCGATGGCGGGACAGCAGATCCCCACCAACCGCCTCGGCATCGGAGAACTCGACCAGCACGGCATCGACTGGTCCACCTTCGATCTCAACGACCCTGCCGACCTGCCGCCCGTCGAGCGCAAGGCGCTGCGAGACCACCAACGCGCCGCGATCGACGCGGTCCGCGCCGGGCTCGCCACCCACGACCGCGGCAAGCTGATCATGGCCTGCGGCACAGGCAAGACCTTCACCGCGCTCAAGCTCGTGGAGGAGCTGGTCCCGCGCGGTGGCCGCGTGCTGTTTCTCGTCCCCTCGATCTCCCTGCTCGCGCAGTCGCTCACCGAGTGGACCGCGGCTGCCGACGAGATGCTGCACCCGATCGCGGTGTGCTCGGATCCGCGCGCGAGCCGCGGCGCGAAGCAGCTCGAGGACGCGAGTGTCAGTGACCTCGCGTTCCCGGCCACCACCGACTCCGCGAAGATCGCCCAGCAGGCCAGCGCGATCGCCGCGCAGTCGCCCGACGGCCGGCTCGTGGTGTTCTCCACCTACCAGTCGATCGAGGCGGTGCGCGACGCCCAGCAGGCAGGACTCGGCGACTTCGACCTGATCGTGTGCGACGAGGCGCATCGCACTACCGGCGCGACGCTCGTGGACGGCGACGAGTCCGCGTTCGTGCGCATCCACGACTCGGACTACATCCGCGGCGCCAAGCGTCTCTACATGACCGCCACGCCCCGCATCTTCGGCGACGCCACGAAGGCGAAGGCCAGCGAGGGCAGTGCCACGCTCGCCTCGATGGACGACGAGTCGCTGTTCGGGCCGGAGCTGCACAGGCTCGGGTTCGGCGCGGCCGTCGAGGCCGGGCTGCTCACCGACTACAAGGTGCTCGTGCTCGCAGTGGACGAGGCTGCCGTGGAGCCGATCTGGCAGCGCGTGATGACCGACGACGACGGCGCCGAGCTGCGCCTCGACGACGTCGCTCGCATCGTCGGCTGCTGGAACGGGCTCGCCAAGAAGGGCGTCGATCGCGAGCGCCTGGGCATCGGCGCATCGCTCGAGCCGATGCGCCGCGCAGTCGCGTTCGCGCAGGACATCAAGACCTCCAAGCACGTCGCCGAGCTGCTCGACGTGGTCAGTCGCGAGCTCGAGGCCGACGACACCTCGGGCGACGCACTGGGCCTGCGCACGCGTCACGTGGATGGCACCATGAACGTGATGGAGCGCACGAGCGCGCTCGACTGGCTCAAGGCCGACCCGCCGAGCGGCGGCAACGTGTGCCGGATCCTCACGAACGCGCGCTGCCTGAGCGAGGGCGTGGACGTGCCCGCGCTCGACGCGGTGATGTTCCTCAACCCGCGTAACAGCGAGGTGGACGTCGTGCAGAGCGTGGGGCGCGTGATGCGTCGCGCCGAGGGCAAGGAGTACGGCTACATCATCCTGCCGATCGGCATCCCCGCAGGCATGGCGCCGGAGGACGCGCTCAAGGAGAACAAGCGCTACAAGGTCGTGTGGCAGGTGCTGCAGGCGCTGCGCGCGCACGACGACCGCTTCGACGCGATCGTGAACAAGATCGACCTGAACCGCCAGCGCGACGAGACGTTGCAGGTGATCGGGGTGGGCCGCGGCGAGGGCGGCGAGCTCGAGGCCGACGGCGGCGCCGGGGCGGCGGAGCAGCAGGCGTGGAGCTTCACGGAGCTGGAGGAATGGCGCGACGCGATCTACGCCAAGATCGTGCAGAAGGTCGGCACGCGCACCTACTGGGAGCAGTGGAGCGCGGATGTTGCCGAGCTCGCCGAGCGTCATGAAGCGCGCATCCGCCAGCTGGTCGACGGCGCCGACGCGGGCCTCGCCGCGCAGTTCGAACAGTTCGTTGCCGCACTGCGCCACCAGATCAACGACTCGATCTCCGACGATGCCGCGATCCAGATGCTCGCCCAGCACATGGTCACGCGGCCGGTGTTCGAGGCGCTGTTCGAGCACTACGACTTCGCCGCGCACAACCCGATCGCGCAGGCGATGCAGCGCATGCTCGACGCGCTCGAGGGGCGCGGCTTCAGCCAAGAGCAGGGATCGGACCAGCTGCAGAAGTTCTACGACTCCGTTCGTGCGCGAGCCGCCGGCATCGACAACGCCGAGGGCAAGCAGACGATCATCAAGGAGCTCTACGAGAAGTTCTTCAAGCTCGTGTTCCCGAAGGTCGCCGAGAGCCTTGGCATCGTCTACACCCCGATCGAGGTGGTGGACTGGATCATCGACGCGGTGCAGACCGTGCTCAAGGAACAGTTCGGCGCATCGCTCGCCGACGAGGGCGTGCACGTGATCGATCCGTTCACGGGCACCGGCACGTTCATCGTGCGGCTCATGCAGTCGGGCTTCCTCTCGCCTGCCGACCTCGCCCGCAAGTTCGGCGACGGCACCACCGGCTCGAGCGAGATCCACGCCAACGAGATCCTGCTACTCGCCTACTACGTGGCCGCGGTGAACATCGAGTCCACCTTCCACTCGATCGTGAGCGAGGAGGGCCTCAAGACCGCCGACTACCTGCCCTTCAGCGGCATCCTGCTGACCGACACGTTCCTGCGCGGCAAGGGCGACGACGTCGAGACGATGGACGGCGACCTGTTCCCCGAGAACAACGAGCGCGCGAGGGCGCAGGATGAGCGCAAGATCGATGTCGTGATCGGCAACCCGCCGTACTCGGCGGGGGCCACGAGCGCGAACGACGACAACGCGAACCTCAAGTACCCAGCGCTCGATGCGCGCATCGCGGAGACCTACGCTGCGGAATCGACCGCGACGAACAAGAACTCGCTCTACGACAGCTACATCCGTGCGATCCGCTGGGCGAGCGACCGGATCGAGGACCGCGGCGTCGTCGCGTTCGTGACGAACGGTGCGTACATCGACTCGAACACGGCCGACGGCCTGCGCAAGTGCTTGATCGACGAGTTCAGCGACCTTTGGATTTATAACTTGCGTGGTGCAGCTCGCGGATCCGGCGACGCGCGCAAGGCCGAAGCAGGAAATGTCTTTGGCAGTGGTTCGCGAACGCCGGTCGCGATCGCAATGCTCGTCAAGAATCCCGAAGGCGATGCTCCTGGGCGGATTCGCTACCGGGACATCGGCGACTACCTAAGTCGTGACGAGAAGCTCAGCATCGTTTCGCGCGACGGTCTCGCCGACGTCGATTGGGCGACGATCATGCCCAACGCGAACAGCGATTGGATCAACCAGCGAGATCCGCGGTTCGAGACCTGGACGCCGATCGACTCGATCTTCGCGGTGTTCTGTCGTGGCTTGTCTACTGGTCGCGACGCGTGGGTCTACGGGTCGTCTTCGGCAGCGGTTCGTGCGAACGTGGAGAGCATGGTCGACTTCTACAACGCGCAGGTCGACTCGTTCACGTCGATTGACGACATCGACCTCGATCCTGCGAAGTTCAGCTGGAACCGGGCGGACCGCGCCAATGTTGCGCGGGGGCGGCGATACGAGCTCGATTACACTGCCTCTCGAGTCGGCATCTATCGACCATTCTTCAAGCAGGCTGTGTGGTTTGACCGCGACCTGAATGACATGGTGTATCGATTGCCATCGATGTATCCCAGCAAGCAAGTGAGCGCGTCGGCGATCAGCTTGACTGGAGCGGGATCGAATCACCCGTTCACGCCGATCGAAGTCGATTGTCTGTCGAACTTGCACATCCTCGATTCATCACAGGTATTCCCTCGCCACACGTACCAGCCCGTCGACGACATGTCACTCGACGCGGCGACTGACACCGGCGAAATCGTCGACGGCTACCGCCGCATCGACAACATCAACCCGGCGGTGCTCGCCGAATATCGCGAGGACCTCGGCGACGACATCACGGGCGACGACCTGTTCGACTACGTCTACGGGCTGCTGCACTCGCCCGAGTATCGCACGCGCTTCGCGGCGGACCTCAACAAGATGCTGCCGCGAATCCCGCGCGTGCGAACCCGCGTCGACTTCGATGCGTTCCGCGACGCGGGCCACGCGCTCGGTGAGTTGCACGTCGGCTACGAGTCGGTCGAGCCGTACCCGCTCGAGGAGGTCGTAGGCGCGTCGGCTCCCGCGGACCCCTACGACCGATACCTCGTCGCCAAGATGAAGTTCGCCAAGGAGCGCAACGCCGAGGGCAAGCTCGAGGCCGATCGCTCCACCGTGATCTACAACGCGCACGTGACGCTCTCGGGCATCCCCGAGGACGCGTACCGCTACGTGCTCGGCCCGCGCTCGGCGATCGAGTGGATCATCGACCGCTATCAGGTGCGCACCGACAAGGCATCCGGCATTGTGAACGACCCCAACGACTGGTCGCGCGAGGTCGGCGATCCGCGCTACATTGTGGACCTGCTCAAGCGCATCGTCACCGTGAGCCTTGAGACGAACCGCCTCGTCGACGCGCTCCCGTCGCTGGATGTCGTGTAACTACTAGCGAACTACTAGCAATTGCCAGCCGGGTTGCATTCCAGTTCATCGTGCCAGAAGAGTCCGTGGTAATTCCGCACTTTTCAAGCCTGTGGTTGCGTCTTCGGAACTACTACCGATCGTCGCGGAGGCGTTCGAGCAGGTCTTGGCGAGCGGTTTCGTAAGTGCCGTCATGCTCCGAACAGCGAGGCGCTGATCGGAGTTTGGCGACGAGAGCTCAAAGCCGATCCATGCGCTGCTTGTCCTCGGCCTGCTGCTCGAGCTGGAATTGCAGCAGCGGCTTCGCGTCCTTCCTGCCATTGCAGGTAGAACAGGCCGCCACGAGGTTGCCGACGCTCTCGGGATACGGCTCGCAAGCGGAGCGCGCGGAAGATCCTTGCGCGGCCCGTCGATCGCGCTACAGTGACAAGGGCAGCCGGGGTTTCACTGCAGAGATCCACCCCGAACTGCACGGGTCTATGTGCGACCCGCTGCTTGCAGCACGAATGCTGTCAGCACGAGGAGCACGCAAATGCGTGTAAACGCATCCATCGTCCTCACCTCCCTTCCGTGGTCGTCCGGCACGCCGTATGCGGACCGGAAAGCCCTGTGGACCTGTCTGCAGCTCCGGAAGGGGGGTGAGGGATGGTTGCAGCCGTTCGATACGAGCGGGGTCTTCGTCACAGGATCGTTGCGAAGTTGTGGCACTTCCGTGTGAAAGTGCGCGCATTGCGTGACATTTGTTTCGTCACGCTGCTCATGCAACTCACGCTTCGGGGCGTGCATCGATTCCCGACTGAGGGATCCGCTACGAT
>JBDHZF010000109.1:0-8434 GCA_039811765.1 Thermoleophilia bacterium | reverse complement strand
TTTTACGGGAGCGACGGGACTCGAACCCGCGACCTCCGGCGTGACAGGCCGGCGTTCTAACCAACTGAACTACGCCCCCGGGCCAACCACAGCTACGCTCTAGCTGATCCGGTACGGGCCACTATACCGGAGCAGGTCCCGGCAGGGAAGCGCCGATTTCAGTCCGCGCTGGAAGTGCTGCTCGTCGTCGAATCAGTCGAGCTGGACGCTGTCGACGAATCGCTGGAAGACGACGTGTCCGACGACGCGGTCGTCTCCTTGCCAGCCCCGCCCTTGCCGCTGTAGTCGGTGCTGTAGAACCCCGAGCCCTTGTAGTGCACCGCCACGGGAAACAGCACCTTCTCGAGCGTTCCGCTGGCGTGGCATGCCTCGCATTCGGCCGGATCGGGCGCGCTCATGCTCTGGAAGACCTCGAACTGGTGGCCACAGGCCGTGCATCGAAACTCGTAGGTGGGCATGCGCGGGATTCTACCGCGGTTCAGGCGTGGGTCGGCGCGGACGACACATCGTCCACCATCGTCGCCACGCCCGGCACCTCGTCCGGGAAGAACGCGATGAACCGCGCGCCGCGCCCGTCCGGGTGCGTGCTGTCGATCGTGATCTCGCCGCCGTGCACGCGCACCAGGCCCTGCACCAAGCTCAGCCCGAGCCCCGCGCCTTCGGACGCGCGTGCGTGCCCGCCCGAGCCCTGCCAGAACTTGCCGAACACCTCGTTGCGATCGGCGGGCGAAATGCCCGCGCCCTCGTCGCTCACCATCACGAACGTGCCACCGTCCCCCGGCCGCACCGCGACCTCCACCGGCGGCGAGCCGTGCCGGAACGCGTTGGTCACGAGGTTGTTCACGAACTGGTCGAAGCGCACCGGGTCCACGGTGATCTGCAGATTCGGGGTTGCCGACAAACGCAGCTCCCCGGGTCGCGCGGCGGCCTGCGCGCCGAGCGACGATTCAAGCAACTCGTCGGCGCGTTGACGACGCGGACGAATGTCGAGCTGGCCAGTCTCCAGCAACGAGCAATCGAACAGGTCTCGGATCAGCGCGACGAGCCGATCGGTGCGATCGGTGGCGACGTCCACGTACTCGCGCCCGCGCGCGCCCAAGTCGTCCTGCATGGACAGCAACCCGAGCACGCCCTTCACCGCGGTGAGCGGCGACAGCAGCTCATGGGAAACGGTTGCCAGCAGATTGCTGCGCAGCTCGTCGAGGCGTTGCAGCTCGGACGCCACTGCGCGTTCGCTGTCGAGCAGTAGCAAAGTCTCGATGCCCGCGCCCACGAGCGCGCCAGCAGTTTCCAGCACCCACGCGCTTCGCTCGTCCACCGCCGCGCGCGAGTGGACGATCAGCTCGCCGAGCTCGCCGCGCGGACCCACGATCGGCACGACGAGTTCGTGCGCGGGCGTGGGCAGCTCGCCGGTCGATCGTTCGAACGACGCGTCAGCAGCAGCGATCCGCACGGTCGCTTCCTGCACGTCGACGAGGTTCACCGCTGCCGCCGCGAGCGCGTCCGCTTGTTCTTCCATCGTCTCCGCGTGCAGCGCGCGCGACGCGAGCTCGTAGAGGTGTTCCACTGCCCCGGCGCGCTCGTCGGCGTCGCGCTGCAGCCGCCGTCGAGTGCGTTCCTGCGCGCCGAACATGACCGCCGCCGCGAGCAGCAGCAGCGCGAACACCGGATACGCCCACGGCGGCACGAGCATGCTCGCTGGCTCGCGCTCGAACTCGACGCTCCATCCCGTCTGCCCCACCGCGCGACGGACGAGATCGTCGCCGCTCGCGCCTTCGGAGCCCACGAGCGCTCGATCGCGACTGTCGAGCAGCATCGCCTCGTCCACGTCTCCACTGCCGTCCTCGTTCAGAAACGACGCGATCGAAGACGCGTTCAGATACGTCACTGCCACGATCGCAGTGGGCTGCGTCGCGCCCGCCACCGTGGGCACGGGCACCGCGACGGCATACGCATACTCGTCACCGAGTTTGATGCGTCCACTCACCGCCGGCTCGTTTCGCGTCGCGACCTGACGACCGAACACGCGCAAGTCGTCGCTCGCGCCGCTCGCCGAGATCTGACCCGGATGCGCTTCCGACGCTGCCGCGACCGAGCCGTCCTCGCGAACCACGATCCACGCCGCCGCGCTCGACGCCGCCGCCTGTCCGACCTGCTGCCCGAGCGCCACGCGGAGCTCGTCTTCGCGTCCCGGCAAGGTCAACGCCTTCTTCGACGCGGCCCAGCTCGACAAATCGTGCGTGCGTCGCTCGAGCACGCCGTCGATCGATCCTGCCAGTCGCTGCGCGCGCGCCTCGTCGAGTCGATGGGAGCGGTCGAGTGCGTCGTCGGCGGTGCTCCACGCCGACAGCACGAACACCGCGCCGATCACCAGCAGCGCGATCACGACCGGCACGGCACAGCGATCGACCCTGCGCGAGAAGGTCGACGTTTCCTGCGTTCGGTGCGTTCGCATTGGCATGCGTGTGTGTAGTGCCCCACGGCTCTTCGTTGATAACGCAAACACTGCATCGGCAGCACGCCCCGATCCGGCAACCCCCTTTCATGCGGCCACGGGCGGCCGTCGCTCGTGCCGTTGCGGCCAACGCACCTGTGGAATCCGAGTCCGTTCGCATCGCCGACCGGATAGGCAGACGGAAGCTTCGTTGCTTTCGCCCCCGAACCGCCCGAGCAAGACGTTCCGAACGAGAGCCGCGTGAGAGGTCGCGCAGGAAGGCACTCGATTGGACCGGGCGGATCGATCGCACATGAACCAGGAGGAGAACCCCATGGCGAATCGCCCGTCCGTCGCTGCCCGTGCCGCTGAGCCAACGCCCGAGAATCCGATCCGCGCGCAGAAGCAGCGCCAGTCGATCCGCCGCGCGTCGCAGCGATTCGACGAATCGGTCGCCGATCTCAAGACGCTGCACAAGGCGGCGCGAGTGGAGATCGATTCCGCAACCGGCTGGGCGAAGGCGATCCGCGGCACGTTCCGCATCGGCACGCCGGTTCCGCCCGCGCAGCAACGCCAGTTTCGCTACATGCTCGGAGCTCGCGAGATGGGCATGCATCCCGCCGCGCAGTTCCTGGAGCGCTTCAGCGCGCTGTTCGGCCTCGACGAGCCGATGGACCAGCTGTTCCTGCGCGGGGTGACGCCGCTCAGCCAGGGCGACTGGTTCGCGTTCGGCATCGACATCTTCGCGGTGGGTCGTGGCGCGCCGGCGCAGATCGACGTGGTCGTGGCGCCAAACGGCGCGGTCATCTATGCCGGCTTCGGGCAGGCGGGCGCGGTCCCGGGGCGCGAATGAGCGCGGCGCCCTCCCCCGCGGCGGCCCCGATCGCCGACTTCACCCAAGCACGCTTCGATCGTGCGCTCGAGGACCTGCACGAGTGCGATCCACGAGCACGCGTGGCGCTCGACGCCGACCGTGGCCTTGCTATTGGCGCGGACGTGAACGTGCCGATGCCGATGCCGTCCGCGGCGCGCGCGCTGCCCGAGAGCGATCGAGCAGCCGCCGCGAGCGTGCTGTTCCTCGACCGGTTCGGTCCGATGTTCGGCATCGCCGGATGGCACGTGCTCGAACCGCGGTTCGCGTCGCCTGTGGGCAGCACGATCTGGTTCACGTTCGCCGCTGACACGCCTCGCGGCGAGATCCTCGTCAACGTGTGCGCGCACGACGAGGTCGTGCGTCACGTGCGCGTGGAACGAAGCGGAGCTGCCCGGCCGTGACCGTGTTTGCGACCACGCGGATCCCCGCGGCCGGTCGAACGCAGCTCGAGCACATCGCCTCCGATGCGCTGCAGGGCTTGGCTCCGGTCGTGGTGGTGAATCGCCGATCGGACACCGCAACTGCGATGATCGGCGCGAACTCTGACGCGCCGTTTCCCACGATCCACGACGACACCCGAACGACGCCAACGGCGCTTGCCCAGCGCACGTTCCGCGGCGCATGGGAGCGAGTTCGAGGCATCTACGGCGACGGCGCCGACGCCGGGCACACGATCTACGGCAGCGTACGATTCGTCGGCGCCGACGATGTCGCTGCTGGCGCGGACGCGGTCGTCGCGGCGCTCGCGAAGCAAGGGTCGGTGGGCGTGCGCGCGTTCGGGCCGGTGTCGCTCGTTGCCGCGCCGAGCGCGATCGCGGATCGAACGACCTATGCGGGAGACGACACTGGTGCCACGCTCGTGCGCGTGCGTGAATCCGAGGATCTTCCGAAAGCGATCGTCGACCGTCTCGATCGCCTGCAGGGATCCGGCGCAGGGCCCCAGGTCGGCGAGTTGCTGCAGTCGACGCACCAAGCCGCGGTGGACACGGTTCGCAGCTGGCTGCAATCCTCCGCACTCGCCGATTCGCGCGGCTACATCGAAGGACAAGTCCGCGGCATGTCCGCCAAGGACCTGATCGCAGCAGTGGTCGACATGCGTCCGTTGGACGATAGCCAGCATCGAAGCATGATCACGCCGGGCGACGCGCCGACGGCCGATCAGATCGCCACGCTCGCGAATAGTCTCGCCCGGATCGGCGCGCCCGTGCACTCGATCGGCAACGCGTGATCACACAGTGACGGCGAGCATTTCGCGACATGCTCGTGCTCGGTGACTAGCTTCCGGAGCGAATCCAGTACAAGTCGCGCACATGCCCGACCGCGGCTTGCACGGCTTCTTGCGGCGAGAGCTTCCCGTCCGCGTTCTTGTCGCCGTCTCGGTACCAGTTCGCCAGGGTGTCGATCGGACGGGAATCGCTCGAGACCGCGCCTCCCGAGTCGCGATCCCGTTCCAACTCGACAGATCCGGATCCGAGATCGATCGTGCCATCGCCATCGTGGTCGAACGGCGCGACGTCTCGCAGCAATTGGGTGGCGATGCTCCCGTCGGCCGTGTTTGCCTCCCCGAGCTTCCACTCGCGCTGGAACATGCGGTCTTTGCCGTAGAGCACGTGGTTGTGGAACCCGGCGGACGCAACGTAGCCACCAACGTTGAAGTCGCGGTATCCCGCGGCAAGTCGCCGAGCGAGGTACTCGTTTCGAATCGCCGCCCCCTCGGGAGAGCGCATCGCCTTCTCGCTGGGCGTCTCCATGTAAAAGGAGGCGAACCCGCCAACTCCGGCCCCGAGGACAGCTCCCATCGCGGCGTACGCCACCCTCGAAGCTGCGGGCGCTTTGGCCGTTGCCACAGCGACGCCGGACGCGCCGAGCGCGGCGCCGATCGCCCAGCCACGAACTGCGTAGCGATTGTTGTCCGCGTTGACGTTATTGGCCATCGCCTCGTATTGCGGTCGCAGCTCCCTCACCCGTTCCATGTGATGGGCTTTCGTGACGTCGCGGCGCGAACTGATGTCAGCCACCGCGCCCTGCTCCGACGCCAACATGTCGAAGTCGCGTCACGCCTTGGGAATCTGCGCACCCGAACCCGCCACACCAACCGAGCGGCTCATCGCCTCGTCCCCCCGGATCGTCCCGTTCGCGTGATCATGGCGCAACGATGCGGCGCATCTGATTGACGTACCCGACCGTGGCTTCTTCCGGGGAGAGCTTCCCGTCGCCGTCGGTGTCCGACGACTTGTACCCCACCAACACGTCCACGCCGCGAGAGCGTGACGTGACGGGACCACCGGCGCGATCTCGAGTCAGTTCGTTCGAGCCGTCGCTCAGGTCGATGTACCCGTCGCCGTCGTGGTCGAACGGCGCAACCTTCGCGAGCACCTCGCTTCGCGCGGATCCAGACCGCCATTGGTCACGGAAGGTGACGTCCTTGTACCACTCCACCCTTTGAAAGTTGCTTCCGCTGTAGAGCCCATCCTGGCCTGGAGGGTCGATCTTGGCATCGTATGCAGCTTGATCGCGCTCGTTCACGAGCGCGGCCCATTCGGGCGTCATGTTCTGGTCCAGCAAGCTCCAACCAACGCTCCCCCACCCAGCGAGAAAACGCCGAACGGAATCATCTCGTGCAGCACCGGGTTGCCCGTGCTGCGTTGCATGCCCGATGCCTTCCCCTAATCGAGCGCAGCTTGTGCAGCATCGTAGCGAGCGACCGCACGAGCTTTCTTGGAGTCGCCACGTGCGCCGATCGCGTCAACTTCACGTCGCTCGACCGCGTCGTAGTCGAAGGTGGACCACGCCTTGGGAATCTGCGTACCAGAACCCGCCGCTCCCACCAAGCCGCTCATCGTCTCGTCCTCCCGAATCGTCCCTGCCGGACTATCGAGGCTCTACGAGCAGGCGTTGCACGATCAGGCGCTGGCGGCGTCCTCTTCGGCGTCGACCTGCGCGTTGCCGCCCTCGGTGAGCAGCGTCGGCGAGGTGCCTCGCTCGATCGTGTCGCGCGTGACGACGCACTTGGTGACGTCCTGGCGGCCCGGCAGCTCGAACATCACGTCGAGCAGCGCGTTCTCGATGATCGAGCGCAGGCCGCGAGCGCCGGTCTCGCGATCGATCGCCTTCTCGGCCACGGCGGTGAGCGCGTCGTCGGTGAACACGAGCTCCACGTCGTCGTAGGCGAAGAACTTGCGGTACTGCTTCACGAGCGCGTTCTTGGGCTCGGTGAGCACGCGCACCAGATCGGGCGCCTTGAGCGGATGCACCGCGCTGATCACGGGAAGGCGTCCGACGAACTCTGGGATCAACCCGAACTTGTTGAGGTCCTCGGGCATGACCTCCGCGAACACGTTCGCGATGTCCTTGAGGTCGACCTTGTCCTCGTCGAGGTCCTTGCCGAACCCGAGCGACTGCTTGCCGATGCGCCGCTCGATGATCTTGTCGAGGCCGGCGAACGCGCCGCCACAGATGAACAGCACGTTCGACGTGTCGATCGTGAGGAACTCCTGGTGCGGATGCTTGCGCCCGCCCTGCGGAGGCACCGATGCGGTGGTGCCCTCGATGATCTTCAGCAGCGCCTGCTGCACGCCCTCGCCGGAGACGTCGCGCGTGATCGAGGCGTTCTCCGCCTTGCGCGCGATCTTGTCGATCTCGTCGATGTAGATGATCCCGGTCTCGGCCTTCTTCACGTCGAAGTCGGCGGCCTGGATCAGCTTCAGCAGGATGTTCTCGACGTCCTCGCCCACGTATCCGGCCTCGGTGAGCGCCGTGGCGTCCGCGATCGCGAACGGCACGTTGAGGATCCGTGCGAGCGTCTGCGCGAGCAGCGTCTTGCCGCAGCCGGTGGGGCCGAGCAGCATGATGTTGCTCTTCGACAGCTCGACGTCGCTGTCGCTGGCGCCCATCTGCACGCGCTTGTAGTGGTTGTAGACGGCGACCGACAGCGACCGCTTCGCGATCTCCTGACCGATCACGTACTCCTGCAGCGTCTCGTAGATCTCCTGCGGCTTGGGCAGGTGGTCGAGATCGAGCGAGGTCTTCTCGGTGAGCTCCTCGTCGATGATCTCGTTGCAGAGCTCGATGCACTCGTCGCAGATGTAGACGCCAGGTCCGGCGATGAGCTTCTTGACCTGTCGCTGCGACTTGCCGCAGAAGCTGCAGAGGAGCTGTTCTTGATCCGTGGTGCGTGCCATTGAAGCCTCTGTCGTCCGCGTCCGCCTCGAACCTTAGCGTCGATTGGTCAGTTCATCGAGTTGCGACGCCCTGCAGCGCCGCCCGAGGTGCGACGAAGCCCGCTCGGAGCGGGAAAAACCACTCCGAACGGGCTTGTCGATCAGTCTTTCGCCTTTTCCTTGTCCGCTTCTTCGACCTTGCCGATCACGTTGTCGATCAGGCCGTAGTCGGCAGCTTCGATGCCGCTCATGTAGTAGTCGCGCTCGGTGTCCTTCGCAACCTTCTCGTACGGCTGGCCGGAGTTCTCGGCGAGCATCTCGTCGAGCTTCTTGCGCAGGTGCAGCGTCTCGCGCGCCTGGATCTCGATGTCGGTGGCCTGGCCTTGGAAGCCGCTGGAGACCTGGTGGATCATGATGCGGCTGTTCGCGGTGGCGAGGCGCTTGCCCTTCGTGCCGCCGGCGAGCAAGAACGCGCCCATGCTCATCGCGATGCCGCAGCAGATCGTGCGGATGTCCGGCTTTACGTATTGCATCGTGTCGTAGATCGCGAGGCCCGCGTACACCGACCCGCCCGGCGAGTTGATGTAGATGGAGATGTCCTTCTCCGGGTCGTCGCTCTCGAGGTGCAGCAGCTGCGCCACGGCGAGGTTGGCGATCTGGTCGTCGATCGGCGTGCCGATGAAGATGATGCGCTCGCTGAGCAGGCGCGAGTAGATGTCGAAGGAGCGCTCGCCGCGTGAGGTCTGCTCGATGACGTAGGGAACGAGGGGGCTCATGGTGGTGCTCCTTTGATTCGCAGGTCCGGGACTGCCTTCCCGGGAGTGGCTGTCTCGGCGCGTGCCGCGCAGACCTTGAGGGCTTGCGTGCGCGCGCTGCTGAGAGCGTACTGCCCATCATGGGCAGATCGCTCACATCGACGACGATAAGCGATCCGTCATGGTCGCCACGGTCCGAGCGCGTGCAGCG
>JBDHZF010000108.1:0-8441 GCA_039811765.1 Thermoleophilia bacterium | reverse complement strand
CGTTTTTCGTTGCGAACGTGCCGAATCGGTCCAGCGCGCCCCGATCTCGCGAAGCGAGGTTCCACGCGGCGACGATCGTTCTCGTCGCGGAGGGTGAAACGGGTTCGCCGCCAGATTCGAAACGTTCGGTGTAGGGGGACTCGCGTCGCCATGCGCAAGGGGAGCGCATCGCGGCACGATCTCGTGGTATTCCCAAGGGGGCGAACGATGTCGCTGAATGGTGTTGTTTCGGGGATTCGAGCCGGATTCTCGTCGAGGCCGGCGCAAGTGGCGCTCGACGTCGCCGCGGTCGCGGGCGGCGGCGCGGCCATCACCGAGCTTGCATGGGACAAGTTCAGCGACGGCACGATCGGCAACCAACCGGTCGCCGACAACCTCGTGCTTGGCGTGGGCGCCGGCGCGCTTGCCCTGCGCGGTCTGCAGCGCGTTCCGACGATGAACGTCGTCGCGCGACGATGGGCGCTCGGTGGTCTCGTCGCGGCGGGGATCGGCGCTGCCGGCATCGTCGCGGCCCCTGTCGCGTCGGCCAACACCAAGAAGTCCGATCAGAACTACAAGAACGGATCGCTCGATCCGGACGCGGGCGGATATGCGCGACCGGCCTACAAGCCGTCCACGAGGGGCATCGCGGCGCCGGCGTACAAAGCGAAGGTCGTCGACTGGACCAAGTGGACCAAGAAGAAGACTCCCACGGGGCACACCGTGTGGACGGCGTCGGCGCATCGAGCTAAATGGCCGCATGCCAAGCCCAATTTCATCTTCCTGCACGGAACGGGCGGCGGCAAGCCAGGCGGCACGAAGAAAGCAACGGCCAAGTCGTATCTCGAGATCTTCAGCGACCCGAACCGCCCCGCGTCGATCCACTACGTGGTCGATCGGTCGGGGCAGATCGTGCAGTACGTCAACGATCGCGACGAGGCAACGCACATCGCCGGGGACGGAGTGGCGTGGAACAGCGCGTCGATCGGCATCGAGATGGTCAACGACAACTCGAGCAAGGATCCGTACACGCCGGCGCAGCTCGAAGCGACGCGCAACCTCGTGCAGACCCTGTCGCACGAGTACGACGTCCCGATCGACCACGTGATGATGCACAAGCAGGTGCAGGACAACCGCGGCGACCCGGCCGGATTCGACTGGCACGGGTTCCTGAACGTACTCGACGACACCGAGCCGATCGGCGATCGCGTCCAGCAAGTGCTCGGCAAGGACATCGAGGACAACTCCGCGGAGCACTCCGTCGAGAAGTCCAAGTCCATGCCCGCGTCCGAGAAGCAGAAGCTGTTCGGCACGGACGGTGGCGGCCCCGCGGCAGGCTCCGAGGAAGCGGACGAGTCCGATGCGCCAGGCGACCAGGAGGGCATGGACGACTTCGCGGAAGCGGGCGCGGACGTCGAAAAGGCGGCCGATGCCAACTCCGCGCCTGGCCTGATGCAGGCGATCGGGGGCCTCTTCACGGGTGGAAGCGGGAGCCCCGAAGCAGCGCCAGCGGAATCGACTCCGGCCTCGAACGCCGTGGCGGACGCCTTCGACAACTTCATGAGCGCGTTCGGTCAGTAGGGAGGAACGAACATGATTGGAAGCATCAGGGGCCTGATCGGAACTGCCGCGCCGGCATCGTCCGCTCCGGACACCAGCGCGACGTGGGTGCTCGCGGACGCGCTCAAGCGATTCCCCAAGGATCGCGCGACCATCAACGAGGCGGTGAAGCTCGGGGCCTTGCCGGTGACGGACGGCCGCGTGTCCGCGGTGCACCTCGGCCGGGTGATCGGGCCCGCGGCGCTGGAGGTGCCGAAGGGCTCCACGAGCGCACGAGCCGTCGCGGCCGCGCCGAAGGTCGCCGTGGCCGAACCCGTCGCGGTGGCAGCTCGGGATTGGTCGAGGTCCTTCACCGACGGCGTCGGCGGCGTGGCCGCGCGAGCGGGCACGGCGCTGCTCAGCCCCGCCGCGCGACGAGTCGCGTTCTATGGAACCGCGGTCGCGTTGCCGCTCGTCGGCGCCGCCATGGTGTCTGCCGCGGCGTCCAAGTCGTCTCCTGCCAAGCAGCGATCTCGAGCGAACGCCGCAGAGGGAGCGGCGATCGTCCTGGGGCTCGGCGCGGCGTTCGGCAGCTCGCGGATGACCAACGGAAAGAGCTTCCGGCAGTTCGGTTTGGTGATGGCGGCGTCGGCCTCGTTGCCGCTGTTGTCGAGCCTGGTCGTGACCGCGAACCGGCACGACGCGAAGACGCGGAAGCCGGCTGCGGCCGCGTCGAGCAAGTCGACGAAGAAGAGCGAGGGTTGACCATGGGGATTTTGGCTGGCGTGGTTCGAACGAGCCTGAAAACCGCTGCAACCGTCGCGAAGACGACCGTCGACGACGAGGCGAAGGTTGCATCCGGTTCCGGGACGATGACCGCCGCTCGGTTGCTCAATCGGCTCAAGCTCTGGGGTGGCACGTTCGCCGGAAGCACGATCGCGTTCACCGTGGGAAGCGGACCGGTGGTCGATTCGGCCGCGGGCGCCGCCGCCCTTGCCGTGGCGGGATCGATTCCACTCGGGGCGGTCGGGCTTGCGCGTGGCAAGGGCTCGGTCTCGGCGCGGATCGAACCGGCCGTGCGCGTGCTGTGCGTGGCCACGCCATTCGCCGGCGCGGCCTGGGTGGCCACGAACGTGAAGTCCGCGTCCAAGGACAAGTAGTCCGCCTGTTCGGTCCGTCTCGTCCGCGTGGATCGAGGGTGAAACCGATCCGCGCTCTCGGCCGACATACGGTGGAGAGGGAACGTTTCGGCACGCTAACGCCGAGCGTTCGATGGCCACGAGGCTTGGGGGAGCTTCGAATGTCCGTTTCCGTGGGGAGAGCATCGCCGCTGGCGTCGATCGTGCGCCGACTCGTCGGGGGGCGTCCAGTGGCGGTGGTCGACGACTTCCTCGAACCAGTGATGACCGCTCAGCACAGAATGTCGACGGTGGCGGCGGCGAAGATTCGTCCAGACGTCAAGACGCGCATCCCGTCGATGGCCGGCGGATACGAAACGAGCGTCGCGGCGAGGGATCCGCTCTTGCAGGTTGTCTCCACGGCCGGTGGCAACCACGCGGTGATCGCCGACGTCGACGCCGTTCGGGGCCTGTTCGAGCAGCATCGAGGAGCGTTCGAAAAAGCCGTCGGAGCGGAGCGCGCGCAAGGATACGTCGATGCCTTGGCGAGCGGGTTCCAGCGGCAGAACGAGCGCGTCGTCGGTGTCGCCGACATGACGTTCCACGGCAGCGCTCATCGCGCGGAGGTCGCCGGGAGCCTGTTTGACGTGAAGCCGATGAGCCAGGTCGACGAGATGGATCTGGTGAAGCGACGGATGCAGGGGCGTGCCGATCGACGAATGATGGCCGCGACCGGCACGGCGCTCGGCGGGGTGCTCGCGCTCGGGGCCGGAGGGGTCGCCGCGGCCAAGCACGCGGTGGATGGCGTGATGGCCTCCGACGCGACGGATGCCACGCCTGCGAAGTCCAAGCAGGAATCGAAGAAGCCGAAACGCAAGAAGAAGTCGTAGCGTGCCATCGAGCCACGGGTGCCACGAAGGCCCGCTCCCCGGGATGTGGAAGCGGGCTTCGTGGCATGTTCGACGCCCATCGAGCGGGATGCGGGATGTGACGGGTTCTCGGTGGGGTCGGTTGGCGAGCACGACGTCGGTGTGTGAAATCAGCCGGGATGGTGTGGGGCCCGTCGTCGTCCTCCCCATCACCATGAACCACCACGCTGGATGGCGAATCCGTACTCGTCACCTATCTTGAAATCGGCGCTGGTCGAACATATGTTCGCGCCTGTTTGCCGATCCGGCTATCATGCCTCCCATGCATGACGAGATCGTGGTGCGCGGCGCGCGCGAGCACAACCTGAAAGACGTGTCGGTCACGCTGCCGCGCAACCAGCTGATCTGCATCACGGGTTTGTCCGGCTCGGGCAAGTCGAGCCTCGCGTTCGACACGATCTACGCGGAGGGCCAGCGCCGCTACGTCGAGTCGCTCAGCGCGTACGCGCGGCAATTCCTCGGGCAGATGGAGAAGCCCGACGTCGACACGATCGAGGGCCTGAGCCCGGCGATCTCGATCGACCAGAAGACCACGAGCAAGAACCCGCGCTCCACGGTGGGCACCGTCACCGAGGTGTACGACTACCTGCGCCTGCTGTTCGCGCGCGTGGGGCATCCGCACTGCCCAACCTGCGGCAAGCGCATCGAGGCGCAATCGATCGAGCAGATCCTGGATTCGGTCGAGCTTGCGGAGGAGGGCACGCGCATCATGGTGCTGGCGCCGCTCGTGCGCATGCGCAAGGGCGAGTTCACCAAGTTGTTCGACGAGGTGCGGCGCGACGGCTTCACGCGCGTCGTGGTGGACGGCGAGCTGCGCAACTTGTCCGACGCCGACGACGAGATCAAGCTCGACAAGAAGTTCAAGCACGACATCGACGTGGTCGTGGACCGCATCGCGCTGAAGCCGGGAATTCGGCGACGGTTGGCCGACAGCGTGGAGACGGCGCTGCGGCTCGCGGACGGGCTGGTGGCCACGCGCACCGTGCCGCGCGAAGGAGAAGGAGAGCCGGTCGAGACGATGTACTCCGAGCGCTTCGCGTGCCCGGACGGGCACGTGTCGCTGCCGGAACTCGAGCCGCGCATCTTCTCGTTCAACAACCCGCACGGCGCATGCCCGAAATGCACGGGCCTCGGCTACACGCGCGAGGTGGATCCCGATCTGATCGTGGCCGACGATTCGATCTCGATCGACGAGGGCGCGCTCGCGCCGGGAACCGTGAGCGGTGGTTATTACCAGAACCTGATCCAAGCGATCTGCGAGCACTGGGACATCCCCACGAGCGCCGCGTGGAGCGATCTGGAGGAGTGGCAGAAGGACGTGTTCTTGTGGGGCACGCCCGACGGCGAGCGCGTACCGATCGCTCGGCGCACGAAGCGGGGACGAACGCGCACGTACCAGATGCGCTTCGAGGGATTCGTCAACCACTTCCAGCGGCGCTATCACGACACCGAGAGCGATCTCGTGCGCGACGGCATCGAACGCTTCATGTTCGACGCGCCGTGCGAGGCGTGCGACGGCGATCGCCTGCGACCGGAATCGCTGGCCGTGACGGTGGGCGGCGTGAACATCGCGGCGGTGTCGCGCTACGACGTGCAGGGCGCGGTGGACTGGCTCGACGCGCTCGAGCTGAGCGACACCGAGCGGATGATCGCGCGCCGGATCGTGCGCGAGATCAAGGAGCGGCTCCAGTTCCTCGCCGACGTGGGCGTGGGCTACCTCGGCCTCGGGCGCGCGGCGCGCACGCTCAGCGGCGGGGAGGCGCAGCGCATCCGCCTGGCCACGCAGATCGGGTCGAGCCTCGTGGGCGTGCTGTACATCCTCGACGAGCCGTCCATCGGGCTGCACCAGCGCGACAACGGCAAGCTGCTCGACACGCTCGTGCGCCTGCGCGACCTCGGCAACACCGTGATCGTGGTGGAGCACGACGAGGAGACGATGCGCGAGTGCGACCACCTCGTCGACATCGGCCCGGGCGCGGGCGAGCACGGCGGACGAATCGTGGCGCAGGGCACCGCCGACCAGGTGGCGAAGACCAAGGGTTCGATCACGGGCGAGTTCCTGTCGGGGCGTCGCCGCATCGAGCTGCCCGAGCGATTCACTGACGATCGCGGCTGGCTCACGGTTCGCGGCGCGAGCGAGAACAACCTGCGCGACATCGACGTCTCCTTCCCCGTGGGGCGCTTCACGTGCGTCACGGGCGTGAGCGGCAGCGGCAAGTCCACGCTCGTGAACGAGATCGTCTTCAAGGCCGTGGCCACGAAGCTCAATCGCGCGCGCCAGCGCCCGGGCGCGCACGAGAAGATCGAGGGACTCGACCACTTCGACAAGGTGATCGAGGTGGACCAAGCGCCGATCGGGCGCACGCCGCGCTCCAACCCGGCCACCTACACGGGGCTGTTCGACCACATCCGAACGCTGTACGCGAAGGTGCCGGAGGCGCGCATGCGCGGCTACAAGGCGGGACGCTTCTCCTTCAACGTGAAAGGCGGGCGCTGCGAGACCTGCAAGGGCGACGGCACGATCAAGATCGAGATGCACTTCCTGCCGGACGTGTACGTGCCGTGCGAGGTGTGCGACGGCAAGCGCTACAACTCCGAGACGCTCGAGGTGCGCTACAACGGCAAGTCGATCGCCGACGTGCTGCAGATGAGCGTGGAGGACGCGCTCGAGTTCTTCGCGAAGATCCCCACGCTCAAGCGCAGGTTGCAGGCGTTGAGCGACGTGGGGCTGGACTACATTCGGCTGGGACAGCCGGCGACCACGCTTTCCGGGGGCGAGGCGCAGCGCGTGAAGCTCGCCACCGAGCTCGCGAAGGTTCAGACGGGGCGAACGCTGTACATCCTCGACGAGCCGACCACGGGCCTGCACTTCGCGGACATCGAGCGGCTCATGGAAGTGATCCTGAAGCTGCGCGAGCAAGGCAACACGGTGCTGGTGATCGAGCACAACCTCGACGTGATCAAGTGCGCCGACTACATCGTGGACATGGGGCCGGAAGGCGGCAACGGCGGCGGCGAGGTGATCGCCAACGGCACGCCGGAGCAGGTCGCCGCCGTGGGCGCCTCGCACACGGGCACGTACTTGGCGAAGCTCGTGGACGCGGACTTCGATTCGGCGTCTGAACCCGTGGCGCGTCCGAAGAAGCGCGGCACCAAGCAGCGGAAGGCCGCCGCCGCGTCGAGCTGAGCTGCTCGCTGCGAGGGCGACCTTCCGCCGTGTTCGTGCGCGTTGCGCTGCGTGTTTCGTCAGCCGCCTGGTTGGAGGATGCCGACGATCTGCTGGATGAGACCGGCATTGGTGTCGCCCAGCAGTTGGAACGTGAGGAGGATCGCCAGCGTGATGACGGTGAGCACGACTGCGTACTCGGTCATCGTTTGACCATCCTCCTGCGTGCGGCGCTCCGCGTCATTCATGGTGTCGCGGCGCATGATTCCGACTCCCATCACGTATATGCATGAATGTCGGAGGGCACGCCGAGGCCAAGCGCATCGTCGCACCCCCCGGCATTGATCAGGACACCGAACGTCGAGCCCCCTTTGTTCGGGACCCGCAAACAACTCGTGATCCCTTCCCCACCGCCCAAGGTTGGTCATCGAGCGTGTCGTTTTTCGGATTCGTCGGCCGCATGAGTGGGGGCTCAGTCCCTGGGTCGCGACGGGTGCCATGGTGGACGCGGTGTGGTTGTGGGCTGGTTCGTGAGACGAATTCCGCGTCGCGCGGCGAGTGGTTCGTCGTCTGGTGACGGCAAACACGTGCAAAACACCGATCTGTCGGCACAAGACCGCCACTGCGTCTGGAATTCTGTGTGCACCTCGATCGGCGACGGGGCGTCGCCGCGCCCAGAGCGAACCACATGCGCACCCCCTAACGCCGGACACTCACATGCGGCAGAAGAACCGTTTTCCGTGACGCTGGATGACGAAGCTCGGAAAGGGAACGTCAGATGGGAGAGAGCAGGCGGGAGTCGACGACTGGCACGCCGTCGACGCTGGCGCGGACGACGAACAGCACGTCGCGGTCGAACACGTCGACGGGTTCGAACGTGGCTGGGTCCACCGTGGCGACGTCCTCGACCGCGAGATGCACGCCGGCGTCCGCGAGTCGCGCCTCGGCGCGGGCGCGCAGGCGAAACAGCGATCGCTCGCCCTGCTCGACCGATTTCGTCACCGCGTCGAGTGCGCGTGGCACCGCGGCAGCATCCGCGCGCGCGGCGGCATCCAACTCGCGCGAGGCAGCACCGAGCGGGATCCCGTCCGGGTCGCGCGGCGTGCTCGTCATGCGCACCTCGACCGGCAACAGCAGGTCGCGCGCCACGTCGCGCAGCAAACGCGCGTGGTCGTAGTGTTCTTCGCCAGCGTACGCCACGTCGGGTCGCACGATGCCGAGCTGCTGCGCGGCCGCGGTTGCGAGATCCGCGAGCTCGGGGCGGCGTGTCGGCACCACCCGAATCGACGCATGCTCCACGAGCGGACCGGGCATCGGACGCCACAGCAAGTTCGCGCCCGCCGCGCGCGCGATCGACTCGTCCGAGCGCTCGTGGAACGCGGGCGAACCGTCCGGCCGCACGATCGTCACGAGCACGAGATCGCACTGCGCGCGAGCGTGACGAATCAGCGCCGCGTGCCCGTCGTGCAGATCGCCGCGCGTGGGCACCAATCCGACGCGATCGCCGCGGCCGCGCGCGACGTCCACTTGGTGTCGAACCTCCGCTGCGGTGACGATCGTCCTCATGCGGTGCCGCCTTCGCTTTGGTCGTTTCCGTAACGGAATTCGCCGCCTGCGAACTGCGACGGGTCGAGGATCGCCTCGAGCAGCTCGCGATGATCCTGCATCCCAAGCCGGCCCCCGGTGAACGCGTGGTTGGCCACCGACGCC
>JBDHZF010000107.1:0-8459 GCA_039811765.1 Thermoleophilia bacterium | reverse complement strand
GGGATGATGACGCGCGAACGCGGATGGACGCTCATCGAGCTGCTCGTGGGCATGGTGATCATGGTGATCGTGTTCGGCATCGTCGCGCACGGCGTGCTGGACGCGTTCCAAGGGTCCTCGGGGGCTCGGGCCGGCGCGGTGAGCGACGCAGCGGTCAACCGCGCGTCGGATGCGTTCCATGACGACATCGCGCGTGCCGAAACCACGGATCGCGCGCACGGATTGGATCGCAACCAGGTCGAGCTTCGCGACGCCGTGCGCACGGGATCTCCGCTCTACAGCAGCGACCCCACCGAACCTGGCATAGCCGACATCGACGACGTCGTCGCCGCGACCGCGAACTCGGTGACGGTGCAAGCGGACGTGCGGTCCGACCATCGCGACGCCGAGTGCGTGACCTGGACGATGAACGCTCCAAGCTCGCCCACCGGCAAGCTCGAACTGGTTCGCACGGTTCGCGCCTCGTGTTCCGGCGCCGTGCTGGAGACGCGCGTGATGATGTCGGCGCCGGCGAACCAGAGCGGCATCGAGCCACGGCCGTTCTCCTACGACGTGCAAACCGATGCGAGCGGTTCGTGCGTTCCACAGACCGTGGCCTCGGTGATTGGAAATTCCGCGTCGGCAATCGCTCGCCGACGCTCGATCGTTTCGGTTCGCGCGCACTTCGTGGCCGGCGCGAACGAGGGGAAGGCGAGCGCGCAGGCGGGATCGTCCACGCTCAGCTCGATTCGTTCTCGTGACACCGTCCAATACAAGGATGCCTTGGGATGTTGAACCGATACCGACACTCGGAAACGGCGAGCGCGATGATCGCTGCGATCGCGCTGCTCGTGCTCGCCGCGTTCGTTGCGGTTGCCATCGTGATCGGGGCGATGTCGTCGAGCGACAACTCCCGGCGCCAGCTGGAATCGTCCGCGACCGAGCAGCTCGCGCGCGACGCGGGCACCGTGATCGCCGGCGCGTACAGCTCGTTGCGATCCGGGGAGCAGGACCGATTCCTGCCCAGCGCCGCGGTGATCTCGAAGTACACCGCCGAGCTCGGCGGGGGCGCGCAGGTCACCACCAACGACGCGGCGCACAACGACGTCTCCCCAACGATCCCATCGGACGCGTCGCACCGCTACACGGTGCGAACATCGCTTTCGGACGGGCGGCTTGGCTATTGGCAGCTATACGCGATCGTGCAGCCCACGTGGGGCGAAACAAAAGCCGCGGTCGTGCAGATGTACGTTCGCGCGTGGACGTCGGCCGCCAACGGCAGCGCGCCGACTCGGGCGCAGATCTACAACGTGACCTTGCGACCCACGTGGTTCGCCGATTACCAAGCGATCGCCGACGGCAAGTTCGCGTTCGGCGACGGAGCGCACCTCACCGGACGCGTTCATTCCAACGGCGCGAAATCGTCGTATGGCAATCAGTTCGCCACGGAATCATGGGCCATCGAGCTGGACAACGGCGTGCGCTGCGATTCGACCGTGCGCATCACCACCTCGACAGGACCGATCGACAACAACTCCCCGTCGCAGTGCGCGTATCACTCGCGACCACAGGTTCAGGCGAATGTGAACCAACACGTCAACATCCTCCGTGCTCGCGAAGCGATCGAGACGATTCGAGGCCTGTGCGGCCTCAACGGCGGCGTGCGGATCGTGTGCTCGAACACGACGAACGACATCAACGTGAAGATCTCGGGAAACAGCGTTTCTGTCAGCGGCGTGGGCACCTTCAACGCCGGACGAACGTCGTCGCAGCACGGCTTGGTCGTCGTGGCTCGAGGGCACGTGCATGTCGACGGATCGCTCGGAACGGGCGGCCGCTTGACGATCATGACTGCCGCTGCGGCAGGCACGACGTACTACGGATCGGACGGCTCCGCGCCGTCGATCTGGTTCGACGGCGGTTCCGGCAGCTACGGCGCGCACGCCGGCGACAACAGCTCGAGCTTCGGCGCCGTTGCGGAAGGCGACATCATCGTGGACGAGCGGAGCGATTGCGGCGGCACCACGACCGTGCGCGGGGCATTCATCGCGACCAGTGGCTTGCTGTCCGCTAATCCGCGTTGGCGCGGACCCATGTACGTGGCTGGTGGCGGCGTGTGCGGCAACACGGCATCGATCCAAGGATCGATCGTGGGGCACTACGGACCGATCTTGTACACGGCAGGCATGGGCGGTTGGGCCAGGCGCTCCTACACGATGCTGCCAGCCCTCTACAACAATCCGCCCCCGATGTATCCGACTATCTCGGACTGGCAGTCGATCCATTTCGCGCCGGCGGACGCGAACTGCTTCTCGGCTACTCGCATGCCAACGACGAGCTGCACGTAGCGCGCGCCCTCACACCCGGCCGAGCAGGATCCTCGCTTCGCTGCCGTCCACGCTCGTGATCGTGGGCAGGTCGCCGACTTCGCCCTCGGCGAAGCTCGTGGCGAGCACTTCCTCGGCGATCGAGTCTGCGTGCACGCGGATAGCTGCGGCGAGTTCGCCGTCGGCGGCCCACGTGACGCTGATGCGGTCACTGATGTCGAGGCCTTGGTCCTTGCGCATCGTCTGCAGCGCGCGCGTGATCTCGCGGGCGCGTCCTTCGGCGACGAGCTCGTCGTCGAGCTGCGTGGACACCGCCACGACCCACTCGGCGTCCTCGGCCAGCGCGTAGCCGTCGGACGCCTGCGAACGATGCTCGTACTCGTCGGCTTCGAGCGTGAACGTGCCAACGCGCGCGGAACCGTCGTCGTGAATCTCCACGTCGCCGTCGGCAATCGCGCGGCGAATGTCAGCCACCTGCTTGCCGTACTTCGGGCCGAGCTTCGGCAGCAGCGGCATCATGCCCTCGCTCCAGAGCTCGCCCGGCTCGTCGACGAAGCTCAGCTGCTTCACGCTCAGCTCCGCGAGCACGTCGGCGCTGAACGCCTCGAACAGTGCCTCTGTCTCCGCAGTGCCTGCGCCACGAGCCGAGCGCCGGTGCACGAGCACCTCGCGCAGCGGCTGGCGCAGCTTGAGCTTCGACGATGCTCGCGCCGCGCGACCAAGCGCGAGCACGCGCTGCACCGCGTCCACCTGTTCGAGCAGGTCGTGCTCGGCCCACGTGACATCCACGGCGGGCCAGGGCGCGAGATGCACGCTCGAATCGTCCCCGGCGAACGGCACGACGAGCTGTGCCCACACATGCTCTGCGAGGAACGGTGTGGCGGGCGCGAGCACGCGCGCGGTCGCCACCAAGGCCGTCCACAACGTCTCGTAGGCCTGATCTCGGTCGGCTTCGCCGAGCTCCGCCTTCCAGAAGCGGCGGCGCGAACGACGCACGTACCAGTTGGAGAGTTCGTCGAACCAGCGTTCGAGCGCGCGGGTGTACTGCGGCGTGTCCCAGCGCTCGAGCGTGGCGGTCGTATCGGCGACGAGCTGGTGGGTGCGCGACACGAGCCACTGGTCGAGCACGTTGTCGGGAGTCATGTCCGTTGTGAACGCCTCGCTCGTCGCCTGCGCCAGCAGCGCGTCGCCGGGCCGCCACCCATCGGCGTTCGCGTACTGCGTGAAGAACGACAGGACGTTCCAGAGCGTGAGGAAGCGCTTCTTGATCTCGGTGGCGGGACCGTGACCGAAGTTCAGGTTCTGGCTCGGCGTCTGGTGCGCGTACATCCAGCGCATCACGTCCGCGCCCATCTCCTCCGCGGCGTCGTCGAACCAGATCGCGTTGCCCCAGCTCTTGTGCATCGCGCGGCCGTCTTCGGCGTTCACCTTCTCGTAGGCGATCACGCGCTTGTAGGGCGCGCGACCCTGCTCGTCGAGCACGACGCTCATGAACAGCATCGAGTAGAACCACAGGCGGATCTGCTCGCGCATCTCGAGCACCATGTCCGCGGGGAACCACTTCTCCCACTCTTCGTGCGACGGCAAGCGCGCGCCGGAGAGCTCGGCGCTCGCGCCGTTGGCGTAGAGCCCGTCGAGCCCTCCACCGATCTCCTCGCTGCGCCAGCCGAGCGTGGCGAACGGCACGATGCCCGCGTCGAGCCAGCAGTCGCCCACCTCGGTGACGCGCTCCAGCAGGACGCCGGTCTCGGGATGACGAACCTTGATCTCGTCGATCCACGGTCGATGCAGCTCCGGCAGCGCGTCCACGGCCGCCGGGTCCTCGGCCAGCTCGCGCAGGTGCGCCTTGGAACGAACCACGAGGATCTCGCCCTCGGGATCGGCGGGGTCGCGATAGAACGGCAGCGGCAGCCCCCAGTAGCGCTTGCGCGAGATGCACCAGTCGCCCATGTTGTTGAGCCAGTCCTCCATCCGCTTGCCGTAGAACGCGGGCGACCACTGGACCTGCCGGTTCGCCTTCTTCATCGGCTCGCGGATCTGCTCGCAGCTGATGAACCACTCGTCCACGAGGCGGAAGATCAGCTCGGTGCCGCAGCGCCAGCACGACGGGTAGCGGTGCTCGAGCGTGCCGCTGCGAACCAGCAGCCCCTGCTGCTTGAGATCGCCGAGCACCACGTCCTTCGCATCGTGCGTGGTGAGCCCGGTGAGCTCGCCGAAACCGTCGAAGAATACGCCGCTCTCGTCCACGGGCACGATCGGCTCGAGCCCCTGCGACTGGCCGAGCTCGTAGTCCTCCGCGCCACAGCCTGGCGCGATGTGGACGATTCCCGTGCCGTCGTCGAGCGAGACTTCGTCCCACGCGAGCACCCGCCCTTCGGGGGAGGACGCGTCCAGATGCGCGAACGGGCCGCGATAGGTCCAGCCGACGAGGTCGCTGCCGGCGCGTTCTTCGAGCACGACGGCGTCCTCGCCGAACATCGCTTCCACGCGCGACTTGGCCATCCACACGTCGAGCGCGTCGCCGTCGCGCTCGACGAGCACGTACGCGGCGCTGGGGTTGACTGCGGCGGCGACGTTCGCCGGAAGGGTCCACGGCGTGGTGGTCCACACCATCACCGCTTGGCCGTCATGCCCCGCTTCGGTGAGCGGGAACGCCACGTGCAGCGAGGGATGCACCACGTCCTTGTAGGAGTCGAGCATCTCGTGTTGGCTGAGCGAAGTGCCGCAGCGCGGGCACCACGTCATCGGGCGATGGCCCACGTAGAGCCAGCCCTTCTCGTGGCAGCGCGCGAGGAACTCCCAGATGTAGCTAATGTTCGTGTCGCTGAGCGTGTAGTAGTCGTTGTCCCAGTCCATCCACTGGCCGAGGCGCTTGGACTGGGTGGTCTGCACCTCCGAGTACTTGGCCACGCGATCGCGACAGGCGCGGCTGAACTTGTCGAGGCCGTACGCCTCGATCTCGCGCTTGGAGTTCAGCTCGAGCGCCTTCTCGACCTCCACCTCGACCCACAGGCCCTGGCAGTCGAAGCCGTTCTGGTAGCGCTGGTGGTAGCCACGCAGCGCCCAGAAGCGCTGGTACACGTCCTTCAGAGTGCGTCCCCACGCGTGGTGCACGCCCATCGGGTTGTTCGCGGTGATCGGCCCGTCGACGAACGAGAAGATCGGTCCGTCGGCGTTGCGCTCGCGCAGCCGATCGAACGTGCGCTGCTGCTCCCACACGTCGAGGATGCTTCGCTCGAGCGCCGGGTGGTCCGGCTTGGCGGGGATCGTGGGAAACGGCGTGCTGGCGGCGTCGCGAGTCATGCCCGCGATCCTATCGCGCCACAACTCGTGACCGAATTCGCAGACCTTTTGGAACAAAGTGGCGACGAGTTGCGGGGACCAGGTCGCGATCAGGCCGCGGCTTCGGCGGTTTCGGCCGCTTCCAGGCGAGCGGCGCGGCGCGCGGCGTTCTGCTTCGTCACGTAGCTCGTGTAGGCAGTGGCCTTGTCTGGGCAGTACACCGACTGCGCGACTTGCGTGGTCGCGTACGCGGCCGTGTCGAAGCCCTTGCCGGCGAACAACGCGCGATACAGAGTCGCGGGCGTGGCCGAGCAGGCGTCGCCGCCGGTGGTGCCGTACTTATTCTTCACCTCGTCGATCGATGGCGCCTTCAGCTTGGCGGCCGCGGTCGGGCTGTCCTTCGCCGAGAACGTGGCAAGGAACTGCTCGCCGAGCACGGTCTCCTGCGACGGCGCCGGCGGCGGCGCGTCCGGAATCGACATCGGAACCACGATCAGACCGAGCGCTGCAATCGCGGCGATCGCAACGATCGTGAATACGAACGAGCGGTCGGAGTCCGCGCTCGCGATCGAATCGAGTCGGTCCCGCACGCGCATCGTTCGCGTGCGTGTTGCGTCGCTCGGCATCGTCGTCATCAGGTGCTCCCTCGCCCGGTAGTGCGCAATGTGTACCACGCACGCATGAAGCTATGCGGAAGATTCGACGCAACCTGCCTCGGAACCTGCCGAACCCCGCACACGAATCCGGTTCTTCTGCCGCATGCGCGGGGCGTGACGGGGTCTCGTGGTGGACGTGGTGTGGTTCTCGGCTGGTTCGTGAGTCGAATGCCGCGTCGCGGGGGACCGGTTCGCCCGACTGCTGCCGGCAAACACGTGATCAACACGGATCTACCGGCACAGGACGCGCTACTGCGTCCGGAATTCGACCCCGGCATGGCGCGATTCCACACGCAGTGAACGCGCACCGGCAGTCAAACCAACCACCCCACACATGTGGCAGAAGCGTTGGGCATCCGCGCTACCGGCCGTCCGGGGCGATGTTCAGGTACTCGAGCGCGAACTTGGTAATGCGCTCGAACGCGGGCGCGGCCACGTCGCCGCCGTACGCGCCGCGCTGCGGCTTGGTGACCACCACGAGCGTGACGAGCCGTGGATTGCGCGCGGGGACGAAGCCGACGAACGACGCCATGTACTGCCCCTTGATGTAGCCGTGGCTGCCGGCCACGTTCGCGGTGCCGGTCTTGCCCGCCACGGCGTAGCCCTTGATCTCCGCCTTGTGACCAGTGCCGTGCTCGTCGGTGACCACGCCCTCGAACATGCGCCGCATGGTCGCCGCCGTCTTCGCGCTGATCACTCGGCGGCTCGTCGTCTTTGCCTGCGGCTCGTCGCCAACTCGCTGCAACAAGTGCGGCTGCTCCATCACGCCGCCGTTGGCGATCGCCGCATACGCGCTGATCAGCTGGATCGGCGTCACCGCGATGCCCTGCCCGATCGGAATGTTGCCGATCGACACGTCCGTCCAATCGTCCACCGACGACATGATGCCCCCGGATTCGCCCGGGAAGTCGATGCCGGTTGGCTTCCCGAACCCGAAGCGGCGAATCCACGCGTCGACCGCGGCGTTGCCGCCCTCGCCCTTGTGCAAGTGCGCGTCGCGGATCTTCTGCGCGAGCTTGATCGTGCCGATGTTCGAGCTCTGCACGAGGATGTCGCGCACCGAGAACCAGCCCTCGGGCCGCGGGTGCGATTCGCCGACCGTACAGGTCTTCTCCTCGTCGCAGAACGTGAGCTTCGACGGCAGGAACAGCTCGGTGTTCGGTTGGACGAGTCCCTCCTCGAGCGCCGCGCTCACGGTCACGACCTTGAACGTGGAGCCCGGCTCGTAGGTGTCGGTGATCGCTCGGTTGCGGGTCGCGCTGGCGGGCGCCGCCGACCACTTCGCCGGGTTCACGCCGGGCGCGTTCGCCATCGCGAGGATCTCGCCGGTGCGCGGATCCATCACGATCGCGGTCGCGGCTTCCGCGGCGAAATCGCGTTTCGTCTCCTTGAGGATGCGCTCGGTTTCCTGCTGAATGTTCGCGTCCAGCGTGAGCTGCACGTCCTTGCCGTCGCGTTCGCGCTTGAGCTTGAGCACGTCGATCGGCACGCCGTTGGGATCGTTCACGGCAACCTGCATGCCGGGCGTTCCGGTGAGCCACTTGTCGTACAGCAGCTCGATGCCGGTGAGGCCCTTGTTGTCGATGTCCACGGTGCCCACGAGTTGCCCCGCGGTGGCGCCGACGGGATACATGCGGCGTTCCTCGTCGTACCATTGAATGCCGTCGATCTTCGCGTCCTGCAACTTCTGCGCTTGATCGCGAGGCACTTGCCGGGCCACGTACACGAAGCCGCCCGTGGCGTTGGTGAGGCGATCGACGAGCTGCCCCTCCTCCACGCTGGACAGGTCGAGGATCTTGGCGATCTCCAGCGCGGTGCCCGAGCGGTTCTTCAGCAGCTTCGGCACCGCGTAGAAGGTGACGGCTTCTTCGCCGATCGCGAGCTCCTGACCGTTGCGGTCGACGATGTCGCCGCGCACCGCCGGCAGCTGCTGCGTGTTCTGCTGCTGGCCTTTCGCGTACTTCGTGAGCATGCGGTTCTTCACCGACTGCAGGTACACGGTGCGGGCGCCGACCGCGCCGACGAGCAACAGCAGCGCGGCCATGAGAAGCAGCACGCGTCGTCGCGCGCGCACGTCCAGCGTGGCGCTCGGTTTGTTGGCGCGCGCGCCGCTCATGGCGTGTCCTTGTCGGCAGGGTCCTGGGCGTGCGCGCTCCGCCGGTTCGCGGCGATCTGGCGTCGCTGCATGCCGGTGAGCTCGCGGCTGCCGTCGAAC
>JBDHZF010000106.1:0-8534 GCA_039811765.1 Thermoleophilia bacterium | reverse complement strand
GATCGAGGCCACCGGCGGCGCCGGGCACGTGGCGACCGACGCCGACGTGGCGTCAGCGCGCGATTTGCTCGCCGCCGACGGCATCGACGTGAGCGACGAGAGCGCAGCGAACATCGCCATCGCTCGACGGCTCGCCGACGCGGGTCGTTACCCCGTGGTGATCGTCAGCGGCGCGCCCGCGGGCGCGAGCGGTTCCTCGCCGCGTGTCGTGAACGCCGCCGACGAGCACGACGCGCTCGAACAGGTGCGCGCGCTGCTCACCCCACCGCTTGCTTGACGAGCTTGCGGATCTCCGCCTCGCCCGCCTTCGTCAGCTTGGTGATCGCGAAGGACGTGGGCCAGATCGAGCCGGCGTCGAGGTTCGCGGTGTCTTGGAAGCCGAAGGTGCCGTAGCGGGCCTTGAACTTCGACGCGGGTTGGAAAAAGCACACCACTTTGCCCTGCTTGCCGGGCGTCGCCCACGCCGGCATCCCGTACCAGGTTCGCGGCTCCAGATCGGGCGCGGCCTTGGCGACGATCTCGTGCAGACGGGTCGCGATCGCGCGATCGTCCTCCGGAAGCTTCTCGATCGCGGCGAGCAGGTCCGCTTCGCCCGTGGGCTGCTTGCGTTCTCGCGCGGCCGCTTTCATCGCCGCCTTCTCGTCTTTCGTGAAGGTGGATTGCTCGGAGGGATCCGCCATCGTCGCTGCTCGTTTCCTGTCGTGTGCGCTGGATCGGATGCGCGATACCCGCGCTGGCGATGCCGAATCCGATCCTGATACGGTCGCACGGTCATGCAGATCCCCGAGATCCTTCCCAACGATCCGCCGCCGAAGGGCAAGATCCGCACGCACCTCGCGAACGAGCGAACGTTCCTCGCGTGGGCGCGCACGGGGTTCACCACGATCGCGCTCGGGTTGGGCGCGGCCCAGCTGCTCGACACGCGCCACGCGTTCGGGATCCCGCTCGACAAGCTGCTCGCCGCGAGCCTGATCGTGTTCGGTTTGTTGGTGGTGCTGATGGGTCGCTGGCGCTATCGGCTGACCGCGATCGGGATTCGCGACGACGAGTACCGCACGCATCGTCGTGGCTTGGAAGTGGTGTGGGTTGGAACGCTCGTGGTCGCGATGATCGCGATCGTGTTCGTGCTCGAGCGATGACGAAGGAGGGTGGCGAGGTGGCGATGAAGATTGCGACGTTGCGCGAGACGCGGCCCGGCGAGGGGCGCGTCGCGCTCGTGCCGGACGTGGTGGCGAAGCTGGTCGGCGCAGGGCACGCCGTGGTCGTGCAATCGGGTGCGGGATCGGCGGCAGGTTGGACGGACGACGCGTTCGCCGCCGTGGGCGCGACGGTCGAGGCGGACGCTGCCGCAACCGTGGCTGGCGCGGACGTGGTCGTGAAGGTCAACCCGCCCACCGAGCAGGAAGCCGCGCTGCTCGCCGCCGGTCAAGCGCTCGTCTGCATGCTCGAGCCGCTCGACGATCGCGCTGGCGTGGAGCGGCTCGCAGCGGGCAAGGTCACGGCGTTCGCGCTGGAGCTAGTGCCGCGCACCAGTCGTGCACAGTCGATGGACGTGCTCAGCTCGATGGCGACGGTTGCCGGGTACCGAGCGGTGCTGATCGCCGCGGACCGGCTCGACAAGTTCTTCCCGATGCTGATGACGGCGGCTGGCACCGTCGCGCCCGCGAAGGTGTTCGTGGTCGGCGCGGGCGTGGCTGGGCTGCAAGCGATCGCCACCGCTCGGCGTCTCGGCGCGGTCGTCACGGCGTACGACACGCGCGCCGCGGTGCGTGAGCAAGTGGAGAGCCTGGGCGCGCGATTCGTCGAGTTCAGCGTGACGAGCGGCGACGACGCAGAATCGGCGGGCGGATACGCGCGCGAACTCACCGCCGACGAGCAGCAACGCCAACGCGAACTGATGGCCGACCACATCGCCGAGCAGGACGTGGTGATCACCACCGCGCTCGTGCCCGGTCGCACCGCGCCAGTGATCGTGCCGGCGACCACGGTGGAGCGGATGCGCGCCGGATCGGTGATCGTGGACCTCGCCTCGGCGAAAGGCGGCAACGTGGAGCCGAGCGTGCACGGCGAGGAAATCGTGCACGCCGGCGTGCACGTGCTCGGCCCTGACAACCTGCCCGGCGGCATGCCCGTGCACGCGAGCCAGCTGTATGCGAAGAATGTTGCGAACCTGCTGGCGTTGCTCGCGCCCGACGGCGAGTTCGACGTGGAGCAGGACGACGACATCGTGGAGGGCACGCTCGCCACGTTCGCGGGGCGGGTGGTGCATCCGCTGCTGCGCGAGCGCTACGAATCGGAGGACGACGCATGAGCGCGGAGCTGGTGACGCAACTGACCGTGGCGGTGCTCGCCGCGTTCGTGGGCTTCGAGGTGATTTCGAAGGTGCCCACGATGCTGCACACCCCGTTGATGAGCGCGACGAACGCGATCCACGGCGTGGTGCTCGTGGGCGCGCTGCTCGTGCTCGCGGACGATCCGTCCAGTCTCGTCGTTCGCGTGATCGGGTTCCTCGCGGTGGTGTTCGGCACGATGAACGTGGTCGGTGGCTTCGTGGTGACGGATCGCATGCTCGAGATGTTCAAGCCGCGTCGCGAGGAAGAGCAGCCGAGCGAGGAGGTGGAATCGTGAACCTCCACGACCCGCAATTCATCGACCTGCTCTACCTGCTCGCCGCCGCGCTGTTCATCGTTGGCTTGCGCCGCCTCGGTTCACCGCGCACCGCGCGTTCGGGCAACACAGTGGCTGGAGTCGGCATGGCAGTGGGCCTGATCGCCACGCTGCTCAACGAGCGCTTCGAGTTCGCCGGCGTGGGCTTCGCGCTGATCGTGGTCGGCGTGGCGCTCGGCGCGGTCGCCGGCGTGTGGAGCGCTCGCGCAGTGAAGATGACCGCGATGCCGCAGATGGTGGCGCTGTTCAACGGCTTGGGAGGCGGTTGCGTCGCGCTGATCTCGCTCGCCGAATACCACGCCTACGCGCAGATCGACCGACCGTTCTACGCGGCGCTCGACAACGTGACGCTCGTCGGCATCACAGCCGGCGCGCTGATCGGCAGCGTCAGCTTCACCGGTTCGGTGGTGGCGTTCGGCAAGCTGCAGGAGCTGATCAGCGGACGCCCGATCACGTGGCCGCTGCAGCGCGCGCTCAACGCCGCGCTGCTCGTGATCGCGATCGCGCTCGCCGTGACCGTCGTCACCGCGGATGCCGGATCGCAGGAAGCGATGACGTCGCTCGTGATCGTCGCCGCGGTGCTCGGCGTGGGCGTGGTGCTGCCGATCGGCGGCGCCGACATGCCGGTGATCATCTCGCTGCTCAACTCGTTCACCGGCCTCGCCGCGTGCGCCGCGGGCTTCGCGCTCGGCAACACCTTGCTGATCGTGGCTGGCATCATCGTCGGCGCGAGCGGGTTCCTGCTCACCAAGATGATGGGCGAGGCGATGAACCGCTCGATCGCCAGCGTGCTGTTCGGCGCGTTCGGCGCGAGCGGCGGCGCGGCTGGATCCGTCACCGAAGGAACAGTGCGCTCGGCAACCGCCGAGGACGTCGCGATCATGCTCGCCTTCTCCCGGCGCGTGGTGATCGTGCCCGGGTATGGCCTCGCCGTCGCGCAGGCGCAGCACACCGTGCGCGAGCTGAGCGACCTGCTCGAATCGAAGGGCGTGAACGTGGCGTACGGCATCCACCCCGTGGCCGGCCGCATGCCCGGCCACATGAACGTGCTGCTCGCCGAAGCGAACGTGCCCTACGATCAGCTCAAGGAGATGGACGAGGTCAATCCCGAGTTCAAGCAGACCGACGTGGTGCTCGTGATCGGCGCGAACGACGTGGTGAACCCCAGCGCGCGCGACGAGCCGGGCAGTCCGCTCTACGGCATGCCCGTGCTGAACGTGGACGAGGCGAAGGCCGTGGTCGTGATGAAGCGCGGCATGGCCACGGGTTTCGCGGGCGTCGACAACCCGCTCTTCGTGGCGCCCAACACGCAGATGCTGTTCGGCGACGCGAAGGCGTCGCTCAGCGAGCTCGTCACCGCCGTGGGCGAGGTGTGACGCGCGAATCGACGCCTGCGCGTGCGCGATCGCTCGCGCGAGTCTAGGATGCTCGCAACAACCGTTTTCGACGCTCCGAAGGATCGCCCCATGGCCACAGCTACCGAGCAGCCCTCGTCCCGCAATGCCGTTCTCGACGTGGAGGTCCCGCGCGGCCTCAAGGGCGTGAAGGTCGCCCAGACGTCGATCGGCAACGTCCGTGGTCAGGAAGGCTTCTTCCACTACCGCCAGTACGACGCCACCGAGCTGGCGAAGACGCGATCGCTCGAGGACATCTGGCACCTGATGCACGAGGGCGAGCTGCCCAAGACGAAGGCCGAGAGCGACGCGTACCGCGCGTGGGCCGGCAAGCTGCGCCTCGAGGCGTGGACGCAGGTCGAGCAGCTCGTGCCCGGTCTGGTGGCTGGCGCCGACGAGTCCAAGCTGGACGTGCTCGGCACGCTGCGCGCGCTGATCGCCGCGGTCGGCGCTCGCGAGGGCTGGAAGCCGTGGCTCGACCTGTCGCAGGACGAGATCAAGGAGCAGTGCTCGCGCGCCGTGGCGCTCACCGCCGTGGGCGTCGCCGCGATCTACCGCGTCAAGCACGGCAAGGAGATGGTGGCGCCGGACGCGTCGCTGCCGCACGCGACCGACTACCTGCGCATGGTCACCGGCGAGATGCCGAATGCGCAGCAGGCCGACGCGCTCGAGAAGTACCTCGACCTCACCGTGGACCACGGCTTCAACGCCTCCACCTTCACGGCGCGCGTGGTTGCGTCGACCGGGGCTGACGTCTCCAGCGCGGTCGTCGCGGCGATCGGTTCGCTGAGTGGTCCGCTGCACGGCGGCGCGCCCAGCCGCGCGCTGGCGATGGTCGACGAGATCGGCACGAAGGAGAACGCCGAGCCGTTCATCCGCAACATCTTCGAGAGCGGCGATCGCCTGATGGGCTTCGGTCACCCGGTCTACACGACGATGGATCCGCGCTCGATCATGCTCGGCGAGATTGCCGACGGCATCGGCGGACCACAGGTGGAGCTCGCTCGCCTCGTCGAGCAGACCTGCCTGGACCTGCTCGAAGAGTACAAGCCCGGTCGCGGCCTGAAGACGAACGTGGAGTTCTACGCCGCGCTCGTGATGCGAAGCGCGGGCATCCCGGACGAGCTGTTCACGCCGACCTTCGCGGTGAGCCGCGTCATCGGCTGGACGGCGAACATCCGCGAGCAGGTGACGGAGGACAACCGCATCTTCCGCCCCAGCGCGCAGTACGTCGGCCCGGAGGCGCCGCAGCCGGTGCCCGCGCTGGGCTAACGTTCGCGAAGCATCGATTGGTTCGAACTCGGAGCCTGCGACCTGCGTGGTCGCAGGCTCCGAGTCTGCATTCGTGTGACACATGCATAGGTGGACGGCGGGCGGAACGCCGGGCGCGGCGCGGCTCGGTCGGGCAATTCGGTGAGCTCGTATCGATTTCCGTTACGCGTGTACCGAATTGCTTTCCGGGATGGCGCGGCCCGGTCGTGCGCTGCCGCCCCGCTCAGTCCGGGATTCGGCCCCACCAGGGCGCAATACCGCAAGGGCGCAATTCCACCAGGGCGCAATTTCGGACATGGTGAACGCGCCCCGGCATCCGAACCGACCCACACAGGAAGGGCACAAGAACCCGATTCTTCGCAGTGAAACGTCTTCCATCGCCCCCCCCGAAGTTCAGGCAAACGAGCGGGCATCGCCGCCTGCCACGTGACAAAGGGACGACCAATGAACGCGACGGGATTCCAGATCGGAGCGGCCGTGACCGCGGCGGCTGTGGTGGGCACGACGACGTTCCTACTGAGCGAGAAGCTCGAGGACACGCACGGGGCCAAACAGAACGGGGGCAAGGGCGCATGGGCGCCGGTCACGAACATGAACGTGCTGGGGGCGTCAGCCGTTGGTCTCGCGGCCTTTGGCGCGAGCAAGGCACTGAAAGTTGGCAATCCTGGCGGGATCGGTTTCACCGTCACGATGGCTGGCCTCGTTGGGAACCTCGTTGGCGGCTTGGCGTCTCTCGCCGTCGACTGACGCGCACGTTGACGTTGGCGTTGAGTCGGCGCGCGGCACGGTAGGCGCGTCCGCCCGATAGGCTGCCGTGGATGCTCGCGATCTGTGCAGCCAACGGTGCGTACCTCGCCGGTCTGGAATCGGCCGCGCCCGGTGGTGCGTGCCTCGTGGCGGGAACCGGCGCGCAGCTGGCGGAGATGATTCGACGCGGCGGCCGCGTGGCCACCACCATCGACGAGCACGAGGACGTGCTGCGGGCCGTGGGCGACGGCGCGTTGTCGGCGGGCGTGGCGATTGGCGCGGCGCCCGTGGTCGAACTGCTCGAGGCGCACGGCTGCGACGCGGTGCTGCCGTTCAAGAGCGGTCCGCGCCTGTGGACGATGGCCGAGCACTTCGGCTGGCGCGTGCTCGCGACCGAGCCGAAGCTCACGCGCCAGCTCGAGAACAAGCTCGCGCTCGCCGAGCTCGCGAAGTCCGCCGACGCGCGCATACCCGACACAGTGACGGTGAGCCTGGACGAGGCGCTGGCGCGAGCCGCGCGTGATGACGGCATCGCGCTGCCGCGCGTGTTCCAGCCCGCGGTGGGCTTCGCCGGCGCGGGCACGGTGCTGCTGCGCAGCTCGCGCGACGTCGAGACGCTCGTCGAGCATGCGCCCGGCGGTGCGCGCGTGGGCAAGCTCGTGGAGTACGTCGCTGGCGAGCCGGTCACGGTGAACGGCGTGGTGATTCCTGCGGGCGTGCATGGCGCGGGGCCGATCGGCGAAGTGCTCGTCGGCATGGTCGCGCGACAGTTGACAGGCATTCCGGGGCTCACGCCCACGGACTTCGGCTCCTGCGGCAACGACTGGACCTCGCCGCCGCCGCCGCGAGCGCACGTCGCCGCGGCGCGCGCGCTCGCCGAACGGGTGGGCGAGGTGCTCGCAAGCCGTGGGTTCTCGGGCGCGTTCGGCATCGACATGGTGCTGCCCGCCGAAGGCGGCGTGCCCGTGCTGATCGAGATCAACCCCCGCTGGACCGCGAGCCTCGCATTGCAGGTGGAATTGCAGGCCGCGGCAGGGTTTCCCACGTTGCTCGATGCGCATCTCGCCGCGTTCGCATATCGACCCGACGAGCGAGCGTCGCTAGAGTCGCTGCGCGACGCATTTGGCGCGCACGAGGACGCGGCGTGCACGAAGCCAGTCAGGACAGCATCCACCGTGATCGCGTACAACGCCACAGGCCGCGACGCGTGGGTGAATCCCGCGTGCGAGCCCGGCGTGTGGCGCGTCGCGAGGGATGGGGACGGCGCTGTCACCATCGACCGTATTCGCGATGGGTGGCGCTTCGGTGATCTGCAGGCCGACGACGAAGTGCTCGTGCTTCCCGGCGGAACCGCCCGACCCGTGGCGCACGGCTCCTACCTCGTGCGTGTGATCCTGCGCGGCCCCGCCGCCGCCGACGCCCGCGCCAGCGAGCTGCGGCCCGACGTGCGCGCGCTGATGGACGCAGTGCTCGCGCGCGTGCGCGCATAGTGCAGCCTGCGTGACGCTACTGCCAGTACCCGTCCAGGCCGACCGCATCGAACGCTGCGCCCGCGGCGATCAGCTGTTCGCGAGCCGCGTCGATCGAGCTGTCCATGAGCATCGCCACCTCTGCCGTGGCGAGCGGGAAGCCCGCCCACTCGAGCACCTCGTCCACCGATTCCGCCGGCGAACGACGATCCAGCGCGGGGGCGAGGTTCGCGACGAGCGCGTCGTAGCACTCCCATGGCTGCATGCCGGGCGCGACCAGCACGCGATCGTCGTGATGGAACTCCATCGACGGTGCGGTGTAGCGACGACCGCCGTTCTCGCTCGCGGCGAGCTTGTGGTCGAGCGCGAACGCGGCCGCGCGCGGATCGCGCGCCATCGCCCGATCTCGCTCCAGTGACTCGTGCACCTGGTCCGACTTCGCCCACTCGCGCAGCTCGTCCGGATCCACGCCCGCGGCGTGCGCTGCCGCGTCGATCGTTGCGTCGTCGTCCAACAATGCACCGCTCATCGCCTGAATGCGCAGCTCGCGCAGTAACCGCTGCTCCAGCTCGGCCGCGTTGAGCCGAGCCGCCACAACAGCGCGGCACGCGCGCTCGGTGCCCGCCATGCGCGCGCGCTCCGACACGTCGATCGGCATGCCGTACCGGCCTTGGATCATGCGAAGCCCCGCGGCCAGCTTGTCCGGCGTGAAACCCTTGCGCGCGTACTCGTCGCCGCTGCGCGCGAGCACGATCATGCGCGTGTCCCACTCGAGCTGATCGCCGAACGTCCAGTCCAGACGAAGACGAAGCGGTTCGGCGGAGAAGGCCCATGGGCAGCCGGGATCGGTGAAGTGGACGATGCGCATGCGTTGCTCCTATGTCAAGCCAGGGGCTTGTTCTGCCGCGAAATCGCGGATGAGGGCGGTGTGGATTCGGCGCGTGATCTTGCGTTTGAGCATCCTCAGTGCCTCAGTCTTTGTCTT
>JBDHZF010000105.1:0-8615 GCA_039811765.1 Thermoleophilia bacterium | reverse complement strand
AATCGCATGACCCAAGCTCTGGCCGACGACCAGCGCGGAGCGATGCCCGTAGACAACATGCTCCCCGACCAGGAAAAGCCCGGCCCCGACCCGCGCCGAGTTCGAACGCCGCTACGCCCAACCCGTCGTCATGGACCAGCTCGAGCACATCTACACCACCGCCATCGCCGCCGCCATCCCCTGATCCGCCGCGTCGTCCCGTCCCCGTCCCCGTCCCCGCCCCCGCCCCGTCGCGCCTCCCCCACCCGCCACTAGGTTGACGAGACGGCCCGTTTTGGGCGTTGTGGTCAACCTAGTGGGGCGCCACGCTCGCGGCAGGGCTCGACCGGAATCCGAGACCTCAGCGCCCGCGCGCGCCACGCAGCGCGGCACCGAGGGAGCCGAGGCCTTTCGTGCGCACGCGCACGCGCACGAGCAGCCATGCATAGCGCACACGCGCGAGGACGCCTGCTTCGCGCCGGGCCGGGCGCGCCACGCCCGCGCCCTGTTCGCCCACCACGCGCGCAAGCGGCCCGCAGATCTCGCTCCAGCGATGCGCGCGGCCCAGCTCTCTCGCCGCCGCGCCCATCCGCTCGCGCAGCGCCGCGTCGCTCGCCACGCGCACGAGTGCGTCCACCCAACCGTCCACGTCGCCATCGGCAACCTCGATCGCCGCGCCGCTCGCCGCGAGCTCGTCGCCCAGTTCGCCACCCGTCGTCATCACCGTGGGAAGTCCCGCCCACAAGTGGTCGAGCAGGCGCGTGCGGTAGCTCAGCCGCGTCTCGAGCCCGTCATGGTGCGCGCTCACCGCGGCGTCGGCGTCGAGCAGGAACCGCGCGCGCTCCGCATACGGCACCCACTGTTCGCACAACACCACCGCGCCCGAATCCAGCAGCCCCAGCGCCTCCGCACGCTCGCGCATGCGCCGGCTCGCCTCCTGCTCCACCTGATGCGTCTCGGGATGCCGATAGCCCATCACCACCAGATGCAGCCGCGGCTCACGCTCGCGCGCTCGCGACAGCGCCTCCACCACGATCGTCGGGTCGAACCAGTTCCACAACCCGCCGGTCCACACCAGCACGATCGCGTCGGCGGGCACGAGCGTGCCGCGAATCGCGCCGCCGTCCTCGCCAAGCTGCGCCGGCTCGTCGTCCACGCCGAACGGCGCAACCTCGATCAGCGACCGCGCATCCGGATCGCGCTCGAGCAGATCCAAGTCGAGTCGCCCCGCCTGCCCGAGCGCTCCCAGCCAGTGATCGCGCTGGCGCTCGGATGCACAGATGAACGCATCGCCCAACTCCACCGCGCATGCGTATTCGAGCCGGTCGCGTTCGAGCAGCTGCGCACGCACCCGCTCGTCGCCCGGTTCAGCGCCGAGCTGCGCGATGCGTTCCACGAAGCTCGGCACGTACAAGTCCACCACCAACCGCGCGTGCCCGTCCGCCAACCCGTGCATCACGTCCACGCGCTGCGGCTGCGTCACCACCACGTCGTGTCGATCCGCCAGCGCCCGGAACGCTCGCGCGCTCGGCGTGACGAATGCGACCCGCTCGAACGCGTCCTCGTCAAGCGACCCCGCGCCCGCCGTCGGCAGTTCCGGCGCCGCCAACGTCACCGTCATCCCCCGCGCCGCGAGCTGTCGCGCGAACTGCAACGCGCGAATCGCAGGACCCGCCATGCGCTCGCCGACGCGCTCGTTGCTGATCACCAGCACGCGCATCGTGTCAGTCGCCGCTCGCGAGCTCGCTGTCGGTGCTCAGCAGCCGCCGCAGCCCGAACCACACCGTTCGCGCCAGCACGCGCACGTCATGCCACGCGTTCCAGCCGTCCACGTACCGCAGGTCGAGCCGCTCGAGCAGCGCCTCGTCGACGTGCCGGCTGGGATCCAGCTGCCACGGACCGGTGATTCCCGGCAGCACGCTGTGCCGGCGCCACGCCGCCGCGTGCAGCAGCGCGCAATCGCGCAGCGGCAGCGGACGCGGCCCAACCAAGCTCATCGAACCACGCAGCACGTTGAACACCTGCGGCAGCTCGTCGAGCCCGCTGGAACGCAACCAGCGCCCCACGCCCGTGACGCGTGGATCGCGCTCGATCTTGAACACCGCGCCCTCGGCCTCGTTGTGATGCTCCAGCTGCGATTGCAGCTGGTCGGCGTCCTTGCGCATCGTTCGGAACTTCAAGCACCCGAATTCGCGACCGCCAAGGCCCATGCGTCGCGAGCGGTAGATCACCGGCCCTGGACTCGTCACCCACACCGCCAGCGCGATCGCCAGGAGCACGGGGGAGAGGACGACGATCAACACGAGCGCGGCGATCACGTCGATCGTGCGCTTCAGCAAGAACTGCGCAGCGGTGCCCACGCGCGCACCTCCCGCGCGGGAGCGAACGTCGTGCGTGCCGAGGGGCGGCGGCCCATCTGCGGCATCCACCAGCCGCGGGCGCGAACCCTTCTTCACGGCAGCAGCTTCCGATGACGGTGTGGTGGTCATGCTCTCCGGACTGTACCGCGCGGCGAAAGCGTCAACCACCCGGGATTCGCGCAGGGTGCCGCCGGCCACGCGCGCTGGCCGCGACCGGCCACGCTCAGGTGCCGGTCACGCGGCGCGAGAGGCCGTACGTTTGCGCGACCTTGTCGTACACGACGAAATCGATGCGCTGGCCCTTCTTGATGGTGACGTACCCGTACTTCGCGCCGGGCGTGCCCACCACCGAGCGCGTGCCCGCGATCTGGCAATAGCCGTTCACGGCCACGTTCGATTGGCACTTGCCGCCCACGATCCGATACGCGAGCTGTGTGCCCGACGGATGCACGTTCGAGCGACCCCACACGCGCAACCGCGTGCCGCCCTTCGCGCGCCCGTTCATGCCGCCCTGCGGCACGCTCACCATGTTCTGGAACATCGTGAACGCCAGCTTCTTCTTGCCGGTCGCGAGGATCGTGCCGCTTTGCCAATCCCCGAGGTCCGACGGGTCGACCAAGCCGTAGTGGATGCCGATCTGCACGCGCGCGCCGCGCTGGCCGCTCAGGTAGTCGAACGCCTCCGCCACGAACTGCGCCTGCAGCGCCTGCGAAACTCCCAGGATCCGCTCCGGCGGCGTCTGCCAACCAAATTCCGTTGCCCAGACCTTCTTGCCACGGGTGATCGGCGCCGCGTCCAGCAATTTGTACAGCGTGTTCAACGCGCTCATCCGGATGACGCCAGGCTTCTGCAGCGAATCCGTTTGCGAGGGCTGGCGCTTCATGACCGGATAGGGATTGTGCGCCCACGCGTCGATGTATCGCCGCTTCGCCGCGATCGAACCACCGGGCAGGTACTTCACCACCGCTTTCTGGAACTGCTGGACGAACTGCACCGGCCGAATGCCCGCGGGGCCACCGCCGGTCGGGCTGGTGGGCCCGGGCGCGACGAAGGCCGTGGGATTCGCCGTCTTGATCGCCACCGCGGTGGCGCCGTACAGCTTCGCGTATCGATCCGCGTTCGGCGTGCCGCCCCAGAACACGTTCGAGTTCGGCTCGTTGTGCACCGTGTAGTAGCGGATCGTGCCGTGTCCGGTGTCGCCCTTGTAGCGCGTGGCGACGGCCTTGTAGTACGAGGCGTAGTAGTCGACCGTGCGCTGGAACTGCGCGGAGGACGTGCCCATGAAGTATGGGTTGGAGGAGTTCAGCAGCCACGTCGGGTTGAGCTGCGAGCTGAACAGCACCTGGATGCCGCGTTCGTTCGCCGCGCCCACGAGGTTGTCGAGCCGCGACCAGTCGTAGCAGGAGTTGTTCGGATCGGCGAGCTGCGCAGCGGTTTGGCCGGCGCAACTCGTGGCGGTCTCGTTCCAGTGCCAGTTCACGCGCACGATCTGCACGCCCTGCTGCTGCATCAGGTCGAGTGCTGCCTCGCGCTGCTCGTTGGTTTGATCGGAGTTGGCGAGCTGCCACGCCGACTCCATCCCGACCAGCGTGGCGTTCGCGGCCGTTGGCGCGAGCAGCACCAGCGCCGAGAGGCAGCCTGCTGCAACGAGCGAGAGACGGGTTCGAAAACGTGCGAGATGCGTCATAGGGTATGGCGGCCTTTTCAGGGGCGTCGAACAGTGAACACTGGTAGCGTATCGAACCTTCGCTGAACGGGTTGAGTCGGTTCTCGCACTACACAGGCGAGCCGAGCGCTTGTCGATACGCGTCGAGCGTCAGCTCGGTGACGTGTTCCCAACCAAATCGCTCGCGAGCACGTCGCCGACCGCCTTCGCCGAGCCGTCGCCGCAGCTCCGGATCGTCACGAAGCCGAACGATCGCCGCGCGCAGACCGTCGACGTCGCCCGGTTCCACGACGATGCCACTCACGTCGTCCTCGACCACCCAGCCGAGCCCGCCCGCCGTGGTGGCGATCACCGGCACGCCATGGCTCATCGCCTCCATCGCCACCACTCCGAACCCTTCGCCGAAGCTCGGCAACACGAACATCGACGCCTTCGCATAGAGCTCGTGCAGCTCGGCATGGGGGACGAATCCCATCGCCTGCGGGAACAGATCGCGCAGCGGTCCGTCTCCCGCCACCTGCAGCTCGACACCGTCCACCTGCTGCATCGCTTCCGCGAGCACCCGCACGCCCTTTTCGGGCGCGAGTCGCCCCGCGAACAGCGCGATCGGGGTGCCGGTCGGTTCGATGCGCGGCTCGCCCACGTGCACGCCATGGGGGATCACCGCGGCGTTCGCGCCGGCATCTGCTGCGGCCTTCGCGAGCGGCTGGCTCACGCCAATCACCACTCGCGCGCGCGTGACGAGCCAGCGAAATACGCGGGGATGACGACGTGCGAGTTCGAGATCTTCGAAACGCCCCGCGCTCGGCGAGCCGTGCAACGTGAGCACGAACGGCACGCGCGCGGCCCATGCCACGGGCGCCACCAGCAGCCAGTGCACGTGCACCACGTCCGCGTGCTTCGTGGCTCGGCGAAGGCTTCGCCACATGCTGAAGAGCATGAGCGGCGCCTTCCATGGGCGACGCTTGGCGTTCGCCACGATCCCGGCGCCGTAGGCGAGGCCGTGGTCATTGAAGCCACGCCCCGGGGCGAGCACCGTCACCGTGCAGCCGGCGCGCTCAAGCTCGCGCACCTGGTTCACGAGGAACCGCCCGGCATAGTCGCCGTCGTCGCGGGGCCAGGAGGTGGTGAGCAGGATGACGCGCATCGCGCGCGAGCCTACCGAAAGCTCACGGGCCGATATCGACACCGCTCGCGGTGTGATATCGGCCCGTGATATCATTCGTCATCGGTGGCGAGGAAACCCCGCTGCCGATGGGTCCCCCTGCACCCAATGCAGGGGTGGAGGCGCCGTACGGGGCCGCGTCGGCTATTCCTTTGCGAAGGCGCCGGCCGGCGCGGTCCCTGCCTCCATTCTAGCGAAGCGAATCGAAGGTTCAAGGCTATGGGCACGATCGAGCACGACGGCTACGTCGCGCGGGTTGAATTCGACGCAGACGAGTCTCGGCTCGTCGGGCGGGTCGTGAATTCCAAAGCGCCAATCGAGTTCCATGCGGACGCAGCGTCGGACGTGCCCGCCGCGTTCCGCGCCGCCGTCGACGCCTACGTGGACGAGTGCGTCGCACGGGGCGACGACCCGGTCCGACCCTTCTCGGGCCGGTTGCTTCTGCGCATCGATCCTGAGTTGCATGCCGCGATCGCTGCCGCCGCCGCGCGCACCGATTCGAGCATCAACGCCTGGATCGAGCGCACGCTCGGGGCCGTGCTCGACGCGTGACTCAGGCGGTCGCGCCCGAGCGCACCTTGTTGGCGCCGGTCTCGCCGATCAACGAACCAATGCTTGCCAGGCTCTCGAACGTGCCCGCGTCGCGCCACCAGCCCGAGACCTCCGCGTGGCGCAGGTCGCCGCGCTCCATGTACGCGCGGTTCACGTCGGTGATCTCGTACTCGCCACGCTCGCTCGGCTCGAGCGTGCGGATGATGTCGTACACGTCCGCGTCGTAGCAGTACAAACCCACGACCGCCTTGTTCGACGGCGCCTCGGTGAAGCGCTTGTCGAGCAACACCGGCTTCTCGATGAGGTCCACGATCTGCCCGTCGCCCCCGAACTGCGGCACGCCGAAGCGCTCCGGATCCGGTACTTCCTTGAGGAAGATCTTCGCTCCGGACTCCTGCTCGCGCGCGAACGCCTTCAGCTCGTCGACCTCGACGTACTCGAAGATGTTGTCGCCCAGGCACACCACGAGCTTCTCGTCGCCGGCGAAGCCCTCCGCCATCGCCACCACTTGCGCGATGCCGCCCGCCTGGGTTTGCACCTTGTAGGTGAGATCGAGGTCGAACAGCGGCTTGCCGTCGCGCGCCGGTGTGCGCCCGTCGCCGAGCAGGTCGATGAAGTCGCCCGCGTGGTTTTGGCCGGTGACGATCAGCACCTCCTCGATCCCCGCCTCCTGCATCAGCTGCAGCGGGTAGTACACCATCGGCCATTCGCCAACCGGCAGCAGGTGCTTGTTGGTGATCTTCGTGAGCTCGCCCAGGCGCGTTGCTTCGCCGCCCGCGCAGATGAGTCCCTTGGCCATGGTGTGCGCTCCGTTCGAATCGTTCGGTCGCACGCGACTCTAGAGCAAGTCGCGGCCGATCGGATCAGCTGCCGGTCTCGCCGGGCGCGTAGTAGCTGTCCTGGCGGTGGCGTTCGCGATCGTCGAGTTCCTCGTCGGTGGAGTCCCACACGCCGTCGCGCAGCCAGCGAACGATTCGCGGCATCTCGTAGCCGTACATGTGCGGATCGCGCAGCAGCGGACGCAGCCACGGGATCTCTCGCGCATACCCTTGGGCGAGCAGCGCCCCGTGGATCGGGTTGGCGAGGATCGCCGACGCGACCAATCCCAGATGCTGCTTGAGCGTGCCGGTGCGCACCGCCGTCATCGCGTCCATGCCGCGCGTGAGATCGCCCTTGATCGGCATCGCGATCTGGTCGAGCCGATGGTTCAGCTCCTTGACGCGCGCGTCGTGCCCGTCCACGTACTGCGTCTTCGCGAGCCACGGATGGCCGGTGAGTTGCGCGCGCGCGACGATGCTGCCCACGCTCGGATCGGCGAGCGCCTCGCCGATCAGCCACGCGCCTTGGCTCGTGCCCGCGAGCAGCACCCGCGGGCGACGACTCCCCTGAGGCATCGCGTCCAGCCGCTGACGGATGCCCTCGAGCACCAGCTTCAACGTGGCAAGCCCCGTTGGCACGGACGTTCGAAATTGCCAGGACGCCTCGTAGGGCAGATACGACAGCGAGTAGTCGCCGTCCACGCCATACAGGTACTGCACGGCGCGCTCGAAGTCGCGGTGCACGCTGTGGCAATCCGTTCCCGGCACCCACAGGATCAGGTCGCCGCGCGTGAAATCGATCTGCGCGAGCGCGGCCGCCGCGTCGCGATGCGCACGATCCCAGTCCGCGGTCCACTCGCCCTGCGCCTTGGTGAATTCGCCGAGTGGAAGCTGCGCAGGGAGCTGGTAGGCAAAGGGCGCCGACGAGGGCGCGGGCGAAGGCGCAACGGAGACCGCATGAGCGGTCGCCGTGCGCGGCCGGTTGCGAGCGATCGAGTTCACGGGCATCGAAGACTCCTCCCAGTCTCGAAGCGACTCGGCGTAGCGTATCGCGCGCGCCGACGCCCATGCGGCAGCGAATCGATAGGGTTCGGCGCATGTCTGACTCTCCGAAGCGAGTTCTCGTCACCGGCGGCTGCGGTTTCATCGGCAGCCACTTCATCCGACTCTTGATGGAGCGCCACCCGCAGTCGGAGGTCGTGAACCTCGACGCGATGACCTACGCGGCGAGCGAGGCGAACGTGGCGGAGGTCGCCTCCGACCCGCGCTACACGTTCATCAAGGGCGACATCGCGGATGCGGAGATCGTGAAGACCGCGATGGAGGGCGTCACGCACGTGGCGAACTTCGCGGCCGAGAGCCACGTGGATCGCTCGATCCAGGGCGCGGTGGACTTCATCCGCACCGACGTGCTCGGCACGTACGTGCTGTGCGAGGCCGCGCGCGAGGCGGGCGTGGAGCGCTTCCTGCAGGTCTCCACCGACGAGGTGTACGGCTCGATCGACGTGGGCTCGTTCACCGAGACCCACCCGCTGCAGCCCTCGTCGCCCTACTCGGCCTCGAAGGCCGGCGGCGACCTGCAGGCGCTCGCCTACATGCACACGTTCGGGCTGCCGGTGATCATCACGCGCGGCTCGAACACGTACGGCCCGAATCAGTACCCGGAGAAGCTGATCCCGCTGTTCGTGACCAACGCGCTCGACGGCGAGAAGCTGCCCGTGTACGGCGACGGCAGCCAGATTCGCGACTGGATCCACGGGCGCGACCACGCCAACGGGATCCTGCACGCGCTGCTGGGAGGCACGCCCGGCGAGGTGTACAACATCGGCGGCGGCAACGAGCGCACCAACATGTGGATCACCGAGCAGATCCTGGAGCAGACCGGCGCGTCGAGCGACCTGATCACCCACGTGGAGGATCGCCTCGGCCACGACGTGCGCTACTCGCTCGACACAACCAAGGCGCAGCGCGAGCTCGGCTGGAAGCCGGAGATCGCCTTCGACGAAGGCCTCGCGCAGACGGTCGAATGGTACAAGGACCAGCGTGCCTGGTGGGAGCCGATCAAGTCGGGCGAG
>JBDHZF010000104.1:0-8647 GCA_039811765.1 Thermoleophilia bacterium | reverse complement strand
CAATATACGATGATTGTAGGATACGCTACCCAAGCATGCGATTCGTGCTCACGCCTGGAAGCGAACACGGCCTGCTGCCCTGCGTGTGCGTCGAGCGGGCGTGAGGTCACGGACTGACGACCACCGCGAGCCACGCCATCAGGATCGCCAGGTGCACGCCGCCTTGCAATCGCGTGGCGCGCCCTGGCGTGACGGTGAGAATGCTCACTACCACGGTGAGCGCGAACAGCACCACGAAGCGCGGCTCGAGGCCGAGATACAGCGACGCCGCCAGCCAGGGCGAGAGGATCGCCAGCACAGGAATCGTCAGGCCGGTCGTCGCGATCGCGGAGCCGTAGGCGAGGTTCAGGGACGTTTGCTGCGCGCCTCGACGCGCCGCGCGCACAGCCGTCACTGCTTCGGGCAACAGCACGATCATCGCGATGGTGACGCCCACCACCCCGTGCGGCAAGCCCGCCGCTTCGACGCCCTGTTCGATCAACTTCGACTGCACCTTCGCGAGACCGATCACACCCACGAGCGAAAGGACCAGCAACCCGATTGAAACGACCAAGCTCGGGTTGCGCGACGACGGGTGCAGCTCGTGCACGTCCTGCGTTCCCACGTCGAGGAAGAACGCGCGGTGACGATACGTCTGCGTCACCACGAACAAGACCCACAAGCCGAGCGCCGCGACGCTGACGAATCCGAGTTGGAACGACGTCAGCTCGGGGCCCGGAACCGTTTGCGTGTACGACGGCAAGACCAGGCACAGCGCGACGAGCGTGACCAGCGTGGCCAGCTCCGCGCGACACCCCTCGGCGTTGAACTCTGTGATGCCCTCCTCGCCCGCGCCGAGCGCGCCCACGATCAGCGACAGTCCGACGATGCCGTTGCTGCAGATCATCACCGCCGCGAACACCGTGTCGCGCGCGAGCGTGTTCGCGTCCCCGCCGCCGCCTGACATGATCGACACGATCAGTCCAACCTCGATCAACGTGACCGAGAGGGCGAGCAGGATCGAGCCGAACGGTTCTCCAAGTCGATGGCCGATCGCCTCGGCATGCTCCACTGCCGCGAGCACCGCGACGATCATCAACGGAATCGTCGCGACGACCAGCCATGTGGGCTGCCCCGTCGCCAACAGCAAGACCAACCCCGCCACCGCCGCGAGCGGCGCGATGCCGGCCCAGCTCAGCAACGCTCGCGATGTGCGCGTCGTGTCAATCATCTGCGGTGGACCGTTCGGGTCGATCGAACGCGGCGAGCACGAGCGGCACCACGATCGGGCGCACCACCAGCGAGTCCAGCAGCACGCCGATGCACATCACGATAGCGACTTGTCGGAACGAGTCGAGGTCGACGGTGGCGAGCAGCGCGAACGTCGACGCGATCACCACGCCGGCGAGCACCACCGACGGGTACGCCTGCGTGATCGTCTCGCGCGCGGCATCGAGCCCCGTTCGTCCCTCGCTGCGCACACGTCGCAGCGTGCTGCCGGTGAGCACGCCGTAGTCGAGCCCGATGCTGAGCAGCAACACGAACGCGGAGACCGGCACGAAGAACGCGATGCCGTCGCCCGCGCCCACCGTTCGATCCCACACGGACAGCGCGCCGAGCGCCGCGATGGTGGTGAGCAGACCCGAGCCGACTAGCACCAGCGCCATGAGCGGCGCACGCAGGAACGCGAGCAACACGAGCAGCTCGAACGGCACCAAGAACATCGCGATGTGCCATAGGTCGTCGGTCATTTGGATCGAGATCCGCTCCACCAATGCGGTGTCGCCGGCCACGCGCAGCTTCGCGTCGTCCAGTCCTGCATCGTCGAGCGCGTCGCGCAGCTTCGGCCGCAGCTCGTGCAGCGTCCGCACGGCCGTGCCCGTGTAGGCCTCGTGATCGAGCACGATCACCAAGCGAGCATGCTTGCCGTCTTCGGTGACGAGCAGGTCGCCGGTGACACGCCGAACGCGCGACGACGTCGCTGCCGCGCCGACGAGCGCGCGCGCGGCGCGCCCTTCCGACACGTCGATGCCGGCCACTTCCACGCCCACGTCCTGCAGCGCATCCGACGTGACGCCGGCGCGCTGGAGCGAGGTCTGCAGCGCATCGGGGCCGATCACGCCAGCGACGCCTTCGAGCTCGGAGATCGACTTCGAAAACGCAGCGAGCTCGTCGCGATGCTCGTCGAGCCCGCTCCCGTCGATCATCAGCAACGTCGGCGACAGGATCCCTGGCGCGAAGCCCTTTCCAGCGTCTCGTGCTCCGAGCACGATCGGATCGTCGTCGGGAAGCCCGGTGATCGCGTTGAGCCCGAGCGGCGACGACCGTGCATTCGCGCCGAGCGCCACGAGCACGAGCACCGTGACCGCGACGATGACGATTCCGGCACGCGGTCGCGTGATCGCCGCGGCGAGGCGCGCCAATCTCGTCCCCGTCGCGACGCTTGCACGGGCACGCGGTCGTCGCGGCCACAGCAGCGCCTTCCCGAACACCGCCACGAGCGCGGGCACGAGCAGCAGTCCCACGAGGATCGCCACGAGGATCGACGCGACGAGCGCCGGCGCGAACGCTCGGATGAAGGGCGTGTCGGCGAGCAGCAGCGACGCCGCGCCGATCGCCGTGGTCGCGCCGGCGGTGAGCACGACCGACGAGTTCGTCGTGATCGCGCGGATCGTCGCTTCCGCGGGGTCGACGCCTTCCCGAACGAGCCGGCTCCAGGCGGACACATGAAACAGCGCATAGTCGCTCGCCACGCCGATCGCAACCACGAGCACCACCGGCAACACTTCCGCGGGCACTGACACGCCGAACTGGTCCGACAGCATCGCGAGCGCCTCGAGCATGAGCAGCATCGTCGCGCCGATCGTGCCGATCACCACCACCGATGGCGCGATCGCACGAAACCACGCGAGCGTGATGCCAACGAGCAGGATGATCGACCACAGCTGCAGCGGTCCGAGCGCGTCGCGCACCAACTGCCCCATGCGCAGTTGCGCGGGGATCCCGCCCGTAAGATGCACGCTGCCGGCGTCGGAGCGCTCGACGGCCGCGTCGGCGAGCTCTTGACCTGCCCGCACCTGCGACGTGAGCGAGCGCTTCGGGTTGCCGAATAGGTTGTTGACGATGGTCGTCGACGATTCCCGGCTCGCCGGAAACGCGCCTCCAACATTGCTGAACGGCAGTTGCAGCAAGATCCGGTCGTCGTCGCTCGTGCCATCATGCACCGCGCGCGTGCCGCTGATCGCCTCGGTGAGGTCGCCTTGGCGCACGTCGCCGCCGAGTCCGTCCGCGTCGCGTCGCACCACCTGTTCGCGCGCGTTGAGCGGGATCGTGAACAGGCGAAGCGAATCCAGCTCGGCCTGCACCTCAGGCGAGTCCGGTGACGCCAGCTCCTCGAGCGACAACCCATCGCGCCCAAACGACGGGACTCCAGTCGCGACGATCGCGCCGAGCGCCACGATCCACGCGCCGAGCACGATCCAGCGCCAGCGCACCATCGCCCGAGCGTGCAGGTTCGCGATCTTCGATCCGTCTTTCGTCATCGTTCGGCTAGCCTACAGCCACGATCTGCGGGAATCCCGCAGCGCGCGGAACCAGCGTGGCAGTAGGATCGCTCGCATGCCGATCATCCCGCTCGACGACTACAGCCCCTTGAAGCTCGGCCTGCAGGTCGACGACAACGCGACGCGCTTCAGCAACTACTTCCATGTGCTGCGCGAGACGGTGCATTGGAGCAACGGGTGGCTGCCGCTCGAGCCGTCGTTCCACGCGAAGTACGTGCTCGGCGAGGACCTGCACGACGACGCGCGCGGGCAAGTGAAGGTGCGTCGCCGCATCTACGAACTTCGCGCGAACGAGGACTGGCCAGGCGCTCCGTGCGACGAGTTGGCAGTACAGCTCGATCGCATGGCGGACGCAGCCTCGCCCGCCGAGCTGGCGCAGGTGATCTACGGCCAGCTCAAGCCGGCGCTGATCACCGCGCTGGAGATCCACCTCGAATCGGTGGACCGCATCACCGACGAAGTGTCGTACATCGTCGTCGAGCACTTGCTCAAGCGCCAGCGCGCGCACGTGGAGCGAGCTGGACGCTATTGGAACGTCACCGCGGAAGCGCCGTTCTGCGAAGACCTCGGCGCGCTCGAGATCCGCAAGCGCGAGACGCGCGACCTGAAGATCCTCCCGCGGCTCGACGAGCCCGCGCGCGACGCGGGCATCGAGATCACGCCCGAAGGCGACACGTTCCTCAGCGAGGAGTTGTACGTCAACGGCGACGAGAACCACGTGCCGACCGAGCGCGAGGAACAGCAGCACTTCTTCCACGGCCTGATGGACGCGGAGCTGTGCGCCGCCGAGCTCATGGCGCGCAACAGCCACGAACATCCCGAGATGCCCTGGGATTTCCATGTGGACATGGCGCGACAGACGTGGGACGAGCTGCGACACGCGCGCGTGCACGAGGTGCTGATGAAGTCGGAGCTCGGGTGCCAGTGGGGCGACTTCCCGATCGGCTTCGACTACTTCAAGTCGATCTATGCGTACGACCTGCTCGGGCGGCTCTGCCTGTTCAACGGCACGAGCGAGCAGAAGGCGATGTGGCGACATTCGCACCGGCGGCAGGTGCTGCTCGACCTCGGGCAAGAGAACGTCGCGAAGGTGTTCGACTACCTGCTCGCAGACGAGGTACCGCACGTGCACAACGGCGTGCGCTGGGGAACCCATTTGCTCGACGGCGACCCGAAGGCCTATCGCGCGAAGGTTCAGGAACTGCGCGAGGGCCTCGATCGAACCGGCCAGCCGGTCAACCCGCCGGCTCCGGCGCGGAGCTGACGCCGGCAAGTTCCAGTCGCGCCTTGAGCGCGAGCACGCGGGTCGCGGCTTCGTCGACGCGATCACGGGTGAGGCGCCCGGACCGCACCGCGGTCACCAGCGCCGCCTTGCATCGCGACGCGTCCGCGAGCGACCCTGTGAGCAGGACCATGTCCGCGCCCGCGGCGATCGCGCGGACACATCCCTCGGGCACCCCGGCGCGGATCGCGCGAGTGAAACCAGCCGCGTGCAGCGAATCGGTGATCGCCACGCCATCGAATCCCAAATCGTCGCGAAGCAGGCGATAGACGGTCGGGCTCACCGATGCCGGACGCGAGCGATCAAGCGCGGCGTACAGCCCGTGCGACACCATGATCGTGTCGGCATCCGCCGTGGTTGCCGATCGAAACGGGGCGAGATCGGCTCGGTCGAGCACCGACCGGGAACGGTCGATCCGCGCGAGCGCGTCGTCGGAGTTCGCGCTCGCGCCGCCGAATCCGGGGAAGTGCTTCACCGATGCCGCGACGCCTGCGTCATGCAGGCCGCGAACGAACGCTGTCACGTGTCGCGACACGAGCGCGGGCGACGCGCCGAAGCTTCGGTCGCGCATCACATGCGCGGGGCCTTCGTCGAGGTCCGCCACCGGAGCGAGATCGACGTGGATGCCGAGCGTTCGCAGCGCCATTCCGGCTGCCTTCGCTTGCGCGCGCGTCAATGAGACGCGGTCGGCCCGACCAAGCTGCGGATGCGATCGATTCGGCGGAGCGTCGGCGATCCGCTTCACGACTCCACCTTCCTGATCGATCGACACCACCGAGGCGGGACCACTCGCGTCGCCCCCGCGTACCGCAGCCTGCACGCTGCGCAGCAGCCGTGTCAGCTGCCCTCGCGATCGGTAGTTGTCGCCGAACACGATCACGCCGCCTGGTCGCAACGTACGCAACTGGGCAGTGTCTCGCTGCGACAGAACCGTGCCAGGCACAGCGGTCGTCACGAGCTGCGCGGCTCGATCCGCGAGCGACAGCTGCGCCAACGTGGCGCGCGCAGCCGCCTCGTCAGCATCGACAGACTGCGCGCCGGCGGCGTCCGACGAGCGACCGGGGATGGCCGCGCTCCAAGCCACCGCAATCGCGACCGTCAGCACGACGGCGGCGGGAACGAGCCTTCGGGTCGGGCGGGCAGCGGTCACGAACCCGATCCTAGCGATCGGCGGTCCATTCAAGCCTCGGACCAAACCTGCCGAGAACGAGACGTCCGCACCCCGCCTCGAGGTACCGCCCAATGCGCCTTCTCGCCGCCCCGCTCGCACCGGCCCGCGCGATCATGGATCGACTGTCGATCGCCTGGAAATTCATCGTGCTCGCCCTCGTGCTGATGATCCCGTTGGCATTTGTGGCGTGGAGCTATCTCGGAGTGCAGAAATCGAACACGCAGTTCAGCGCGAAAGAGCGCGTTGGCATCCGGTACATCCGACCAGCGACGGACGTGGTTGCCAACATCGCCTCGGCACGCGCAACCGCGATCGTCGCCGCCAGCGGCGACCCGGCCGCGCAATCGGCGCTCGACGATGCCGTTGCGACGCTGAACGCGTCGCTCAAGACGCTCGGCGCGGAGGACGCGGCCGACGGCGCGGAGTTGCAGACCACGAAGCAGTACGACGCGCTCGTGGCATCGATTGACAATGCGGCCTCGAATCCGGCCACCAAGCCCAGCGACGCCTACGACACGTGGAACCAGATCTCGCAGGACTCGCTCGCGCTCGTGCTGCAAGCTGGCAACATCTCCAACTTGATCCTCGACCCGGACCTCGACACGTACTACCTCATGGACAGCCACGTGATTCGCCTCGTCACGCTCATGGACTTGACGGGACGAGCCGCGGATCTGCAACGGGTCATCCAGCTCGAGCAGCTCACCGGAAACGATCTCGTCGAGCGTCGGCTGGAGTTGAGCCGCATTCAGGGATCGATCGACTTCAACCACGAAACGTTGGACGGCAACTACAAGACGTCGCTCTACAGCACCGACCAGCCGGCCACGTGGAAGTCGTCGATCAACGAACCACTTGCCGGATACATGTCCGCGTCGACTGCGTTCGGCAAGCAACTCGACACCGCAGTGCACGAGCAGGCCGATGCTCCTGCTGCAGCCAAGCTCGCCGCGTCCGAGCGGAAGACGCTGTCCAATCTTCAGGTTGCCACGTCGGACCAACTCGATCTGTTGATCGCCGATCGCGTCGGCGGATTCACTTCAGCGAAGCGGTTGACGATGCTCGTGTCAGGCGCCGCGTTGCTGCTCGCCGCGTTGTTGTTCGGAGGCTTCTACCAGTCCGTGCGATCGGCCCTTCGGCAGTTGCTCGGCGCCAGCGAGCGCATCGGTCGCGGGGAGCTGGACGGCAGCGTGAACGTGTCGTCGCGCGATGAGATCGGCCGCATGGCGGCCTCGTTCGGAGTCATGGCCGACAGTCTTCGCGACACGGCCGGCGCGGCCCGAGCGATCGCCGCAGGCGACGTGCGCGTGGACGTGAAGCCCAAGAGCGAGCGCGACGAATTGGGCAATGCGTTCCGCGACATGGTGACGTACCTGCAGGAGACTGCGGAGATCGTCGAATCGCTGTCGCGAGGCGAGATCGATCAGGATCCCGTCGTGCATTCCGAACGCGACGCGCTGGGCGTCGCGCTTCGCGACACCGTCGAGTACCTTCGCTCGATGTCGGACGCCGCGGGCGTGGACTTCGCCGACCTCGGCGTGCACATCGAACAACAGGCGAAGGCCGCCGATCGCATCGCCGATGGCGACTTGTCGGTCGACGTGGTTCCACGCAGCGAGCGCGACGTGCTCGGCGTCGCGTTCCAGCGAATGACCGACAACCTGCGCGTCGCGATCGGCGAGATCAGCGAGAGCGCCACGGCTGTCAGCGCGTCGTCGCAGCAGCTGTCGGCGACGAGCCTCGAGGTGACGAGCGGCATGGAGCACGCCACCGCCCAGGTCGGCGATCTCGAACTCGGCATGGAGCAACAGCGAAATCTGCTCGAGCAGGTCGGCGAGCGCAGCCGCGCCACGAGCGCAGCCACCGACGAGGTGGAGCAATTGAGCAGCGAAGGTCGAACGACGATGGACGCGGCGACGAGCGCGATGTCCGACCTCGAGCAATCCGCCGGAGACGTGACCAGCACGATGCACACGCTCGAGGAACACGGCCGCCGCATCGAAGACATCATCGGGACGATCACCGCCATCGCCGACCAGACGAACCTGCTTGCGCTCAACGCAGCGATCGAGGCCGCGCGCGCCGGCGAAGCTGGCCGCGGCTTTGCGGTGGTCGCCGACGAGGTGCGCAAACTCGCCGAGGAAAGCCAGTCTGCTGCACAGTCCGTCGCCGAGCTCGTGGGCCAGATGCAGTCGGAGACGGCAGACGCGGTTCAGGTGATCGAGCGCACGACCGGTCATGCGGCCACGAGCGTAGAACTCGTCCAACAGGCGCAACGCGCATTCGAGCGCATCGACGACTCGGTGCGCGATGCCGGCGAACGCGTTCGCGAAATCGCTTCCGACACCGCGCAGGCCGTCGACGTCACTCGACGCGCGGCCGATTCCACCTCGCAGGTCAGCGCCGCCGCGAGCGAGACCACCGCGTCGATGGAGGAAGTCACCGCTTCGTCGCAAGAGCTCGCCCGGCTCGCCGAATCGCTCGCCCGAACGACCGGCCGCTTCCGCACGTCGCGCGCCGTCGCGCCGAGTGCAGCGTCGCCCGTCGCGACCACGTTCTCTCGCGACGACGAAGACTTCGTCACCCCATTCGCCGCGTGACCGAATCGAACCCCTCGTCCCACCGACCACGCGGATTCACTGCACAGTGAAA
>JBDHZF010000103.1:0-8862 GCA_039811765.1 Thermoleophilia bacterium | reverse complement strand
GTGGAGAGCTACGCCGGCATCGCGCGCGAGCCCGATCCAATGCAGCTCGAGATGGTCGCGTCCGGGATGTGTTCGAGCGCGCTCGAGGATTGGCTCGCTTCCGATCGCGACGACACGCCCGTCCCATCCATGGCGTTCATCGACCTGCTCGGCAACGTGCGCAGCAAACCCCTCGCCGACGACGCGCTCGCGATCGTGGACGCGCTCTCGGCGATGCCGTTCGGCGATCCGCGCGTGGGCGAGCTCGCCGAACGAGTCCGGCACAAGCTGCGGTTCCTCGGCGCGCGACCGTCCGCCGCGGGGCGCCTCGTTGGGCGCGCGACGCCGCGTCGTGCCGCGCTGCACAGCGACGTGTGGGGCGACCAGGCCACCGTGTTCATCGAGTACGCGTACGACGACGAGCCCGAGCTTTCGCCGCACACGCTCAGCGTGCTGATGGACTCCAACCTCGCGGCGATCAAGGACTGTTACCTGGGCCACCCGCTCGACGAGATGCTCGACATGATTCGCGAGCGGCTCGCCGAGCATCCCGAGGACGCCGCGGTGATGCGCCTCGACGAGGTGAGCGTCGACGAGGCCGCGATCATCCTCGCCGAGGCCGTCTCGTGGAGCGAGGACGGGCTCTGGGAGTTTCCCGAGGACGAGGACGCGCTCGCGCTCGCGGCGCTCGTCACGACGCGCTGCGACGCGTTGGTGGACGACGCCGAGGCGCGCGGCGTGCGGCCGGATCCGCCCTCCTGGCACCTGCGCCCGAGCGCGCTCGACGAACTCGACGTGGAGCAGCTCGCCGAGCTGCTGATCGCGAGCGAGCACTTCGCCGCCGAGCGCGAGCACGGCGCGAACGAGGCGAGCGCGCGCGTCGTGGCGTCGTTCGCGCACGAGTGGATCGACGGCGGCGTCGCGCGCTTCGGCCCGCAGGCCGCGGAGATGCTGCTCGTGCATCTCGTCCCCGCGCAGATCGAAAGCGACGCCCACGCCGACGAGATCGCCGAGGGGATCGTGCCAACAGCGCGCGCGTGGGCGCGGCTCGTGCACGCCGAGCTCGACCTGAGCGACGATGCGCTCGACGTGGTGCTCGACTCGCTCGCGTCGCGCGGCAACGGTTTCGGCGCTCGACTCGGCGAGGAGATGGAGCGCGCCGGCGTGGACTTCTCCGACCCCGAGCAGGTGGAAGCGTTCATGCGCGAGTTCAACGAGCGCTCGTTCGAAGAGCGCGGCCGGATACTGGGGTTGGAGTAGGGGCGCGTGCCCCGTCAGCGATCCGGATTGAATCCGATTGGGCGTCGTGTCGCCGTTCGGCGACCGCCCCAATCGTGGAATTCCTTCTCCTGAGATCTCAGCGCGGGAAGCGTTTCGGACTCCAGCTGCAACTGCTGCCCATGGATGACGTCGCCGTAGGATCCCCTTCGTGCCATCGCCCGACCCGCTCGTAACCGTTATCCTGCCGACGTTCGACCACGTCGACACGCTGCGCTGCTCGATCCCCACAGCTCTGGCGCAGACGCACGCGAACCTCGAGCTGCTGGTGGTGTGCGACGGCTCGCCGCCCGCGGCGCACGCGATCGTCGCCGAGTTCGCCGTGATCGACGATCGCGTTCGCCCCTTCCACTTCCCCAAGGGGCCGCGCAACGGCGAGGCGCACCGCCACCGCCTGCTGCTCGACGAGGCACGTGGCGAGTGGGTCTTCTACTTGGGCGACGACGACCTGTGGCTGCCCGATCACGTCGAGCGCCTGCTCGCCTGGCTGCTCGCCGAGGGCGCGAACTTCGGCTGCTGCCAGCCGTGCTGGATCATGCCCGGCGCCGACGTCGCCGCCCACCGCTGGGTCGTGGACCTCGCGCACCCGTGGTATCGCGAGGAGCTGCTCGCCGGCCGTAACCGCGTGCCGCTCAACTGCGGCGCGCACTCGATGGCGCTCTACCGCGCGCTGGCGCACGGCTGGCGCACCACCCCCGCCGGCACCCCCACCGACCTGTACATGTGGCAGCAGATCCTCAAGCACTCGGACTGCGTCGCCACGAGCGCACCGTGGACCACGGTGATCGGCGTGCCCGCCTCCCAGCGCGCCGCGATGGATCCCGCGGCCCGCCTCGCCGAGCTCGAGGCGTGGAGCCCGGTCACCGACCCGGCGATCCGCGAGCGCTTCCTGCGCGCTGCGCAGTCGGCCGACGCCGGGCTGCTCGCCCACGCGCGCTACGAGGCCGAGTACACGATCGCGCTGCGCGTGGTGGACGGCCAGCAGCGTCACGTCGAGCGCGCGGAGGCCGAGCGCGACCAGGCGATTGCCGCGCGCGACGAGCTCGCCCGCTCGCTCGAGCGCCAGAGCGCCGAGCTGCGCACGATCTACGCCTCGCGCGGCTGGCGGGCCCTGGAGCGCCTGCGCCGACTGGCAGGGCGACGATGACTGGCTCGCCGAGCGTCCTCGTCACCGGCGGCGCCGGCTTCACCGGATCCGCAGTGGTCGCCCACCTGCGCACGCTCGGCTGGAGCGTGCAGCTGCTCGAGCGCGTCGATGCGAGGGCGAGCAGCGATGCGGTCGCCGATTCGATCACGCGCTCGTTCGCCGCCGCCGAGCCCGACGTGGTGCTCTCGATCGCGACTCGTCGCACGTGTGCGAGCGCGCGCGAGGTCGCTGCCATGCTCGATGCGAACGTGCGCCTGCCGGGGCTGCTGCTCGCGGAGCTCGCGCGTCGCGGTGGCGGGCGTATCGTCACCACGTCGAGCTTCCAGACGTCGCGTGGTGCGACCGCCCCGACGCTCTACGCCGCCACGCGCCAGAGCGTCGACGCGCTCGCCGGCTGGGCCTGTGCGCACGCAAGCGTGCGCTGGGTGTCGCTCGCGCCCACCACGATCCACGGCCCCGGCGACCAGCGCACCAAGCTCGTCGCGGCGCTGCTCGCAGCAGCCCGCACCGGCGCGCCGATCGACATGGTCGCCCCCACCCGCCTCGTCGACTTCGTGCACGTCAGTGACGTCGCCCACGCCTACGAGGTCGCTGCCCGCGCCCTGCTCGACGGCTCCCTTGGCGCCGGCGAACGCTTCGATGTCTGCAGCGGCGAGCAGCTCACGCTCGCGCGGCTCGTCGACGTGGTCGAGCGCGAGACGGGCCGCCCGATCGACGCGCGCTGGGGAGCGGTCGCGATGCGCCCCAGCGACCTGGTCGATCCGCCCGCCTCGCCGGTGTGGCTGCCCGGCTGGGCGCCGACCCGGTCGATCACGCAGACGCTGCGCGACGGATCGACCTGACGTCGGACGCCGCCTCGAGGTCAGCTCCACGGCGCCGAGATCGGCAGCAGGTCGCGGTGCTCGGTGCATGGGGTCGTAGTGGCCTGCACCTCGCTTCCGACCATGCGTCCGCGTCCCTGCAATCCCGCGCCCATGACGACTGCAAATCCGTGGATCATCCTGTTGCAAATCCGTGGATCGAGGGTACGGTCAGTGCAAGTGGTGTATCGGACGCGCATCGTGGAACGGGAGATCCTCCGCAAGCTCGACGCTGGGCTCGCCGTGCTTGTCGAGGGCCCGAAGGCGTGTGGCAAGACGGCAACCGGGCGCGAGTTGACCGTCAGCGAGGTGCTCCTCGACATCGACGAGTCCGTGCTTGCCGCCGCGGCCGTGGATCCGGGGTTGTTGCTCGAGGGTGAGCAACCGAGGCTCATCGATGAGTGGCAGATCGTGCCGGCGGTCTGGAACCGGGTTCGTCGCGCGGTCGACGCCGCGGATGGCGCCGCACGCTTCATCCTCACCGGCTCCGCCGTACCACCGGACGATGCGACTCGCCACAGCGGCGCGGGGCGCTTCGCGCGAGTGCGGATGCGACCCATGACCTTGGTCGAGGCGGGGGCCGCGACCCCCACCGTGTCGCTGAGCGCGATCCTGGATGGCGAGCGCGTCTCGGCACCTGCGAGTGATCTCGACATGCGGGATCTCATCGACCTTGCCTGCCGCGGCGGCTGGCCGGGGTGGCACGATCGGCCCGTCGAGGAGGCGATCGAGCGCGCCGTCGGGTACCTGGACGAGATCGCTCGGGTCGACATCCGCAGGCTCGATGGCGTTGCGCGAGAGCCCGCAAAGGTCGCCCGATTGCTGGCATCGCTTGGTCGCAACGTCGCAGCACGTGCGCCCTTGCGAACCCTCGCGCGCGACGCGGGTGGCGCCTCGGGAACGCTGGACGAGCACACCGTGCGTCAGTACGTCGACGCGCTGGAGCGGCTCATGGTCGTCGAGCCGCTCGGTGCGTGGACAACGCAGCTGCGTTCGCGCGCACGGCTGCGGTCGGCTGCGGTGTGGCAGTTTGCCGATCCGTCCCTCGCAGTCGCGGCGATTCGCGCCACCCCGACCAGCCTGCTGCGTGATCTCAACACGTTCGGGCTCGTGTTCGAGTCGCTCGTCGTGCGGGACCTTCGCGTCCACGCCCAGGCGAACGGGGCCGATGTGTGGCAGTACCGCGACAGCAACGATCTCGAGGTGGATGCGATCGTCGAGCGGCGATCAGGTGGGTGGGCTGCATTCGAGGTGAAGCTCGGCACGGGTCAGGTCGATCAGGCTGCTGCGAGCCTGCTTCGCTTCCGCGATGTCGTGGATACCGAGGTCGTGGGCCAGCCGGCCGCGCTCGTAGTGGTCGTCGGAAGCGGCCCGGCCTACGTTCGCCCTGACGGTGTCTCGGTCGTGCCGATCGCGGCACTCACCTCTTGATCCCCCGCCGCTTCCGATCCCGTACGATCTGCGTATCGACCCGGAGCGAGGTGCCCCCATGAGCGATGCAACGACCGTGACCGAGGATGCGCGCGTGAGCGTGCGCGGGCGCGACGACCACCAGACGGTCGACGAGTCGTCGGGCGCGCGCCTGGGCGCGATCGACGGCGTGGAGGTCAAGCCGATCCGTCCGCACGTGGACCAGCGTGGCTCGCTCGCCGAGGTGATCAACTTCGCCGATCCGTTCTGGCGCGAGCCGATCGTGTACTGCTACACGATGACCGTGAAGCCGGGCCGCATCAAGGGCTGGGGCATGCACCTGCGCCAGGTGGATCGCCACGTGCTGCACACCGGCGAGGCGCGCCTGGTGCTGTTCGATGCGCGCGAGGACTCGCCCACGCACGGCGTGCTGCAGACCGTGCACATGAGCGACGAGGCGAAGGCCGCGGTGCGCATCCCCGCCGGCGTGTGGCACGCGCTGCAGAACACCGGCGCCACCGTGATGCACGTCACGAACTTCCCGACGATCCCCTACGACCGCGCCAACCCCGACAAGCAGCTGCTGGAGATCGGCTCGCCGCAGATCCCGTTCGACTTCGGGGATCTGGACTCGTATGGCCGGTGAGGTGTTGATTTTTCTTGCAACGGCGGTATCGTTTGCAACATGACGTCGCGAACCCCAGCCGATGAGGCGCTGTTGGATGCATTTTCAAGTAGCACCATCGAATTGGAGGGCGGTGGCGCGCTCGTGGTCCAACGTGCCACACGCGAAGTCAACGCGCGCATAGTCTTTCCGGGTGCCGACCTGTGCATCCCGGCGGTGCCGATCGTACGCCCCACCCGCAGCGCGCTCCATCGGTTCGCGAATTCCATGGATGGCCACGCGCTGGTTCTCACCGAGCGAGCGAGCGCCGGTGCGGTTCGGCTGGCGCGCGAGCTTGGCATCTGGATCATCGACCTGAACGGTCACGGGCGTATCGTTCAGCCGCCGCTCGTGTACATCAACGCACCGGGCGCAGCGGTACAGCAGCGCGCGAGGGTGCAGTCGCCGATCTCGCCGACCTCGCCGATCTCGCCGACGCCGCCGACACGACCCCGCGCGAGCTACGCGCCCCGCTCGGTGCGAGTGGTGCGAGCGCTGCTTGAACAGCGAGCTCGCAGCTGGGGGGTTCGCGAGCTCGCAGCGGAAGTCGACATCGATCCTGCGCAGTGCCTGCGCCAGCTGCGCGGGCTCGAGGCCGATGGCCTGGTCGAGCGCGATCATGGCCGCTGGAGTGCGCCACGTCCCGACTCGCTGTTGGAAGCCTGGGGCGCGAAAGCGCGCGATTCGGACATCCGCCAGCGCAGCACGCTGCGCACCGGCGAGCAGCTCGTGGCCTTGATCCGAGACGTCATCGAGTTCGTGCCGCTCAACATGGTCGCGATCTCACACGAGTTCGCCGCCGAGCGGTATGCGCCGCACCTTCCGGCCCAGCATGCCGTGCTGTATTGCTGCGATGAGCGCGATTTCGCGATCCTCGTCGACGAGGCCGAACGGCGTCGTGGCCCCTCACCTGCGCCCCACGCTCGGGTCGTTCGCCTCCTGAGCGTCGTGCTCGCGGATCCGGGGCGCCTGCAGTTCGCACGGCTGATGGACGGCATGCCGTTCGCCTGCCCCTCGCAGGTGTACGTGGATCTCGCGCGTGAGCCCGGGCGTGCGGCAACCGCTGGCGAGCACCTTCGATCCTGGATGCAGCTGTGATGCAGCTCGTGTTTGCGACCCCGGCCGAGCGCGTCGCCGTCGAGACGTTGACTCGCGTGCAGCCGTTGCTCGATGAGCTCGAGGGCGGCGTGCTGCTGATCGGAGGCTTGATGGCTCGGCTCGTCGTTGAGCGCAGCGGTGTCGAGCTTCCGATTCGCCCGACGGCCGACGTGGATCTCGGCGTCACGCGCAAGGATCCGGTGCGGCTCTACGGCAGCGTTGCACGCGTCGGACCTCGGCTTCGCGAACTCGGCTTCGAGAGCGGCGCTGATGCCGCGCACGGAACGTACCGATTCGTGGGCGTCGATCAACCCGAGCTGATCGTGGATGTGTTGTCTGTTCCCAACGAGCGGCGAGACACGACCCCGCACCTGGAGCCCGGAATCGAAGCGATCGAGGCGCCGGGCCTGTCGTACGCATTCGCTCAGGGCGTGGATGTTGCGCACGTTCGCTTCGCCGACGCCGAAGGGGCCGTGCTCGGCGACGTTCGCGTGCCGCTTCCCCGACCCGATGCCGCCTTCGTGCTCAAGGCGGCACTGGTGGGTCGTCGAAGCCATCCGCCCGTGCTCGCTGCGGACACCGCCGACGCCGTAAGTCTCGCCGCCGTGGTGCTGGGATCGGAGCCCTCACTCGATCGTCTCGATCGTGCGAAGTCCACGTCCGAGCTTGCGGCATGTCGCCGATTCGTCGCCGCGTGTGCCGATGCCGAGAGCGCCCATGCGCGCCGCGTGGCCGATGGCCTCGGCTTCGACCGTTCGCAGCGCGTGACCTACGCGACATGGGCCGCCGACATCATGGAGCAGCTTCGCGCTCGGCTTGATTGGCCGCCCGCGTAGGCGCCTGACGCTCGACTGCACGTCACGAACTTCCCGACGATCTCCTGCGACCGCGCCACCCCCGACCGATCTGGTTGACAACTGGTTTACAATAGTTGAAACACGGTATCAGGTCGATGTCGATGCTCTGGTACCACGGCGAGACGCCACGGAACGGAGGGGCCCATGTCGCACATCATCGACCTTGAAGGTCGACGTCAGCTCTGGCGCGACACGCTCGATGCGACCGGCCCGATTCGTCGTGCGAAGGTTGCCCAACTCGGGGTGTTCGTGCTCGGCCAGCTCGGCGCGGAGGTCGACCTCTACCGCGATCACGACGAGCAGTTCCAGATGACGTTCCTCGTGCTCGATGCCGCAGACATGCTGGCGCCCCTGGTCGATTCGTACGTGGCGATCGAGGCCGCCGATGAGTCCGAGCGCCTGCACCCCGAGGACTTCCTCGCGCTGGTGACTGCCCGCCTTGCCCGCATCCATCGCTCGAAGCTCGATCCGACTGGCGATGCCGGCGAGCTCTTCCGGTTCTGGCGACAGCGCCTGTACGACCGTACCGAGCGCGCCGACGATACGCTCACCGTCGCGGAGGTCGCCGCGTTGTTCGGCATCACGCCCCAGGCCGTGTACAAGTGGGTGCGCGCCGGTCGCGTCGACGCGGCGAAGGGTCCCGACGGCAAGCTGCGCATCCGCGCGGCGGACCTTCGTACCAACCGCCAGCAGGAGCGCGCGATCGACGCGGTTCGGGCCGAGCTTCGGACCGCTCGCGGCGGGGCCGGCGCTGCGGCCGACCTCGATGCGCTCGAGGCGTTGCGAACGTCGAAGTAGTCGGCGTACCATTGCGCGATGCACGCGCTCGCGCCGGACATCTACGTCGTCGACTACCCTCTGATCCTGCGCGCGATGGTGGATGAGGACGGGCCTGAAGCGGATGTGATCCGGCACCTGCAGTCGAGCCCGGCGGAGTCGATCGCGGTGGCGGAGCAGACCATTCAGGAGGTGCTTGCGACCACCACTGGCGGTGTGGACGTGATCGCACCGATGGCTTTCTGCGACAGACTCGAGCAGTGATGTGCGTCCGCGCCCTGCCTCGCCGGTAGGCTCGCGAGCGTGAGCTCGGACCCGGCTTCCACCAAGCGCAACCTGCTCGGCATCCGCATCGATGCCACCACGTACGACGACGTGGTCGAGCGCGTGTTCGCCGCTGCGCGCACTGCCACCGGCCTGTCGGTTTCGGCCACTGCCGTGCATGGCGTGATGGAGGGCGTGCACGACGCCGCGCACGCCGCGCGCCTCAACGCGTTCGACATTCTCACCCCCGACGGCCAGCCCGTGCGCTGGGCGCTCAACTGGCTGCACCGCACCGGCCTGCGCGATCGCGTCTACGGTCCCGAGCTGATGCTGCGCTGCTGTGCGCGCGCCGCTGCGGAGGGCTTTCCGATCTACCTGTACGGCTCCACCGCCGAGGTGCTGCGCCCGCTCGCCGCGAACCTCGAGCAGCGCTTCCCCGGCCTGAAGGTCGCCGGCATGAGCCAGAGCCGCTTCGGCACGATCAGCCCCGGCGCGCAGGAGGAGATCGCCGCGCAGATCCGCGCGTCC
>JBDHZF010000102.1:0-8872 GCA_039811765.1 Thermoleophilia bacterium | reverse complement strand
AACGCCCCGTCGCGATCGATCGCACCAAGCGCCCCGACTCGTCGTACGCGCCGATCACCGATGGATCCCCGCACGGAACGTAGACGAGTCCAGCATCGTCCCAGCTTCCCGAGTTGGTGCCTGCGCCGCACCCTGTCCACGCGGTGGACGACCAACCGCCGATGTCGGCGCGGGCGATGGTCGGCGTCAGCATCAGCGCTGTCACCGCGCACAGCACCGCGATGATCGACGCGCGCGTGCGTGCTCTGCCACCGAAACCCATGGCCAATATGTCGGCGGGTCGACGCCAACCGCGACCAAATCAGATCACGCAGCGAACATTGCAACCGATCGGGCGACGACGGTCGACGATCGCCCCGTCGCGTCGCGCACCTGCACGCGCACCGTGTGCCTACGCGAGCGCGCTCCCACATGCACGCGATACGTGCCGCTGCCCGCCGCGATCCATCGCGTCCAGCGCCCCGAATCCACGCGCACCCTCAGGCTCGCGATGCGCGCGCCCGCGCCACGGCTTCGCACGCGCATCGTCACCCAGCGGCTTGCCGTGCGCGCGGCGATCGACACACTCGTGATCCGTGGTCGCGCGTCGCTGGCCAGCACGCTCGGCAGCGTTGCCGGTGTCGCCTCCCAGTTCGTGCGCGTGCGCGAATAGCCCACCCACCAACGCCCCCCGGGGCCGTTGTATTCGATGCTCGACGAGGCCGCGCCCGCGAGGGCCGCGTCGTATCGGTATGTGACGTTCCCTCCCGCGAGCTGTGATCCGTCCGCCGCGATCAGCGCAAACGTGAATCGGCCTGGAGTCGCGCGCAGCGCGCTTCGATCGGCAAGCGTCACGAGCGGTCCCCATCGCCCACCGGATTCCGCCGTGGTGGGATCGCTGCGCATCAGCAGCGGCGACGTGAACGACCCGTCCGCCAACTGCGCGCGCAGCGTCGCGGCGCGCCCATCGTCGCCATGCAGCGCGATCGCCCCGCCGCTGGTGACGACGATGCTCGACGGATCGGCCGGACGCCACGTGGTGCCCGCCGCTGTGACCGAGCGCATCGACAACCACGTTCGCGACTCGGGCACGCTTGGATCGGCGTTGTAGCTCGCCTTGTAGTTGTCGGTGATCGGATCGTCCAGCCGCATCGCCGAGGGCGCAGCGCCGGCAGGGCTCGCCAGCGCGAGCACGAGCGCCAGCGCGCTCGCAACAAGCGCGGCGCGCCGAACCAGCATGGGAAACAGGCGGGGGGTCACAGCTCCACGATGCCACGTTCGCGCGCAGATGCAAGTCCGACGCGTGTCAGCTGGCGCGCAGGATCGTCTGCAGCGCGCCGTCGGGCCGCAGGTAGGTCACGCCGTGCAGCGCGCCGTGCACCGATTCCGGGGTGAGCGACAGCCCGCCGAGGCGAAGCTGCGTCGAGACGTTCGGACCGAAGGCGATCGTGCCGGCGGTGGAGACGTCGACCGGCTGCAGGCGGAAGCCGCTGCCGTGCGGAACGACCGCGATCGGCTGGCCGACGGCCGCCTTCACGCGAACCGCGGCTTCAGGCACGTCTTTCAGCGACTCAACGATCGCGGACCCGGCGCGCGATGCCGTCTTCATCTCAAGCCCGTAGAGCTTGCCGCCGAATTGCTCCGTGGCTCGAACCACGAGCGTGCCGATGCTGGTCATGCGCATTTCCCCTCGGTGCGCGCGGCATCCCCCCGACGCCGCGCTCGTTGCATACGTCGGTATCTCGGAACGCCGCCTCGCGACGTTTCACGTGCTCAGGAAATCGCAGCGTCCGCGCGCAGCGAGGCGCGCACGCCGTCGCGCCAGTCGCCCATCGCGGGCGTGTCCGGGCGCGTGACGCGCAGCACGCTCACCGCGGCGCGCGCGGCGGGTCGAACGAACGCTTCGCTGGTGGTGGGACGCACCTCGCACGACACGTCCTCGCCGCCACCCAATTCCTCGACCACCGCGCATGCGAGATCGAACCATGTCGCCGGCGGCGAGTCGACGAGGTGGTGCGTGCCGACGATCCGCTCGAGCGCGCAGGCGACGAGCGCGTCGGCGAGGTGCCCGCACCACGTGGGGTTGCCGCGCTGGTCGTCGACGACGTCGAGGAATTCGCGCTCGCGTGCGGCACGCGCGATCGTCTGCACGAAGTTCGGCGCGTGACGGCTGAACAGCCACGCGGTACGCGCGATGCACGCGCCCTCGTCCTCGCTGCCGAACACCTCGCGGATCGCATGTTCGCCCGCGAGCTTGCTCTCGCCGTACACGTTGATCGGCCCGGTCGCGTCGCGCTCGGCGTACCCTTCCGCGGCAGTGCCTGGAAACACGTAGTCGGTGGAGACGGCCACCAGGTGTGCGCCCGCGTCGCGCGCCGCGATCGCGATGTTGCGCGAGCCGAGTTCGTTCACGCGAAACGCGCCGTCGCGATCGGTTTCGGCGCCGTCCACGTTCGTGTAGGCGGCGCAGTTGACGATCGCGGTGGGCGCAACGCGGTGCACGAGCGTCGTCGCCTGCTCCAAGTCGGCGATGTCCAGCTCCGCACGCGTGAAGCCGATCGCTTCCACGCCGCGCGCGGCGCATGCTTCGAGCACGTGCGCGCCAAGCTGGCCCGCGGCTCCCGTGACGAGAATCAAGGGTCGTGTCATGTGCGGATTCTCCCACGCGCGGGTATGCGCGCGAGCATGAGCACCGCGCCCGCACGACCACTCGACCTGACCACCCCGCCACGCGTGACGGCGACGACTGCCACGGGCGAAGTCGGCCCGGACGAGGCGCCCACGATCGCGCTGTTCGATTTCGTAGACGCCGCGAACGCGCGCGACACCGCCGTGCTCGAAGTGGGCGCGACAGGTCGTGTGCACGTGGACGTGTACCCGGCCAGCGGCGAGGGCGCCGCGCGCGGCAGCGTGGTGTTCGTGGGCGGTTTGAGCAATCATGCGCTCGGCTCGGCGAGTTTCGAGCACGCGCTCAGCCGGCGCGGCTGGAACGTCGTGGGCGTGGACCTGCGCGGGCATGGTCGCTCGAGCGGGCGGCGCGGCGATTTCACGATCCCGATGGTGGTGGAGGACCTCGCCGCCGCTGGCGCGTATGCGAAGGAGCGCTTCGGCGGACCAGTCGCGGTGATGGGGTCGAGCCTCGGCGGCTTCTACGCGCTGTGCGCGGCGAACGCGATCGACGGGTTCGCATGCGCGGTGAGCCACTGGATCTACCTGCCGAACGAGCCGATCACCAAGCAGGACGCGCGCATGCGGCCGGTTGCGCTCGCGCTCGCGAAGCTGCTGCCGAGCGTGCGCCTGCCCACCAAGCAGGTCGCGAATTGGGACGGGGTGTGCGAGGACCCGGTGCTCAAGCAGAAGTGCTTCGACGATCCGCTCATGGCGTGGAAGTACAGCGCTCGCGCGCTCGCGAGCGGCTTTCGCTACTCGCCCGAGCGCCCGCTCACCGATCTGCGGATCCCGCATCTCGTGCTGATCGGCGAGAAGGACACGATGACCCCGCTGCCCTACACCCGCAAGATCTACGACCAGCTCGTCGGCGACAAGGAGTGGGTCACGATCCCGAACGCCGGCCACATGGGCGGGCTGGTCGAGCACCAGGACGAGGTGCTGGGCGCCGTCGACGAGTTCCTGGGCCGTCGCCTCGCCGCGGATGCCGCAGCTACCGCGCCCGTGCCAGGCCACGACGCCGGCAGTGCCCGCTCCGACGACTGACGCCGCCGCCCATCTGCAATTTGTCCCGACTGTTCACGGAAATTGCGGATGGGTGAGCAAGCCCTCGGGGCTACGGCGCGAGGCGGCGCTGCTCCAGCTCGGCCGTGCGGGCGCGGATGCGGGCGGCACGTTCGGCACGTCGGGCGTCGCGCACGGCGCGGTCTGCGTCGGCATGGTCCACGGCGCGAAACCAGATCCACGCCGTGGCGAGCGATCCCGCGCCGAGCTGTGCGAGACGCACGCGCCACTTGCGCGGATCGAGAATCCTGATCGCGAGCTCCAGCAGGCGCAGTTCCATGTCAGACCCCCGCCCGCACGATGCTGCGCAGCCACTCCACCTCGCGGGCAAGGCCCTCGCGAAGATCGACGGTGGGGGCGAAGCCAAACGCCTCGCGCGCACGAGTCGTGTCAGCGCTCGTGTGACGCACGTCGCCGGGCTGCGTCGCGCCGAACGACGCCTCGACCTCGCGCCCGAGGATCTCGCCGAGCAGTTCGATCACCTCGCGCACGGTCACCGTGGACCCTCCGCCGAGGTTGTAGGTGCCGCCGCTCGATCCACTCGCGAGCATCGCGTCCATCGCCGCGCGGTTGGCGGCGACGATGTCGTCCACGAACGTGAAGTCCCGGCTCTGCATGCCGTCGCCGTACACGCCGATCGGCGTGCCTTCCAACGCCGCCTTCGCGAACTTGTGGAACGCCATGTCGGGGCGCTGGCGCGGGCCGTACACCGTGAAGTAGCGAAGGCTCGTGCCCGGCACGCCGAACTCGTGCCGATACGTGTCCACCAGATGCTCCGCCGCGAGCTTCGTCACCCCGTACGGCGAGATCGGCGCAGGCAGCGCGTCCTCGCGCGTGGGACGCGACTCCGCGTTGCCGTACACGCTCGAGCTGGACGCGTACACCACCGGCGCCGGACCGCCCGCGCGCGCCTTCACCGCTTCGAGCAGCCGCTGCGTGGCAAGCACGTTGCAATCCGTGTACGTCGCGAACTCGCTGCCCCAGCTCGCGCGCACCCCCGCCTGTGCGGCCTGGTGGAACACGCCGTCCACCGCCCGCGCTTCCGCGGGCAGCTCGTCGCGGGCAAGATCCAGCTCCAGCAGCCGCAGTCCGCCCGTTTCCAACGCGCCCGCGACGTTCACGCGCTTGCGCGCCGGATCGTAATAGTCGGTAAAGCAGTCGACGCCCACCACCTCGTGCCCGTCGGCGAGCAGCGAGTCGGTGAGCGTCGAGCCGATGAAACCGGCGCATCCGGTGACGAGAAAGCGCATGGGCTGCGCCTACCCGTCAACCGTGAAGCGTCAACCAGTCACTTCGAACGCGGCGTATTGGCCAAGTCCATAGTGCCCCGTCACGTTGCACAGCAGCACGTACTTGCCGGGCTCGAGGTCGAGCGTCACGTACGTGACGTCGCTCCCGGGCGAGATCGGCTCGGTGCCGGCCACGCGACCGTCTTCCTTCGCGGTTCCCGAATCGGTGACTTCCAGCGCGTCCGGCGCGGTGTCGGTCTTGAGCGCCACGAACTCGTGCGGCATCGCGCCCGTGTTCTTGATCGCGAAGGTCGTGGTGCCCGCGGCCACCTTCTCGACGCTGGGGCGCAGGAACAGCTTGCCGCCGTCCTCGCCCAGCTCGACGTCGACCATCGTGCCGGCGGTCGCCGCGTCCGGCTTGGTGTTGGTCGGCGTGGGTTCGGCAGCCGCCGCCGAATCAGCGTTCGACGACGCCGAATCGTCGGCCTTTTCTTCCGCGACCCACGGCATCTCCTCCTTGCCCTCGTCGCCCTTGAAGCTCTGCACGGCCTTCGCGCCGTTGTCGGTGTCGTCGGAGAAGATCTGCGCGATCGGCGCCGCGTACGCCGCGACGATCAGCACGCCGAGCACGGTCAGCCACAGGCGCCACCGCTCCAGCCACGCCGGAACTTCCAGCCCGGTTCGCGGTGCGTCGGCGAGCGGGAACTCCTGCGCGGGCTCGGTTGCCGTCCCCACGGGCGCCTTCGTGGCGAGGTACACCATGATGCTGAACGCGAGCACGACGCTGACGAACAGGATCGTTCCGCCGATCGCCATGCCGACCTGGTACGGCACCCAGCTCGACGCGAGCGTCTCGCTGGAACCGTAGTCCACCCACTTGGTGCGGCGTGGCGCGCCCATCAGCCCGACCACATGCATCGACGTGCTCATCACGACCATGCCGAGCACCCATGTCCACACCTGCGCGAGCATCCACTTGTTCGCGCGGGGGGTGATGCGGCGGCCGCGGATGTGCGGAATCAGCCAGAACATCGTGGAGATGAACGTGAGCGCGGATGCGGTCGCCACCGTCAGGTGGAAGTGGCCGGTGATGAAGATCGTGTTGTGCACGGCCTGGTTGAGGTTGAACGACGCGAGGATCAGACCGCCCGCGCCACCCGGAATGAACACGAGCATGCCCATCATCAGGCCGAGGAAGCGCGCGTCCTTCCACGGCAACCCGCGAAGCCAGCCGAACATCCCGCCGTAGCCCTTAGCGCGACCGGCCAGCTCCATCGTCGCCCACAAGCTGAACGCGGTGACGAGGCTGGGGATCACGACCGCGAAGGTGAGGCCCGCCTGCAGCAGCTTCCATCCGCTTTCCACGCCCGGCTCCATGAACTGGTGGTGCAGGCCGACGGGGATGCTGAAGACGATCAGCAGCATGAACGACAGGCGCGCGAGGTTGTCGCTGAACACGCGTCCGCCGATCAGCTTCGGCATCACGAGGTACCACGCGGTGTACGCCGGCATCAGCCAGAAGTACACGAGCGGGTGGCCGAAAAACCAGAACAGCGTGCGGCTGAGCAGCACGTCGATCGTGTCGGTCCACCCGAACGACCAGGGGATCAGCTGGAACAGCACCTCGACGGCGACGCCGAGCGTGGCGACCTGCCACACGAGCATCGTGGCGACCGCCATGAACGAGAACAGCGGGGACGAGGTCGCGCCGTAGGCTTTACGCCACTGCGCGTACTGCGCGAAGATCGCCGCGCCGCCGATCCACGAACCGACCACGAACAGCGTCAATCCCACGTAGAACCATGGATTGGCCTGCATCGGCGCGTAGAACGTGTAGAGGACGCTCGCCTGGCCGGCAAGCAGCGGGATCACCACCAGCACCGCGCCGACGATCATCGTCCAGTAGCCCGCCCATGCGAGCGTTCTGGGGCCTTGGTAGAGCTCGCCGTCGGTGACGGCCGCCATCCCGGCGTAGAAGAAGCCGAGGATGAACACCGTCGTGAAGACGATCGCCATCAGGATGCCGTGCGCGGTGAGCAGCTTGTAGTAGCCCAGGAACTCGGGCAGGTGCACGCGGCCGCTGTGCTCGAGCGACTGCAGCAGGCCGGCGATGCCGCCCACGAGCAGCGCCGTGATCGCGGTGAACATGTGCGTGAGCACGAGCGTGCCGTCCGCGCCGCGCACCTTCAGCTCGCGCTGCGGCAACCGCTGCAGCCGTTCGCGACGGCTGGGTTCGGGAAGCGGCGTGCCCGCTGGTCGTTCGATGGTGCTGCTCATGCTGCGTCCTTCATCGACTCGTGGTCTTCCTGCTTGGCGGCGTACTCCTCGGGCGTCTCGCCCTTCTCGAGCACGCGGATGTGCGTGGCCATGAAGTGGTGGCCGGAGCCGCAGTACTCATGGCACAGGATCAAGTGCCGGCCGGGGTCGGTGAACCGCGCGACCATCTCCGACACGTGGCCGGGCAGCACTTCGAGGTTGACGTTCGAGGTGCCGGGGATCTGGAAGCCGTGCACCACGTCCAGGCTCGTCACCTTGAAGTGCACGGGCGTGTCGTAAGGCACGACGAGATCGCCTTGCGGCATGAACCCGAACGTGTAGGCGATGACGACGGCGGTGTAGCTGGTGCCGTCCTCGTTCTTGTAGACGCCGGGCTTGTCGAACGGCGCGGTCTGCGTGACCTTCGCCGGGTTGATCGTCGTGGCGCCGTGCGCGTGCTTGGTGTCGTGGCGCAGCGTGTCCGCCACCACGAGGGTCACGAACACGACGAGCATCGCGATGCCGATGCGCATCCACCACTTCTCGAGCGTGTCGAGCTTCTCGAAGCGAGCCGGCAGCTCGGCGGGCTTGTTGGTTCCTGGGGTCGTGGTCATGTCAGCGGCGCTCCAGGACGAGGGCCCACATGCCGAACCAGGTGAGCGCGAAGAACGCCGCCATCACGAGCACGGCGATGAACGAGCCGCGCACGCTGTGGTCGGACTGCCGGGGCGTTGGTGTGTCTGTGGTGCCGTCGGGCTTTTCCACGGATCCTCCTTGGAAGGGATCGAATCGCCTCGAATCTATCCATACGAAACGCTTTCGTGTGCGTAATTCTCCGCAACCTTTGCCAGTTCCTTCTGCGGCTGTCGACATGGTTGCGCTGCGTGCAGCGTACGAGGACCGATTCAAGCGCGTGCTACAGTGCGACGACGAGCGTTAGTACCGCACGCGCGCGCGGTTGATCCATGCCGAATTCCCCTTTCCCATCCGATTCGACTTCGCCCGGCGGGTTGCTCGCCGGGGCGGTCGTCGATCCGTCGCCCGACGACGATTCGCGACTTGGCGCGCGCCGACAGCGCCTCGCCGCGGCGCTCGTCGCGTTCACGGTGTTCGCGGCGATCGCGGCGATCGCCGCGCAGATCGGCCGCTCCGACACGAGCAGCGGCGCGGCGACGCCGACCATGGCGGTGAACGCGCAAGCAACGGGCGTGCTGTTGCTGCGCCCCGGGCACGCGCCGGTGCGCGTCGCGCTGGCCGAACCGGTGGTGGGAGCGGCAGCGAGCGCGCAAGGCGCGCAGGCGCAGTGGTCGCTCGAGCAGGTGGCGAGCGTGGACGGCGTCACCAGCGGCGCGCGCGTGCAAGTCGGCGCGCGACGCGCAGCGGCGCGCGCGAGCACGCAACGAATCGAGCTGCTGGGTGGACGCATCGTGCTGCGCGGCGCGCGCATCGACGCGAACGCCGTATCGAGCGATGGGCGCGCGAGCGGCGCAGTCGCGGTCGCCGATGACGCGACGCTCGAAGTGGATGGCGTCGCACGCGCGATCACGCCGAACGAGCGCATCGCGATCGAGGGCGTGGGCACGGTGATCGTGAACGAGCAGGCGGTCGTCGCCAACGCGCCCGGCGGCGATGCGCAGACCGGGCCGCGCTATCGCACCGTCGGCGCGCTCGTGCAC
>JBDHZF010000101.1:0-8894 GCA_039811765.1 Thermoleophilia bacterium | reverse complement strand
CAGACCTTGAGGGCTTGCGTGCGCGCGCTGCTGAGAGCGTACTGCCCATCATGGGCAGATCGCTCACATCGACGACGATAAGCGATCCGTCATGGTCGCCACGGTCCGAGCGCGTGCAGCGAAAATGACGAGAACGTCCCATTCGAGCGTCTTGGTCAGTATCGTTCACGATCTCGACGTCGACAGTGATGAACGCGACCAAGTTGGACGTTTTCGTCACTCTCGGCCGTGATCGACTGGACTTGTGTCGGCAAACCCGCGCGAAACACGTGTTTGCCGGCAGCAGACAGGCACCGCGTCCGAAAACCGGGCCGCGGCCGTCGTTGCCAAGTCACTCCTCGACCGGTTCCTCACCGTTCGCGGCGGCCTCGGCTTCGGCCTCCTCGCGCGTGGGAAGATCCACGGGCTTCGGCTTGACGGTGGCGACGACGTGATCGATCGCGCGCTGGATCAGCAGCTCGCCGCGGAGCATGTCCGCTCGTCCGGAACGAACGATCTGCTCCATCGCGTCGTCCACCGACTGGCCGGTGTGCTCGGCGTGCTCGGCGACCTCCTTGCGCAGGTCGTCCTCGGTGACGGCCAGGTCGAATTCTTCGGCCACCGCCAGCAGCGACAGCTCGCGGCGCAGATCGTCGCGCGCGCTCTCCTCCAGCTCGGCGAAGAGTCCTTCGGTGTCGCGACCGGCACGATCGAGGTACGCCTCCATCGACAGTCCGGCCTGCGCGAGCTGCTGTTTGAGACCGTTGTAGAGATCTTGCTGGCGTCCTTGCACGAGCGATGCGGGCTCTTCGAGCTCGACCGACGCGGCGAGCGCCGCGACCGCGTTGCCGCGGAAGATGCCGAGCACTTCTTCTTCGAGGCGCGCGGTGATCGAACCGCGAATGTCGGCGTCCAGCTCGGCGGCGGTGGCGAACTCGCTGACGCTCGCCGCGACCTCGTCGGTGAGCTCGGGCAGCTGCAGATCCTGCACGCTGCGCAGCGCGAGATGGAAGACGGCGTCCTTGCCCGCGAGCTGCGTCATCGGGTGGTCGGCCGGGAACGACACGGGCACGTCCACTTCGGTGCCGGCGGGCTTGCCGATGATCGCTTCCTCCAGCTCGGCGAGCAGGCGCCCATCGCCCACGCGGGCCTGGTAGCCGGTGGCGCCAGCGCCGACGACGTCCTCGTCGTCGATCGTGCAGCGGAAGTCGACGACGACCTCGTCGCCCTCTTTCGCGCCCTCGCCAGTGTCGATGAGCGTGCCCGCGCCGCGAAGCGTCGCTTCGAGCACTTGGTCGACGTACTGCTGCACGTCCGGCAGGTTCGGTCGATCCACCTCGAGCGTCGCGAGATCCGGCAGCTTCGGCTTGGGCGCGACCTCGATCGTCGCGGAGAAGCGAACGCCGGCGCTCGGCGCGTCGTCGCCCTCGGCGAACTCGATCTCCGGCTGCGCGACGGGACGCACGCCGCTGCCGATCACCGCAGCGCGATACCAGTCGTCGAGGAACAAGCGGATCGTCTCGTCGACGATCGCGTCGCGCCCGAGGCGAGCGAGCACGGCTTGGGGCGGCACCTTGCCCGGTCGGAAGCCGGGGATGTTGAGCTGGCTTCCCATGTGCGCGAGCGTGGCGTCCATCGCATCCTTGAGCACGTCTTCGGGCACCTCGATGTCCAGCCGGAGCTTCGTGTCCTCGAGGCGTGCGATCGTGGTCTTCATCATGCGAGCGGCGTTCCTTGTGTCTGGTCTGATGCGGTGATGCGGGCGAGAGGACTTGAACCTCCACGGGCAGTGCCCACCGGATCCTAAATCCGGCGCGTCTACCAATTCCGCCACGCCCGCGCGTGCGTGCACGTGAGCGTGAGCATACACGCGGCACCGCCGTGCTTCGTTGCCGATCCGAACGGTTCGACTGTCGCCATGTGCACGAAGGCGCGGACACGTTTGCGCAGTGCGCTGCAAGCACCTGCAGGTTCTTGCGTCCTCGCCGCATTTTGCGTGGATCCCGGCGCACATCGAACATTTTCGCGGTGTCGACGTGGCATGGATGACCGGTGCGGTCCGTGCCGCTCCGATGCGACGTCGAACGAGGGTCTCCACCATGTCACGCATGCCAGCACGACTCCTGCGCGTCGCCGCGATCGGCGTCGTGCTCACGAGCAGCATCGGCGTGGCCGTCGCGACCGCGGACGACCTGCCCACCTCCACCCCGGACGTGTTCCGCGCGTCCTCGCAGGCCGATCAGCTCGCCGCCAGCGGCTACGACGGCAGCGGCGTCACGGTCGCGGTGATCGACACGGGCGTGGCGGACGTCGCCGGCATGGACGGCGCGGTGGTGCACCAAGAGAACATCTCCGCGGCGCCGGACGAGGGCGACCAGTACGGTCACGGCACGTTCGTGGCGGGGCTCGTGCACGAGACTGCGCCGGGCGCGGACATCGTCTCCATCAAACTTTCGGGGGCGAGCGGCGCGGTTGACGTGACGCAGGTGCTCGCGGCGCTGCAGTGGGTGATCGCCAACAAGGAGCACTATTCGATCGACGTGGTGAACTTGTCGTTCGGCAACGACAGCAAGCAGTCCGCGTTCACGAGCCCGCTGAACTACGCGGTGCAGCAAGTGTGGGATTCGGGGATCGTGGTGGTCGCGTCCGCCGGCAACCTCGGCGACGAGGACGGGACGGTGACCAAGCCGGGCGACGATCCGCTGATCATCAGCGTCGGCGCGAGCGACGACCAAGGCACCGCGCAGCGTTACGACGACACGATCCCGGCGTTCTCCTCGCGCGGTCCGACGCAGGACGGCTTGAGCAAGCCGGATCTGGTGACGTCGGGCACGCGCGTGGTGTCGCTGCGCGCGCCGGGCAGCGCCGTGGACGACGCGAATCCGCAGGCGCGCATCGGGGAAGACCACTTCCGCGGCAGCGGCACCTCGTTCGCCGCGCCGATCGTGAGCGGGCTGGTCGCGACGATGTTGTCGGCGGACGCTTCGCTGACGCCCGACCAGATCAAGTACGGCCTGCTCTCCACCGCGCGACCGATCGAGGGGTGGCCGACCGCGTCCGGCGAAGGCACGGCGCGCGCGATGCGAGCCATGTACGCCGCGCAGGGCGGACGCTCGAACCGGTACGTGAGTCGCAGTTCGGGACTCGGCTCGCTGCATGGCGCGCGCGGTTCGGCGATCGTCGACGTGCGCACTCGCGTTCGCGAAGAAGACGGCGACGTGGTCGCGGTGGAAGTTCCGGTAACGGGCAATCACACCGCAGAGATCCCGCCGACAGCCGCAGCCGCGCCGGAAGTGGAAGACGACACTGCCGAAGTCGTGGTGGCCGACGAAGCGACCGACGAGTTCGATCCTGCCGAGTTCCGCGCCGAAGCGGCGTGGGACGCCTCGCAGTGGGGCGCCTCCCAATGGGGAGCGTCCCAATGGGGCGCATCGCAGTGGGGTGCGAGCCAGTGGGGAGCTTCCCAGTGGGGCGCGAGCCAATGGGGATCCTCGCAGTGGTGGGCGAGCCAGTGGGGTTGAGCTGACCGATGATGACCCGTGCGCTGCGCATCTACGTGACCGCCGTCGTGTTCGGCGCGGTCGCCAGCATCGTCTTCGCGTTCTCGTCCTTCGGCGCTCGTGGCGCTGACGAGCTGCCCGCGCTCGCGACCTTCGCGATCGTGTTCATGCTGGTGCAGCTGCTGCCGGTGCCGTTCCCCCGCGGCACGCAGCTCGAGCTCGTGCGGGTCGAAGAAGCGGTCGTCGTGCCGCTCGTGCTGATGCTCGACCCCGCGCCGGCGCTGCTGGCCGTGGCGATCGGGATCACGGTCGGTCAGCTCGTGGAACGCCAAGCCTCGCCGATGAAATTCTGCTTCAATGCGGCACAACTGGTGTTGTCGGTCGGCGCGGCGCTTGGCGTCACCGCGCTCGTCGCGGGCGAGAGCGCGCCCGAGTTCGGGCCGTCCCAACTCGTCGCCGCGGCGATCGGCCTCGCCGCCATGTTCGTCGTGAACCAACTGCTCGTGGGGATCGTGCTGCGGCTCGCCGCGGGCACGCCGATCCCTCGCGTGCTGCGCGACGACATCGGCCTCAAGCTCGGGATGTGGGCGGCGAACGGTTCGATCGGCATGCTGCTCGTGTTGCCCGCGATCGAGCAGCCGTGGGTGCTGCTCGTGGCGATCGTGCCGCTCGTGATGCTGCATGGTGCGTGGCGGGTGCACGCAGGCAAGGCGCTGGAAGAGCAGCGTTTGCAGGAACTCGGCGCGGCGGTGAACACGATGTCCGGCGAAGTTCCCGCCGCACGCGTGGCGCGCGCGCTCGCGATCAGCGCGCGCGACGTGGTCGACGCAGCGGGCGCCGAGGTGCGGTTGTTCGACGACGGACGCAGGTTCTGGTCGCTGCGCACCGCCGACGGAACGAGCGACGGCGGCGGCAACTTCGACGACGCTTCGGCCCGCCGCGACGATCCCGGCCAGGCGGGACGAGTGACATTCGCGGTGCCGCTGTCCGGATCGGAAGGCACGTTCGGCGAGCTGGTGGTGTGGCACGAACGATCCGAATCCGACACGCGACGCGCGAGCTTCTCCAAACGCGATCGCACGCTCGTGGCGATGCTTGCGCACCAAGCGGCGAGCGCGCTCGACAACTCGCTGCTGTCGGCGCGCACGGAGCTGCAGCAGCGCACGATCGCGCAAGTGTTCGACCATTCCAGCGAAGGCATGCTCGTGCTCGATCGGCGCGGCCGCGTGCGAGGCTGGAATCCGGCGATGCAGTCGCTGACCGGGTTCGGAGAAACCACGGTCGCCTCGTCGCCAATCTCGCTGATATCGCCGCAGCTCGCCGCGATCGTGGACGCCGCGAGTCCCGGCACGATCGACGCGATCGTCTCCACCGCTGGCGGGGAGCATCGCCACGTGCGCGCGAGCTACGCGCCGATCTCGTCGGCGGGCGCGGACACCGAGCAGAGCTGGGTGGTGGTGCTGCGCGACGTCACGCTCGAACAGGAAACCGAACGCCTGAAGGACGACTTCGTCGCCACGGTCAGTCACGAACTGCGCACGCCGCTCACCGCGATCAAGGGCTTTCTGGAAACGATGCGCCGCGACGACATCGAGCTCGGCGAAGGACAGGTTCGCATGTTCTTGCAGATCATGGGCGAACAGGCGGACCGGCTCGAGCGCCTGATCGGCGATCTGCTCGACATGAGCGCGATCGAATCCGGGCGCCCGCTGGAAGTGGATCCCGCGCCGACCGACTTGCCGTCCACCGTTCGACGCGCGGTGAAGACGTTCGAGGCCGCGCATCCGAAAGCGCACGTGCACTTCGACACGCGCCAACCGGGCGTGGTCGTGAACGCGGACGCGCATCGGCTCGAACAGGTGGTAACGAACCTGCTCGACAACGCGATCAAGCATGGCGGCACGGAAGCGCCCGTCGACGTGAGCCTCGAATATGGCGAGGACGATCGCTGCGTCGTGATCGTGACCGATCACGGCCCGGGCATTTCGCAGGTGGACCAGCGGCGCATCTTCGAACGCTTCTTCGTCACGTCCGATTCGGTGACGCGAACCGGCGGCGGCGCGGGCTTGGGCCTCTACATCTGCCAGCGGCTCGTGTCGGCGATGGGCGGCTCGATCGACGTGTCGAGCACGCTCGGCGACGGCACGACGTTTCGTGTCGCGCTGCCGGTCGTGGCTACGTCAGCCGTGGACGTCGGCGGCGGGAGCGGCGCCTCGATCGCCGCGCAGGGTAGCCCACGCGCTGGCGCCGATTCGTGAAATCGTGTTCGTGAACATTGCGCTGATCATCGCGAGATTCTGCTGACGTTCCATCGCGCGCATCTGGCTCGCCGCCAGACCTGTGATGGCGCTGGCACCGATGCTGACGTCGTCTGCTCCGGGCGCGGACTGCGTGGCGGGAGCGGGTTGTTGCGCGAGCGGGGGCGCTGCTCGCATGATCGTCGTCGGCTGGGTGATCGCGGAGACCTGCATGGGTGTGTCCTCGTGGCTGGGGGGATGGGACGCCCGTTCGTCGATTCGCGCGACGATCGCGCTCGTCGAATGCTGCGCTGGTGGCCACGTGCGCCAGCGATGGTGGCCGTGTCAGGCGCGCATGCCGTCGAGCACGATCGCGCAGGCGCGCCGCCACGCGTCGTCATCGACTGGGCCGATCGCGGAGCCGCCCGCGCGGCTCACCATGCATGCGAGCTGCGGGATCTCCTGCGCCGTCAAGTCCGCGCGCACAACGCCCGCCTCGATCGCGCGACGCACGAGCTCGTCGAGCATCGCCGACAGCTGCTCGGGCGGCGCGGAGCATGCGACGCCGCTCGCAGCGACCGCTTCGTTGAAGCCGCGATCGTTCGCGTGCAGCTCCACCGACGCCGTGAACGAATCGGCGAACGCGGCCCAAGGATCGTCGTCCATCGCGGCGATTCCGTCTTGCAAGATCTCTAGCAGTCGTTCGAGCCGTTGGCGCACGAGCGCGGCGACGAGATCGTCCTTGGTGCGAAAGCGCCGGCACACGGTGCCCACGCCAACGCCCGCTGCGTCCGCGATCTCCTGCATCGTCACGTCGAGCCCGCGCTCGCGCAGCAGCGCGCTGGCGGCGTCGAGCACTCGCTGGCGGTTGCGCGCGGCGTCTCGGCGAAGCGTGGGAACGGCGAACGGCATGGCCGGATCGTCCTCAGCCGACGTGCGCGGTGGGCGGCGCAGTCACGTCGATGTTGTCCACGTCCTTGCGGCGCGTGAACAACACGTGCAAGACCAGTCCGAGCGCGAGCATGCCGACGCCGGAGAACATCGCAACCTTGTAGCCGTCGACCGCCGCGACCAGCTGCGCGCCGATCTCCTGCGGCTTGAGCATCGCCCATTCCTGCACGGGGTGGAACGCCGCGCCAATCGATTCGAGCTTGTCGTCGCGTCGGTGCACGAAGATCGTGGTGAGCACGGCAAGGCCGATCGCGCCGCCGATCTGCTGGCTCGTGTTGAAGATTCCGGACGCGAGACCGGCTTCGTCGTCGGCGACGTTCGTGGTGGCGATCAGCGTGAACGGCACGAAGGTCCAACCGAGACCGATCGCCATCGCGACGATGCCGGGGAGGATGTCATGGTACTTGCCGTCGGTCGCCGAGAGCGACGACGCGATCCATGCCATGCCGCCGCCCGCCACGAGCAGGCCGATCGTGCCGGTGACGCGCACGCCGAACTTCTTTAGCGCGATCTGCGCGGTGCCGGCGCCGATGCCGATGCTGAGCGCAAACGGCAAGAACGCAAAGCCGGCCTTGATCGGCTTGAAGCCGAGCACGAGCTGGATGTAGAGCGTCGCGAAGTAGAAGAACGCGAACATGCCCGCGCTCACCAGCAGCATCGCGGCGTTCGCGATCGTCAGCGAGCGCAGCTTGAGCAGGCCGAGGCGAACGAGCGGCGCCTTCGACGCGTTCTCGATCACCAGGAACGCGAAGAGCAGGGCGATGGCGATACCGACACGGGCGATCGTCGCACCGCTGGTGAAACCGTCGTCCACCGTCTTGACGATGCCGTACACGAGCAACATCAGGCCCGCGGTCACGCTGAGCGCGCCGGCGATGTCGAAGCGGCGATGCCCCAGGTCGGCGCGCGATTCCGGAACGCGGATGTAGGCGGCGATCACGACAGCGATGCCGATCGGCACGTTGATGTAGAAGATCCACGGCCAGTCGAGCTTCTGGGTGATCACGCCGCCGAGCAGCAGGCCCACGGACGCGCCGCCCGCGGCGATCGCGCTCCACACGCCAAGCGCCTTGGAGCGCTCCGCGCCTTCCTTGAACGACGTCATGATCACGCTCAGCGCGGCCGGCGAGATGAGCGCCGCGCCCACGCCTTGCACGCCGCGGAAGAAGATGAGCGCTTCCGGGCTCCACGCGAGGCCGTTCATGAGCGATGCCGCGGCGAACAGGATCGTGCCGATCACGAAGATGCGGCGGCGCCCGAGCAAGTCGCTCATGCGCCCGCCGAGCAGCAGCAAGCCGCCGAAGGCGAGCGTGTAGGAGTTGATGACCCACTGCAGCGACGCGTCGCTGATCTTCAGGTCCTCCTGGATGGTGGGCAGCGCGACGTTGGTGATCGTGGCGTCGAGCACCACCATGAACTGCGCGAAGCAGACCACGACGAGCGCCCACCACGCGCTGACGCCGTGCACGTCGTCGTCGACGACGACGCTCGCCTCGCCGGGATGATGCGGAGCGTGGGTCACGAGAAGCCTTTCGGTGCGCGCGCGGCGCGTTCGCTGCAAGCGGAACGATCGTTCCGCTTCGGTTCGGAGCGGCGCACTATGGCAGGCCCGTCGGCGCGCGTCCAGCAACGCCTTCGATTCGACGCCGCCTTCACCCCGCCCCCGCCACCCGCTAGACTGCACAACGCTTGCGCCCGTAGCTCAGCTGGATAGAGCACCAGGCTTCGAACCTGGGGGTCGGAGGTTCGAATCCTTCCGGGCGTGCTTTTTGCCTGCAAATCGATGGGTCGGTTTGTTACCACCCGGAATTGCGGCCTCACCCGGTTTCCCACCTCGCGTTTCGCATGGTGCTACGCGGGTTGGTTGTAGGGGTCATTGTAGCTCGGCGATCCGCTGGCCGATACGCCTTCGTGCGAGGATCGAAAGACGATTTCAGGCGCGAGATCGCGCGGCGTGCCAGCGAACGGGAGCCAGAACCGAATGCCATCGACAGGCAACGCGAACGTCCCCGGTGCGGGCGATCTGCCTGTGTTCGATCACGCCGCTGCGCGATCGATTCGGGGAACATCTGGAACCACGCTCGGTGAGTTCCTCGACGCCTTCGATTGGTCGACCACGGACCCGTTCGTGGAAGCAGCCGACGAAGCACGTCAACGGATCACGAGTTTCGTGCCTCGGTCGGCGTGGACCAGCTTCGATCTCGACCGCTACGCGCTGAACGCAGTC